>PXSE01000049.1:14561-28582 GCA_003022905.1 Halobacteriales archaeon QS_9_68_42
CAACACCCCTCCCTCCGACCGGACGCGTATGTTCGACGAAATCATGCGGATAACTGCGACGAGACTGTGAATATCAAACACTAAGTATCGGGGCGACCATGAAAATCTATGTCGAAGCAGACTCCTCGACACAAATTGGCGACTGAAGTGGGTCGGATTTCGGAAGCGAATGAGAGCGGCGCACTGGACGATGATGATTTTGAATCGATCCTCACCCTCGTCGCCGCATACGACTCCGAGACGTCCGTACAAAAAGGCGATGGCGAGACAACGCACGACTACGCGAATCTCCTCGAACGAAGTTCCGAGGAACTACCCGACCCTCCTGACGGCGAACACCGCGCCCCCTTGACCCTCCGTAATTACGCTTCTCGCCTTCGGAGGCTCGCAAAGATGGACGTACAAGACCCGATTGCCGATGCCCCGACGGAGGAATTGAATCGGAGGCTGCGCGAAATCGAGATGGGCACGGCGGGGTTCGTGAAGGATGGCGGTGTAACGAAAAACTCGATTCGCTCGTATCAGACGGCGCTTCGGACCCTCCTCAAATTCGATTGGACCGAAGCAGAACAGGAGGAAATCACGATGTATGCTCCGCAAGACACCTCCGTCGACACAGAGGATATGTACACCAAGGAGGAAATTCAGGCGCTTCGTGATGCCACTAACAACCCTCGGAACAGAGCATTGCTCGAAATGCTCATTTGCACGGGGCAACGAATCGGCGCGCTCAAGTCCCTCAAAATCAAGCACATCGACGCCGAGAACGGACATTTCTACCTCAATAACGAGGCGGATGGACTGAAAGGTGCCGATAAAAATGGGCGCAAACGACCGCTTCTCGGTGCTCGGGAAGCCGTTCGGCAATGGCTCGAATACCATCCGTGTAGCGGGGACGACGATTTCGGTGACCAGCATCTATTTACCGCCCAACAGTTGACGGCAGGGTTAGAAGAACACGGAGAACGACTCTCCGACAACGCGGTTCAATACAATTTACAGGAGATTCGACAACGAGCAGGGATCGACAAACGGTGTAACGCCCACTCGTTCAGACATTACTTCGTCACCGTCTGCAAGAAAAGATATAATATGGACAACGATACCATTAAGGCGCTCATCGGGCATCCCGCTCACTCTCGGGTCATGGAAAAGACGTACTCGCATCTGGAGATGGACGACCATATCAAGGATGCTGAAGTGGCTCAGGGGCTCCGAGAACCCGAAGAAACGAACCCCCTCTCGCCGCCCATCTGTGCCGTCTGTGACCACCAACTGCCCGATGACGCCCGTTACTGCCCAAAGTGCGGCGAGGTGTATGCTCCTGATACGAAAGAGACGAAGGAGTCTGTGATGAGCGACATCGACGAATCTCGTGGGGCGGCGAAGGCTCTCGGCGACGAGCGTGGTCAAGCGGCGCTCGAACAGCTCAAGGCGGAACTGAAAGAGAATCCAGAGATCCTTGAGGAACTTCTGGAGGAGTAGCCTACTTCGCTTTCACTTCCGAAACCCGCTCGTCCGACCGTCTGGAGCGTGCTTCGAGCAGCCGACGCGCAACCCACGACGCCGCGTAGTCGCTTTCGGCGATATAGACCAACTCCTCCGAGAGAGTCTGGTGTCGTCATTGCCGACCATCATTAGTATCTCCCCGCTGTGGGGAGGTGGCGCGATGAGGTCGGTGACGCCGACGACATACAGTTATAATCGTATTTCACTTATAAGCATGACGGACGGTGTATCGACAGAAAGCGCCGACAGGCGGCCTACGCGGGGACCGCTATGTTGCTGTTCTCCAGAGCGGCCTTTGGGATAATATACGAACGGACACGGCTCGTTCCCATAGTCTCTAAGACCACCGCATCGTCACTGTGGGTGAACATCGCCACTTCGCAAACGGGGGCAACGCCCACCAGGTGGAAGGTATCGCCAAGGGAGATTCCGTCGTCGGTGTCTCCGCCGTCTGTGAGGGCGATAGGCGGGCCGCCAGCGCCCTCTCGGTCGGCGCTCGGCTCGAAGTGGACGTAGCAGGCAAGCTCCTCAGAACAGCCACAGTCGGTTGCCTCGTCGTCGGTACACTCGTCGTCGTGATGCTTATGCGCCGTCGGGTCGTTCGTCGTCATGGACGGGCTACCGTCCACGGTCTCGGCGTGGTAGCGCCGTGATCACCTTTGTGGTCCCCGTGGACACTCTCCGTTAGACCCCGCTTAACTTCAATGTACTACAAATGACGCTTTTTTGTAGTACACCGTCAGTTATGCATCATCCTCGTACCCCACCCGTCGACGATACTACCAAGATCGGGACTCCGTGGCTGGAGGGTGAGGGCAACACGGTCGGGCGGACAGACGCCTCCTCACCACGCACGTAGCCTGTCGACCATGAGTCGAGTCTCGACGGCCACACCGATTCCATTGTCTGAATTTTAGTTTGTCTGACACCAGATAGGGATGGGTCAAGCAACAGTCGACCCATGACTGCTTTCCCGACAGGGACACCAGCCGAAACGCGGTCCATGCGACGCGTGTGCGCGCACGGCGCACAACCGTCACGGGGATGCCTTCGGACGGCGACGTGGGCTCGACCGACCTTACTTGTCGTCGTCGGTATCGGACTCGGGACGGCCCACCTCGGTCTTGAGTGTGATACGTTGGTGACGCCCCCGCCCCAGGGTGATGACGTATCCTACGTCACAGACGACATTCTCCGTTGTCTCGACTACGGTCCACCCACGGGAGTCCCGTTGAATCGTGACTTCCGTCACGTCGTCGTCGTCGTTCTCACTGTGCTCCTGGTCGTCGTCGGAGTTGGTTGTGTCAGTCATGGTGATGTAAACAGCCGCCCGTACGCCATCGGGACAGCGCCATATCAACGGCGGGGAATCGCCGTGACCGACGGCGTTCGGCACATGGCGGTCGACCGCAGTGAACCGCCGTCGTCGGAGGGTTATTCACCGATTGGAATCAAGAAGCGGCAATTATTGTCGTCCGGCCAGCAATCTGTACGTAGTTAGTCAGAGGTGAGCCGTCGACCTCGGACGACAGAGATATGTCAGTCGCACAAACGGTCGGGAATAGGGTCGGCGTCCTCGGGGTCCACCCACGGACGGGCCTTGACCATCGTGGTCCCCCCACCGCCGTCGGCCATGTCTTCGGCGTCAATCGTTGAACCGTCGGCTAATTCCACACCGACAAACTCGCCTCTGTCGTCGGCGTGGGCCGAGTCCTGGGAGCGCTCGACGTACTCCCCGAACGTGCTTCCAAAACGCGTCGAGTACCGTCCTGTGACCCACAAGGCCGACATGAGCCGTTGCTTCGACGGCTCCTGGTTCAATCCACCTCCCCAACAGAGGTGCTTGGTGCAGTGATGGACCAAGGACGTTCGTGGGGTCCTCGATGGATTGCCGTCGGGCGGACGTGGGTCGGCTTCCCACACACGTATAGCGCCATCAACGGGATGGCCCTCGGGACGGGCGACGGGGGAATTGCGAACGTGTGCGGCAAGAGCGGGCTTTAAATCATCACGGTCTACCTCGCCGAAGTGCCATATGTGGTCGTGGATGTGAGGGTACCCGTGTTCGTGGTGCTTGATGGTGGTGACGCGAGCGTGTTCCCCGAGGTGACGACGGTAGGCGGCCATCGCGTTGCTGTTGGACTCAAGTAGGTCATCGAGAAAGTCCACGGGGGCACGGCCATCGTCGTCAGCGTTCCAAGGATACCCCCGTCTCGTTACGATTGCACAGTGTAGGTCGTCGGCATCGGCGATGATTTCCCTGTCGGCACCAAGCACCTTCCCGTACTTCTCTTTTGCATAGCCGTCACTGAAGCGGTGGCTCGTGGGTTCGACATCGCCGTTACTGAACTGAATTGACATGGAGTTCTTATCTCGAAGATAGTCGCGGAGGGCTTCGTTCGTGTCGGATACGCTTCGGGGCCGTCGACGGTCGTCGACGGCCTCGGAGCGCAACTTCCGTTCGCGGACGGTCACACGTCGGTCCCATATCTCGGGGTCGTCGAGAACGACATCGGGGCCATCGCGGTCGCCGTCCGCGCTCGGCGGGCCACGATCATTCCCGTCCTCGGGCGTCGGACCTGGGGGTTGTCCCGTCGAGGACGCCATCAATAGTCCTCCCGACGGGGCTTCGGATGTTCATCGGCGGCGATACACTGAAGTCTCTGGGTCGGTGATAAGTAGATGGACACTCGCTTCTCGGCCGTGTGTCAGCACGGCCACAATCCGCGGTCATCAGTTGTTGCTATCGGTCGAGATTCGAGTTCCCCGATGAGACTCGGACGGGGGACGGACAGTTGGCGGTCAAGACGGCTGGCGCAAGACTCATATGAACGACAGATGTATGTATTTATGCAGGGTCATTGATACCGCAGTTCGATTCGCCCCGTCATCAGCGAGGCGGATCACACACCTTTCCGAACTACCTCGTAGCGACAGCTATTCCATGATTAGCCTTCGTACTGCGGCGTTAAGTGTGTTTCGTTGACAGGATGGAGAGACTCGTATTTAAGACTTTGGACCCAATACGTCGATTGTCTAACTGTACTTCCACAATCGACGTGAGCGGCAGTCTATGCGGTTCTGCTCCCGACGCGGGGCATACCTCTCACAACGAAGGCGGACGGCTCGTGTGGCTTGTGAGCGCCATCTGACGGGTTCGTGGTGACTCGACGTATTCCATCAACTGTCTGGGCCCGACGTGGTAAGTTCTTTGTTGCACGGCGTGGGGTATGGGATATGGGTCGGAACCCGACCAGTGTGTTACCCCACCATCCCGCGGAAGGAGTTGTTTGATATGGCAAACGAATTCGAGATAATCATGCGGAAGTTTGAGGACAGCCCCAGCCAGCAGGCTGTCATTCGGCTTCTGCTCGAGCGGGGGTTCTCGGTCAACGACCAAGGGCGGGTCGTCTCACGCCACCACCGACGCAATCCTTGAGGACGAGGAACTCCGACGCATCTTCCAGAACATCTCGGCAATTCCGTCGCTGATGGACCTGGCACCCGTGCTGGACCTGACCGTCCTGACGGTCCGGGTTACCGAGGCCGACCGCCACGGCATCGTCGCGGCAGTAACGGCGGTGCTGGCCGACCGGGAGATATCCATCCGTCAAACGGTAAGCGAGGACCCCGAGTTCACCGACGAACCGATGCTCTACCTCGTCACCGACGAAGAACTCGACGGCGAGGTGATAAACGAGATCCGGTCACTGCCGTTCGTCCGGAAGATAGAACTGAAGTGACCCGCGGCCGGGTCCGCCGATCGTGCCCGGTCCGGACCGTCGGAAGCCTTCGCACGGTACCGATTCCCCTTTAACAGCCCGGACGAATACGTGACGTATGAGCAGGTTCGAGGAGGTCGACGACCAGTACGAGGCTCACGAGGTCGAAGACCGGGTCTTCGACCACTGGGAGGCGGTCGACGCCTACGAGAAGACGAAGCAGCACCGCGCGGACGGCGAGGAGTTCTTCTTCGTTGACGGCCCGCCGTACACCTCCGGGGCCGCCCACATGGGGACGACCTGGAACAAGACCCTCAAGGACGCCTACATCCGCTACCACCGGATGTGCGGCTACGATGTCACCGACCGCCCCGGCTACGACATGCACGGGCTGCCCATCGAGACCCGGGTCGAGGAGGAGCTCGGCTTCGAGAATAAAAAAGACATCGAGGAGTTCGGCGAGCAGAACTTCATCGATGAGTGCAAGGCCTTCGCCAACGAGCAGCTGGAGGGCCTCCAGGAGGACTTCGAGTCCTTCGGCGTCTGGATGGACTGGGAAAACCCCTACAAGACGGTCGACCCTTCCTACATGGAGGCGGCCTGGTGGGGGTTCTCGAAGGCCCACGAGCGCGGCCTCGTCGAGCAGGGCAAGCGCTCGATCTCCCAGTGCCCGCGGTGTGAGACCGCCATCGCCAACAACGAGGTCGAGTACGAGCACGTCGAGGACCCCTCAGTTTACGTGAAGTTCCCGCTGCACGAGGGCGAGCGGAGCGAGCCCTCGGAGAGAGCGAGCGGGGAGGAAGGACCCGCGAGCCGCGAGGGCGAGCGGAGCGAGCCCTTGGAACGAGCGAGCGGGAACGAAGGACCCGCGAGCACGGACGCGTACCTAGTCATCTGGACGACGACGCCGTGGACTATCCCGGCCAACACGTTCATCGCCGTCGACGAGTCGGTCACCTACGTCGAACTCGAGTACGGCGACGAGACGCTGTACGTCGCCCGCGATGTCGTCGACGACGTGATGGAGCAAGCCGGCGCCGACCCCGGGGAGTACGCGGTGCTCGCCGAACTCGAAGGCTCGGAGCTGGTCGGCTGGGAGTACGAACACCCGCTCCGCGAGGATGTCCCCGACGCGCCGGAGTTCGAGGGCGCCCTGGAGGTCTACCACGCCGACTACGTTGAGGTCGACCGCACTGGGCTGGTCCACTCGGCGCCCGGCCACGGCGAGGAGGACTTCGAGCGCGGCCGCGAGCTCGGGCTGGAGGTGTTCTGTCCGGTCGGTTCCGACGGCGTCTACGGCGAGTCCGCCGGCGCCTACGCCGGCCGGTTCGTCAAGGACGCCGACCCCGACATCATCGCCGACCTCGAGGAGAAGGGGCTGATGTTCCACAGTGGGCGCCACCACCACGACTACGGCCACTGCTGGCGGTGCGACACGCCCTTCATCACGGTCACGGACATCAAGGACGAACTGCTGGAGAACATCGACGACACGGAGTGGTACCCGGGCGAAGCCCGCGACAGCCGGTTCCGGGACTTTGTCGAGGAGTCGCCCGACTGGAACGTCTCCCGACAGCGCTACTGGGGGGTTCCCATCCCCATCTGGACTCCGGACGACTGGGAGGGCGACGTCGAGGACGCCGTCGTAATCTCGACCCGCGAGGAGCTGGCCGACCGGGTCGACCAGGACGTCGACCCCGAGATCGTCGACCTCCACAAGGGTACCGTCGACGACCTGACCATCACCGAGGACGGGGCGACCTACACCCGGGTGCCGGACGTCTTCGACGTATGGCTGGACTCCTCGGTTGCCTCCTGGGGAACGCTGGACTTCCCCGAAACCGAGGAGCGCTTTGAAGAGCGGTGGCCCGCCGACCTCATCATGGAGGCCCACGACCAGACCCGCGGGTGGTTCTGGTCGCAGCTCGGGATGGGAACCGCCGCCCTCGGCGAGGTGCCGTACCGCGACGTGCTGATGCACGGGTGGGCACTGATGCCCGACGGCAGGACGATGTCGAAGTCGAAGGGCATCCTCGTGGACCCCCACGACGTGCTAAACGAGCACGGTGTCGACCCGATGCGACTGTTCCTGCTTTCGGTGGTGCCGCAGGGCGACGACATGCGGTTCTCCTGGGAGGAGACCCAGGAGATGGAGCGCCGGCTGAACATCCTCTGGAACGTCTTCCGGTTCCCGCTACCGTACATGCGGCTGGATGGGTTTGATCCGTCGGCGGTCGCCCTGTCGGACGCCGAACTGGAGACAATCGACGAGTGGGTGCTCTCGCGGCTCCAGACCGTCGCCGCGGAGATGACCGACGGCTGGGAGTCCTACCGCCAGGACAAGGCGCTGGAGACGCTGCTCGACTTCGTCGTCGAGGACGTCTCGCGGTTCTACATCCAAGTCGTCCGCGAGCGGATGTGGGAGGAGGAGGAGTCCGCGAGCAAGCAGGCGGCCTACGCGACGCTGTACCACGTGCTGGTCGAGACGACGAAGCTACTGGCGCCGTACGCGCCGTTCGTCTCCGAGGAGATGTACGGCACGCTGACCGCCAATGACGGCCACGACACCGTCCACATGTGCGACTGGCCCGAGCCCGACGAGGCGCTGTGCGATCCCCAACTCGAGGCTGACATCGAGGCCGTGGCGGCCGTCGAGGAGGCGGGCTCGAATGCCCGCCAGCAGGCCGAGCGGAAGCTCCGGTGGCCCGTCACGCGGGTCGTCGTCGCGGCCGACGACGCCGACGCCGCCGCGGCGGTCGACCGTCACCGGCCGCTGCTCCGGACCCGGCTCAACGCCCGCGAGATCGAACTCGTCGAGTCCGAGTCCGAGTGGGAGGAACTGCGGTACACCGCCCGCGCCGACATGTCGGTGCTCGGGCCGGCGTTCGGCGACGAGGCGGTCGAGGTGATGAACGCCATCAACGCCGTCACGCTGGAGGCGGCGAGCCTTGGGGCACTGTCGGACGCCGTCGCCGAGGAACTGGGCCGGGAGATCGGGCTGACCGAGGAGATGGTTTCGTTCAACGCTGAGACGCCTGAGGGCGTCGAGGGGACGCCATTCACCGTCAACGGCGAGGACCGCGGCGTCGTCTACGTCGACACAACGCTGACCGAAAACATCGAATCGGAGGGGTACGCCCGCGAAGTGGTCCGTCGGGTCCAGGAGATGCGCAAGGAGATGGACCTCGACATCGAGGCCGAGATCCGCGTCGACCTCGATGTCGGCGACCAGCGGGTCGACGACCTGGTCCGGCGGCGGCAGGACCTCGTCGGCGAGGAGGTCCGGGCGGCCGGCTTCGGCGCCGTCGCCGGCGGCCACGAGCGGACCTGGGACGTCGAGGGCACCGACATGCAGATAGCCATCGAGCCCGTATCGGGCGAGTAATGCACCGTCGGGCGGTCCTGGCGACGGCCGTGTTCGTTTCGCTTCTGGCGGCCGGGACCGCCGTCGTCGCCACGCCCGCCGCGGCCGACGTCGACGTCGAGCACACCGTCGGGACCGCCGACGACCCCGGGCGGGTCGACGTAACCACCCGTTTCACGGTCCCGAGCGGCACGACCGGGCTCCGGGTGACCCTCCCCGAGCGGACCGACGTCTACGAGACGCGGGGGTTCACCCGCGCCGGCGACCGGACCTACGAGTGGACCCGGTCGACCGACGAGCCGTTTCTGTCGTACACGATGGCAGGCAACGTCACGGTCGACCGCGGGGCCGGCGAGCGGCACCTGTTCGCGGTCACCGACGAGTGGGCCATCGTCCGGTCGCCGCGGGTCGACCTCCGGACGCCCGACGGCTCCGTCGACGCGACCCGGCGCTACGAGGTCGAGGGCCGGGGCGCCGCCGGTCCGAACATCACGTACCTCGGTCCCCACGAGGAGCGGGTCCGTGAGGGCCGACAGCGGTTCCGTCTCGTGATTCCGGCGGCGGCCGACATGGCCGCCAGCCCCCGGGACGCCCTCGACTCCATGGAGAACGCCTCCGAGCGGGTGTCGTTCGGCCGCCGCGACCCCGAGGTGTTCGTCGTGGTCGCGCCGACGGGCGTCGAGTGGGCCGCGACCGGTCTCCAGCGCGGCGACGCCGACCTGTGGGTCCGGGACCGCCAACGCGTCGACACCGCGCGGAATGCCTGGGTCCACGAGTATATTCACACCCGCCAGGAGTACCAGCCCACGAACGCGACCCGGTGGACTCTTGAGGCGATGGCCGAGTACTACGCCGCCGCGCTCACTTACGAGGAGGGCCGCATCGACTACGAGGCGTTCCGCGGGAGGATGGAGCGCGGGACCGACGAGAGGTACGGCGACGTCCGGCTGGTCGACCCCGACACCTGGCGGAACAACGAGGGCGACTACGAGAAGGGTGCGCTGGTGTTCGGCCACCTCGACCGACGGCTCCGGGCGGAGACCGACGGCTCGATGGACCGGGTCTTCGGCCGGCTCGGCGCCGGCGAACTCACCCGGTCGGCGTTCCTGGGGGCCGTCGAGGACGCCGGCGGGACTGGCGTCAGAGGCGACGCCGAGCAGTACACCGAGACGACGGCGACACCGCAGGTGTGGAGCCGGGAGGAACACGTCGAGACGTTCGGCGGGCCGCTCATCCGCCAGTCGTTCGACGGCTTCGCCGTCGCCGGACCCTACCGGTCGACCGCCCTCGGGGAGCCACGGCTCGTGGCCGGCGAGCGGCTGGAGGCGACCGTGACGGTCGCGAACAACGGTACCGAGGCCGGCGAGTTCACCCTCCGGTTCCGGGTCGACGGCAAGACCGTCGAGACGCGGAGCGGCACGCTCGGCCCCGGCGAGACGACGACGGTGACGTTCACCCGCCAGTTCGGGTCGGCCGGCGAGTACGAGCTGACGGCCGGCACCGCGACGGCGACGGTCGTCGTCGAGGAGCCGGCGGCCGCCCGGGTGACCGACCTCGCCGTCGAGCCCGAGAGCGCCGCCATCGGCGAGACGGTCCGACTGCGCGCGGCCGTCACGTCGTCCGCCGACCGGCCCGCCGCCGGGACCGTCGCCTTCACCGCCGACGGCGAGACGGTCGCCACCCGGGAGGTGGCGTTCGCCGGCACGACGACCGTCGAGGCGACGACGACGCCGGAGGCGCCCGGCGAGCACACGGTCGGGGCCGGCGACCTGATGGCGACGCTTTCCGTCCGCGACGAGACGGTCCAGCCGACGGCGACGCCGGTCGCCGGAGAGAACGGGGGGCCGTCCGGCGGCGGCACCGGCGCGACGACGCCCAGTGCGGCCGACGGGACCGGCTTCGGCGTTCCGGCGGTGGCGGCCGTCGCCCTGCTGGGGACGCTCTCACTGCTGGGGCGGCGGTACCCGTGAACCGCGATCCCCGCTATCTCGTCTGTCCGAGTTGCGAGCATCGCGAGCGGGTGGCGAGCGAGAGCGACGACGGGTCGGCGGTCGACCTGACCGACGAGACGGCTTGTCCGGCATGTGGCTCCGGGCGGGCCTACCGGGCGCACGACCCGGCGCTGCCGGACGCCGAGATGGAGGCCTACGTCAAGTTCGACGCCGAGTCGGCAGGCGAGTAGCTGGCGGCGAGACGCGGGCGGCTACAGCAAGGCCGCGATGGCGGGCGCGGCGCTGACCGTCGAGACGGCGCGCTCGATGGTGTCGGTCCCGTAGACGGTCTCGGCGCCGGCGTTCGCGAGTTTCGTCCGCGCGTCCGCGGCGAGCATCGGGTGAACGCAGGTGACGAACACGCGGTTCGGCGCGGAGAGCCGTTCGATGGCGGTGCTCATCGTCGACCCCGTTGCGACGATGTCGTCGACCAGCACAACGTCCCGGTCCGACGTCGAGGCGTCCCTGGGGTTGACGTCGACCTCCGTGTCGGAGACGCGGTGCTTCTCGAAGTAGTCGGTCTCGCCCTCGCCGTAGGCGTCCCGGACAGTCTCGGCCAGTCCGACGGCGCCCTCGTCGGGCGACAGAAACAGCGGGTCGGCCAGGTCCCCCAGCGGGTCCGCGAGCCGCGGGGCGGCGTCGACGACCTCACAGGGCACCTCGAAGAAGTCACATACGCCGGGCTCGTGGGGATTGACCGTCACCACGCGGTCGGTTCCCGTCGAGATGGCCCGGGCCATCGCCCGCGCGGAGACGGGGTCGCCGGGCTCGAAGGCCTCGTCCTGGCGGGCGTAGCCCATGTACGGCAGAACGGTGACCACCTCGTCGGCCCGCCGACCGGCGGCGTCTTGGAGCTGTAGCAATTCGACGTGGGCGCCGTCGGAGACCGTCGAGGCGACGACGACGGCCCGGTCTGCGGTCTCCGGAACGCGGACGAGCCGCTCACCGTCGGCGAACCGCTCGTACTCGACGGCCGCCAGCGGTTCGTTGAGTGCCGCCGACAGCGCGGCCGCCAGTTCCTGCGAGGCGGAGCCGGGGACTATCATGGGCGGAACTGCAACGGCCGTCGGTAAACGCGTTGCTGTTCGTCGCGGTCACCGCTCGCGGACGACGACGAACTCCGCGAGGTCTTGGAGGTAGCCGATGGCCTTCGAGTCGACGGCGTCGGTGGTTTCCAGCGCCGACAGCGCCGCGTTGGATTTCTCGTGGGCCCGGTCGTTTGCCTCTTTGGGCGTCATCTCGGTTATCTGGATTAGCGATGGCCGCTCCATTTCGGCGTCCTGGCCGGTCGGCTTGCCGAGTTCGGCGGCGTCGGCCGTCGCGTCGAGAACGTCATCGCGTATCTGGAAGGCGATGCCGACCCGCTCGGCGTAGCGGCCGAACGCCTCGACGGTGTAGGCGTCGGTGTCGGCGGCAATGGCGCCCAGCTCCGCCGCGGCGCGGAACAGCGCGCCGGTCTTCCGGCGGGCCAGCTCCATGTACTCCGTCTCGGTGGTCGGCTGGGCGACCAGTTCGGTCGCCTCCCCCTCCCCAAGCTCGACCATCGCCTCGCTGACGACCTGCATCGCGCGCTCGTCGGCGGAGAACAGCGCGAACGCCTCCCCGAGCAGGCCGTCGCTGGCGACGATGGCCGACCCGTGACCGAACGCCGCCCATGCGCTGTCGACGCCGCGGCGGAGTTCGGACTCGTCGATGATATCGTCGACGACGAGCGAGGCATTGTGGACCAGTTCAACCCCGACGGCGAAGTCGACGGCGTCGGCCGAGGCCTGCGTCCCCCGGCCGCTCTCGCCGGCCAACTCGCCGCCGGCGGCCTCGAAGGCGAGCATCGTCACCATCGGCCGCACCCGCTTGCCTCCCGACAGCGAGACGTGCTCCAGACGCTCCGCCATGGCGTCCGGCTCCGTCGCCCCGAGGACGGGCTCAAGCCGCCCCTCGATGAGCGACCGACGCCGCTCGAGATACTCCATACGCCCGGTAGGCCCGGTCCCCGGAAGTACGTGACGGATGCACTCCGAACGTTTTGCAGAGTGCACCTGCGGCGTCTGCTCGCGGGCCGCGGGACAGCGGAGCCGTCCTGTTCGAGGCGGGTTCACTGCCTCGCAGTGCCTCGCCCTTTCAGGCCGCCAAGACCCAGCTGGCCAATCGCAGAAACGGACCCACTGGATGGTCCGTATCTGAACACCGCCCGCCGGACCCACCCAACAACTTTGTTCGTCTGTCTCCAGCATGAATAACATGTTTCCTCAAACGCTCGAAACGGAAAATCTCGTTCTCGACCAGTTCTGTGACGAGCAGGTTGACGTTTTCGAGTTGTACGATCTCTTTGCTGAAGGGAGGGAGGGAGTCAAAGACGTTTTCGAGTACGTGCCACAGGAGCCGTACGGGTCAGTAAAGGAGGTACGTGACCAACTGGTTGAGGCGGGAACTTCATGGAAAGAAGCTGACTCCGCGCAGTACGCTGTCTATACAGCCGGTGATTCGCTCGCGGGCTATACGGGACTGTTCTTCAAGTGGGAACGACGGACGGCAAGAATCGGATTCACTTTCTCGAAACAATACTGGGGAAACGGGTATGCGGGCGAATGTGCAATGGCACTAACTCGTCTCGCGTTCGACCGGCTTGACTTGGAACTGGTGGCAATCGGCTACGAAGACGGGAATGAGAAGTCGAAACGGGCTATCGAGAAGTTCATTGAGACTGTAGGAGGGCAGTACGATGGCGTTCTACGAAATCGGACGCCACTCGGCGACGAAATCGCAGACCACCACCGCTACACCGTCACCCGAAAACAGTATCAGCAAACAGTACACGAGAAGTAATCTCTCTGTACTGACTGATTCATCGATATGGAGCTAGCATCCGCCGAGAGGGGCGTCCGTCAGGTCGCCCCCGAGGCGGTTCGCGGCGCCGACCACAGGGAGGCGCCGCAGCGCGCGGACTGAGGCGGCGTGAAGCGCCGCCGAAAGAGCACGCGCTATGTTTCACGGCGCCTTCGGCGCCGTCTGCTCGCGGGCGTGCCCGCTCGCACGGTCCGCAGGACCGACGGTCCCGCGCTATTCAACGTACTGAGGCGGCTTCGCCGTGGTTCGAGAGACGCCAGAGGCGTCTCTCGTCATTGCGGGAAATCTTAGATTTTCCCGCTTGCAGTCAGAACGCTTCGCGTTCTGACGACACTGCCGGACGACGTCCGGCAAGCGGCCAGAGTCCTGCGGATTCTGGCAACATCACGAGAGAGCTCCGCTCTCTCAAACGACCTCGCGACTTTTCCCCAAGTTTTTGCCTGACCGGGCGCGCCGAGGGCGCGCGAAGGAAGTGCAAAAAGTGGGGGTTAGACGTCGGGCGCCTCGCCGCCGAACTGCTCGATGAGTTCGGGGACGACGTCGAAGAGGTCGTTGACGATGCCGTAGTCGGCGATGTCGTAGATGGGCGCG
>PXSE01000028.1 GCA_003022905.1 Halobacteriales archaeon QS_9_68_42
GGTGATCGTCGGACCGCTCGTCGACCGCCTGCCACTCAAATCCGTCCTCGTCGGTTCACAGGTGGTTCAGGGCGTCGTCGTGCTCGTCCTGCCGCTCGCGGCGGTGACTGGACACCTGCGCGTCGGCGTCCTGTTCGTCGTCGCCCCGGTGCTCGTGCTGGCGACGCTGGTGATGGCGCCGATGGAGACCGCGCTACTCCCTCGTATCGTCGACGACAATCGGCTCTCCGAAGCCAATTCCGCGCTTGCGACCGTGACACTCGGGCTGGATATGGTGTTCGACGCGATCGGCGGCGGGATCATCGCCGTCTTCGGGGCGACGACGCTGTTCGTCGCCGATTCGCTCACGTTCGCCGTCGCGGCGGTGCTGTTCGCCGGCATCACGCTCGGGACGCCCGGGGACTCCGGCGGGTCGGTGGAGACCGGCGACGACGGACCGGCCGTCCAGCCTGTCCTCGAATCGTACGTATCGGACCTACGGGCGGGCGTCGAAATCCTCCGCGGGACCCTCTTCGTCGAACTGGTGATGCTAACTGCGGTGGCGAACTTCGCGGCCGGTGTCACGTTGGCCATCCTGCCGGCGTTCGGGGACGGCCTGGGCGGACCCGCGTTCTACGGCTTGCTGCTGGGGGCGCTCGGCGTCGGTCGACTCGTCGGTTCGGCCATCGGCCCGTACGTGGAGGGCGTCCCGTACGGGTCGGTGCTCCTCTCGCAGGGCCTCGGCGCGAGTTGCTGGGTCGCGGCGGTGCTCGTGCCGTCGCGGGCGCTCACGGTCGTGTCGACGCTGGACCAGCGACTGTTCCCGGCAGACCTGTTAGGCCGGATCTCTGCGACGAAGGGAACCGCCTCGGGGGCGACGCTCCCGCTCGGCTCACTTGTCGGAGGCGTCGTCGCCGAAGCGCTGGGGACGACGACGACCATGGCGCTGGCCGCTGGCGGCTTTGGATTCACAGCCGTCTACGTCCTCCTGCGGCCGCGGCTCCGACGACTCCCGGCCGTCGACGCCGCGACTCCGGCCGACTTCGACCTCCGGTCCGAGACGGGGCAATCTGCCGAGTAGCGGAGCCCGTCTCAGCTCGTCGGTCCCCCACATCCGATCCCTAACTGGACATCTGATACTCGCCGTGTGAAGTTTCGAGATTGAACGGCTCTGCTTCGAACGGTCCCTCCACCGACCGAATAGGTCACCTCGCGCACCTCTCACAGTGCCGTCAGTAAGTCGTCTCCACCCTTTATGAAACGGGACCGCCTAGATGGGCTGGATGCCGCTCCGACGACTCCTCCGGTCGAGTGTCCCGGACGAGACGCTGGCGGCGGTCGCCGAGGAGGTGGCCGCCCGCTACGGGGAGCCGTCGTCGGCGTTCGAGCGGCTGGAGGCGAACAACTGGCTGTCGGTGCCGCTCGTGGTCGACGACCAGTGGTTCGTGAAGGTCATCGCCGACCAGCACTCGCTGGTGCACGCGCTTCTGACGACGGGCCGGAACATCGGAGCCTTCTCGTCGGGCACCGAGGGCTTCTTCGAGCACTTCTCGACGCCCGTCGAGATGGCCGAACACGAACTGGCGGCGACGGAGACGATGCGGGAATTGGGGGTCGCCGCCCCCGAGCCGAAGGAGGCCTTCGAGTACGACGGCCTGGGTGTGCTCGTCTTGGAGTACCTCCCGGAGTTCCGGACGCTCGGCGAACTGCCGCCCGAGGAGATAGCCGCCTTCGCGCCGGCGCTGTTCGAGAACCTTGCGCGCATGCACGGCGCAGACCTCGCCCACGGCGACCTGCGCGCGGAAAACGTGCTCGTTGCCCACGACGGCGGCGAGGAGACGCTGTACTTCATCGACGCGACCCGCGTGGCGGCCATCAAGGACGCCCGGGCCTACGACCTGGCGTGTTCGCTGGCGTCGCTGTCGGCCCACCTCGAGGCGCGGACCGCCGTCGAGGCCGCCCTCGAGCACTACTCGACCGAGGAACTGCTGGCCGCCCGGGAGTTCGTCGACTTCGTGAACATGCGCCCGGACCACGACTTCGAGGCGGCGGTGGTCAGAGGCGAGATAGAGCGGGCCGCGAGCTGACCCCGCAGTGGGGTCGGGCGGAGGGCCGCCCGGGCCGGGTCACCCCTCGTAGTTCTCGTCGATGAACTCGTGGGCCTCCTCGAGTATCTCCCGGGGACCGTCCTGCGTGATGGTGTTTATTGCTTGCTCGTAGTCGCGCCACTGCATGTCGCGGTGCTCCTCGCTCAGTTCGGCGGACGCCTCGAAGGACTCGGCGATGAACAGGTGGACCGTCTTGTGGATGGTATCGCCGCTCGCCTCGAACACGTAGTCGTAGTCGGCACGGAAGCCGTCGAGTAGCCGGAAGTCCTCGATTCCGGCCTCCTCTTTCACCTCGCGGATGGCGGTCTGCTGGAGCTCCTCCTCGCCCTCGACGCCGCCCTTGGGGAACTCCCAGTCGCCGGGCCGGGACTTCAACAGCAGGTACTCGCGCCGGCCACGCGTGTCCCGAAAGAGGATGGCTCCCGCGCTCGTGGCCTCTATCATAGCTCCTACGTACTCAGTCGGATGGTAAAGGAATATCGGACGCCGCCCGCCGGTCGCGTCGATAGGTGCGTTTTTACCCGTCGAGCGTCCACAAGTCGGTATGCCCTTCGTCACCACCCTGACGCTCCGGAGCGGGGACCGGGCGGTCCTCAAGCGCGTCGTCGGGGACATCAAGGAGCGCGCCGAGCGGAAGGGCGTCGAACTGAAGGGTCCGCACGCCGCCTCGCCGGTCGACTACAACGTCCCCCAGACCAAGCGGCTCTCGGCGTCCGGCGCCCGCTTCTCGCCGTGGCGCTACACCGTCTACGTCCGGCGGATGAAAGTAGTCGGCCACGACGAGTTCGCCAGCGACATCGCACAGGAGCCGTTCCCCGACGGGGTGTACCTCGATGTCGACGTCGAGCGCGTCTCCGCGCCCGACGGCCGCTAGTCCAGTTCCGTGAACCGGACGGCGTTCTCACCGATGCGAGCGTCCAGCGTCGAGCGCTCGTCGACCCGCGCCCAGTCGTAGCTGTTCGACTGCCCATCGGTCGTCGTGACGCCCACTCGGAGGGCACCGGCCGGCAGCCCCTCGCCCGAAACCCCGAAGGAGCCCTCCGGCGACAGCGTCTCCCGCTGGACAAGCACCTCCTCAAGGTCATCAGTCGGCGGGTCGGGTCCCGTCTCCGTCGCCGTGACGTCAGCGGCAGTCGGCGTCCCGTCGACGGTCGGCGTGGCGTCGACGGCGCCCGCCGGAAGCGCGTAGAGCCGGACCGTCACCGTGAACTCCGTCTCCGCCGCGTTCGTGACGATGACCGCCCGGGAGGTCCGCCGCGGCGGCCGGTCGCCACAGCCGGCGAGCGACGACAGCGCGGCGGCGGCCCCACAGATGACCCGACGACGGGAGACGGACGCGTCCATGCGCCGCGTTGCTCCCCGAGCGAAAAGAGCGTATCGTGTTGCGGCGGCGCCGACACCGGTGTCGGGGCGCGGGGGACGCTTAAGCCGACGCGACCGCTTGGGTGCCGTATGAGCACGGACCGACAGGAGCGTCTCGTCTCGTTGCGCCGGGAGCTACACCGCCACCCCGAACCGGCCTGGAAGGAGTTCCGCACGACCGCCCGCGTCGTCGAGGAACTGCAGCGAATCGGCGTCGACGACTACTACGTCGGCCGGGAGGCCCTGGCCGACGGACGGCTCTCGGTGCCCGACGACGACGAACTCGACGAGTGGGCCGAGCGGGCCCGCGAGGCCGGCGTCGACCCCAACCTGCTGGAGGAGATGGCGGGCGGCTGGACCGGATGTGTCGCCGTTCTCGAGCGGGGCGAGGGGCCGACCGTCGGCCTCCGGGTCGACATCGACGGCCTGCCGCGCGAGGAGTCGACCGACGGCGATCACTTCCCGGCCCGCGAGGGGTTCCGCTCGGAGACGGGCGCGATGCACGCCTGCGGCCACGACGCCCACGCGACCATCGGAATTGGCGTCCTCGAGGCGATACAGGACAGCGAGTTCTCGGGGACGCTGAAGGTGTTCTTCCAGCCCGCCGAGGAGGTCATCGGCGGCGGCAAGCCAATGGCCGAATCGGACCATCTTAACGACGTCGAGCACCTCTACGCCGTCCACGTCGGCCTCGACTACCCGACCGGCGAGGTGGTCGCCGGCCTCGACGACATCCTCGCGGTAACGCAGTTCCACGCGACCTTCGAGGGCGAACCGGGCCACGCCGGCGCCCGCCCGGAGGAGGGCCGCAACGCCGTCCAGGCGATGGCCGCCGCCGTGAGCGACCTCTACGGGATCCCGCGACACAGCGACGGCGCCTCCCGTATTAATGCCGGCCGCGTCGGCGGCGGCACCGCCTCGAACATCATCCCCGAGGAGGCGTTCGTCCACGGCGAGGCCCGCGGCGAGACCACCGAGATACGGGAGTTCACCTTCGAGCGGGTCCGGAAGGTCCTCGAGGGCGCCGCCCTCGCCCACGACTGTTCGGTCGATGTCGACGTTCAAGGGGAGGCGCCCTCGGCCGAGAGCGACGAGGAGCTGATCGATGTCGTCCACGACGCCGCGAAGGCCCACCCCGATGTCGACCGAGCGACCCGCCGGGGCAAACTGGGCGGTAGCGAGGACGCGACCTACCTCATGCAGCACGTCCAGGACAACGGCGGCCTGGCGACGTACGTCGGCGTCGGCACCGACCACCCCGGCGGCCACCACACCGCCACCTTCGACGTCGACGAGGCCTCAATCGCGCTGGGCGTGGACGTGCTGAGCGAGGCCATCGTCGAGACGGCCGAGCGCCGACCGTAGCGCGTCGACCCGTGACGTTCCCATTCTCCGTCGGATATTTATAGGCGGAACAGGCGCAATACCACGGCCTTTAGGTCGTGGATACGCGCCGTCCACTCAGTAGAACAGACCACCATTCAAAAGTCAATCCTGAGTTTTCCCACGGTAGCGTTTAAGTAATAGACCGCCATATCAGCCGGTAGGAATTGGTCGGAACGGAGCGGATTCCGAACCGTCCTTCGGAGGCGGCCTGTCCGCCCGCGTAACGAGGTCATTCGAAAATCGAAGATTTTCGTGATCACGAGAGACTGCGTCTCTCGGACGACAGTATCCGAAAGGGCAGGCGGTGAACGCACATTCTTGAACGGTGTGTCGACGTGCCGACTGCTCGAAGCAATCCAAAGGTACCCCCGAGTCCGCTGACGCCTGCTGGCGTCCCGGTGGCAAAAACAACACTGAGACACCGTACACGGTCGAGGATAGGGGTAACGGCCACTTGGCATGGCCAGCAGTCCACCACACCGACACTTTGGGACTACCTGTGCCCGAAAGGTGTGGTAGTCAGGTGATTGGACTGCGAACCTGAAACTCCCACCGCTCAGGATTCCTCCGCGTTCACTCGAAGGAGGATGTCAAAAGTGTCTCCCAGATACATTTGCTCCTATGTCGTCAATAGGGGACGCGGTCACGTACCCGATGGAATCGGACGACTGGTTGAAAACCGTACTCATCGGGGGGGCCATGCTGCTGTTCAGCTTCCTCCTGATTCCGGCGTTCGTCGCTTACGGGTACATGATCCGGGCGATGCAGGCCAGCCTCAAGGGCGAACCGGAGCCGCCGAGTTTCAGCGACTGGGGCGGCCTCATTGTCGACGGGCTGAAGGTGTTCGTCATCGGTGTCGTCTACTTTCTGGTGCCGCTGGCCGTGATGGTGCTCACCGTCGACGGCGCGGCCCTGGCCGTATTCACCGGGAGCGAAGCGGGCGCGGCCGCCGGTGCCGGGACCCTGCTACTTGGCATGCTGGCGACGTTCGTGCTCGCTCTGGTGTTCGGCTACTTCGCGGCCGTCGGCCTCGTCAACTTCGCCCGCGAGGAGCGGTTCGGCGCCGCCTTCGACGTCGGCGTCGTCAAGAGCGTCGGTCTCGACGGCGACTTCGCGGTCCCGTGGCTGGTCTCCGTCGGCGTTTTCCTCGCCGTCAGCATCGTCACGAGTGTCCTCAACATTATCCCCGGCCTCGGGTTCGTGGTCGGCGTCTTCCTCAACTTCTACGCGCTCGTCGTCGCCGCCAACCTCTGGGCCGGCGGCTTCCGTGAGGCGACGGAGGGCGGCAGTACCGCCGGCCAGACCGGCGTCGAGGAGACCCCGGCGTAGCTACAGCAGATAGCGGCCCTCGTTCTCGCTCATGTCGACGAAGGAGTCGGCGGCCTCGACCAGTTCCTCGGCCGTCGAGGAGCCGAAGCCGAACACCTCCGTGCGGACGCCCTCGTGGCGGAGGTGTGTACAGAGCCGCTCGAAGTCGCCGTCGCCGCTGGCCAGCACCACCGTGTCGACCTTCGAGGCCAGCGTCACCGCGTCCAGACACATCCCCAGGTCCCAGTTGGCCTTCTGTGTGCCGTCGGCGAACGTCTTTATTTCCTTGATCTTCGTCTCGAAGCCGATGTCCCGCAGCGCCTCAAAGAAGTCTTCCTCGGCCGGCGAGTCCGCGCGGATGACGTAGGCGATGGCCCGCACCAGTTCGCGGTCCGCGACGGCGGCGTCCAGCAGCTCGGTGTAGTCGAGGTTCCGCGAGTAGAGACTGTGAGCCGTGTGGTAGAGGTTCTGCGAGTCGGCGATGACCGCGACCCGCTGGGTGTCGTGAATCGGCGGCATACCGGCCGTCGTTCGCGCTGGGGCAAAGGCCTTGGTATCCGTGTCGGCGGGGTCTACTCGCCGCCGCAGTCGTGGCGGTCGAGGGTATCCAAAACGTCACCCCTGACGTAGATGACCCGGATGTCGCAGTCGTCGGCGACGCCGACCGTCACAGAATCATCCCTCGTGACGGTCGGGCCGTCGGGGCGGTCAGTCGCCGCCGAGGCGGGCCACCCGCCCGGTCCGGACCGGTCGACGCCCGACACGTTCGCGAATCCCTCGCCCGTGATGCGGAGGCGCTCGGCGGGGATCGCCTCGCCGCCCCCGTGTGTGACTACGAGCACCGTCCCGTCGTCCGTCTCGGCCTCGGAGAACTCGAAATCAGTCTGCGGCGGGCCGAGGCGCTCCGTCTCGACGAGTGCGCCTGCCGGGCCAGCGCCAGCCACGCCGCCGAGCAGTAATCCCCCGAGGAACAGCACGAGGAAGGCGACGTTGGCGAAGACGGCGAGCGGGGGCGAACCGTCGACGCCGTCGGGGGACCGCGACAGCGTGAGGCGGTGGGCGGCGAAGAGGCCGACGAGGAAGCCGACCGGGACGACGACCCCGACCAGTCGCCGTCCCAGGGGCATGTACGGGTTCCCGATGCGGCTGAACGCCGCCGACGCAACCAGCACGGGCAGGAGGGAGACGGCAGCGACGGCCCATGCGTAGTGGAACGCCGGCCGGCGGTCGTCCCCGCTGCTGGAGGTGTACGCGACCGCAAAGGGCAACGCGACGTAGAGCGCCAGGACGCCGAAGAGCCCGACCAACTCGACGTACCTCGCGCCGAGCCCCGCCGCCGGCCCCGAGGCCGCCGGGGCGAGGTAGTTCAACGAAACCCAGTACAGCGACTGGTAGGTCAGGGCGCTGACGACTCCGGTCAACAGGCCGACCAACAGCGTCAGGCCGGCGGCGAACGCAAGGAGGCGTCGGTGTTTCATCATGGGAAAAGGGAACGAGCCTCCGTCGGACCGTCGGTTCCTCGTAGATGCGTTCTCCACGCCGGTTCCGATGTTAAAATAGCAGTCGCCGGCCTCAGAAGTTGTGGCGGTCGGCCGAGGCGCACGGACGCTCTCGGCAGGCGAGCGGCCGTCGTCGTCACGGTCCTGGCGGTCCATCAGGACCCCGAGCAGTCGTAGTACTCGACCGGCCCCCGCAACTCCGGTCCCGGGCCGATGATGAAGCCACAGTCGTCGGCGACGCCGACGGTCACCGTGTCGCCCTCGACGACGGCCGGGCCGCC
>PXSE01000029.1 GCA_003022905.1 Halobacteriales archaeon QS_9_68_42
GGAGGCGGGCGCCGATGGGCAGGGCGTCGGCCTCGGCTTCTCCTCGGGCGCCGACCCCAACTGGACCGACGCCGCGCCCTACGACGGCGCCCGCGCCGTCGCCCTGGAGAACGCCACCAACCTCGCCGCGGTGGGTGCCGATCCGCTGGCGGCGGTCGACTGTCTCAACGGCGGCAACCCCGAGACGCCCGAGGTGTACGGCGGCTTCAAGGCCGTCGTCGACGGCCTGGCCGACATGTGCCGGGAACTCGACGTGCCGGTGGTCGGCGGCAACGTCTCGCTGTACAACGACTCGCCGTCCGGTCCCATCCCGCCGACGCCGACGCTGGCGATGGCCGGCACCAAGCCCGGGTTCGAGGCGCCCTCCTCGGCCCTCGAGGGGGAGGGTCGGCTGCTGGTCGTCGGCGGGGCCGAGGCGAACGCACGGCGACTCGGGGGGTCGCAATTGCTCGCGGAGTTCGGCGGGGCCGACCGATTCCCGACGGTGCCCGACGACGCCGGCGCCGTCGTTGACGCCGTCGCCGACGTGGCCGACTTCGACTCGACGCTTGCGACCCACGACGTCAGCCACGGCGGACTGGCCGTGACGCTGGCGGAGATGATCGGCGAGGCCGGCGCGGACGTGACCCTGCCGGGCCCGGAACTGGAGGCGGCCTTCTCGGAGGCCGTCGGCCGCGTCGTCGTCGAGACGACCGACCCCGAAGCGGTCCGGGAGCGCTTCGAGGGCGTCGCCCCCGTCGAGGCGGTCGGCGAGGCGACCGACGACGGCCGCCTCGAACTGACTGCCGGCGGGACGGACCTCGAGTACACCGCCGACGCGATTGCGGACCTCCGTGACACCGTCGGCGCGGCCCTGGAGTGATGGCCCCCGACGTACTTTGGTACCGACCCACAAACACCGTCCGTGGCCATCCCAAGTACGACCCCGAGGACGTCGAGGAGACGGTCCGGAAGCGACTCGACGATGGCGACCCCGGGGAACTGCTCAACGAAACGGAGCAGCGGGCCTACGAGTCGAGCGAGGACGTGCTGGAGGCGCTGGACGCCGAGACGCTGGAGTCGCTGGTCGTCGGGGACGAGTCACCTGATGCGTGAGGAGAGCGCGCCGAGCCGCGAGCGGAGCCTGCCGCCGACCCCGCGGGCGTCGGGCGGCGTCTCCTCCATGCGACGACCGATTCGGACGCCGACCCACCCCAGCGCGATGCCGAAGACGACGTCGGTGGCCCAGTGAATCCCGAGGTACATCGTCGAGAGAGCGACGCTGACCGCGAGCACTGCCGCGACCGGCGGCCACAGGGGGTACTGCTCGCGGGTGGTCCACGCCAGCAGCGCGGCGGTGACGGCCATCGAGGTGTGCAGCGACGGGAACACGTTGGTCGGGTCGTTGACCTCGGTGGTGAGAAACTGGTACTGGGTGTACTGGGTGTACAGCAGGCCCTCGACCTGCCCCGCGATGAGGTTCCGCGGGCCGTAGGCGATGAACACGACGTAACAGAGGACGCCGATGAGGTAGTTGGCCCCGTAGGCGACGATGGCCCGGCGGATGGGGCGGGGGTCCGCGAGCGAGAAGTACGCGACGAGCGGAAAGACGAGCAGGAAGACGTACCCGAACACGTAAACGAACGAGAAGTACGCGGCCAGTTCCGGGGTGCCGTGGCTCTGCAGCCAGACGACGACCTGCGGGGTCGACCCACGGTAGAGCGGCCACAGCAGTAGGCCGTCGACGCGGTGGATGAACGGGGTGACGTTGAGGCCGATGAGCCAGGAGATGCCGGGGCCGACGTCGCGGGCGATCTTGTTGGCGACGAGGACGACCGCCAGCAGGCCGAGGTACGGGGCGACGGCCTCGAGTCGCTGGCGGTATTCCCGTCGAGTCCGCACGAGGCGGTCGCGGCCGACGACGACGCCGAGACCGACCAGCAGCATTGCGAGGACGACGGCGAGCAACTGCGCCACGACGGCGAGGAGCATCAGGCCGCCCCCCGGGTGACGAGGCGGCCGTCGTCGTACTGGTAGCCGGCCTCCCGGAAGGCGTTCCGGGCGGCCTCGACGTCGAGGCTTCCCTCCTCGCCGAAGAACGGGAGGCTGGCGGCGCCGTCCCACGCGAGGTCGTCAGGCGTCCAGCGGCCCTTCAGAGGCGCCTCGGCGGCGTCGGCGTACCCCCTGAAGGCCGCCGAGGCGAGAAACGAGCGGTCGAGGTGGCGGGCGACGACCCGGCGGAACCGCTGGTTCGACAGCGGCGGCCGGCGACAGTTGTAGCCGACGAAGTGGAAGGCGTCGCCCCGCGAGACGAGCGGCGACAGCGCCTCCGAACGGCTGACCTGTGTGACCATGTCGGCCTGGAGGCCGTCGGCCGTTACGTCGCCATCGCCCTGTTGTAACACCTCGACGGCCGCGTCCTTGGAGGGCGCGACGTCGAACTCCGCGCGGTCGAAGGCGGGCGGACCGGCGTAGGGGTCGGGAATCCCCCCGTCGTCGCCGCGGGCCAGGAAGTGCGACTCGAACGCCTCGAGGACCAGCGAGCGCTCTGCGGTCGCGCCCACGAACCGGAGCGGGCCGCTCCCGACCGGCTCCTCGTTGGCCCGGACGAGCGCCTCCGTCGTCCCGCCGACGATGTCGACGCCCGCGAGGTCGGCGGCGTCGGTGTACTCCGTCCAGATGTGTTCGGGAAGCACCGGGACCTCAAGGGCCCGACGGGCGACCGGCGGCTGGTCGGTGATGAACTCGACGGTGAGTTCGCCGTCGCCCGCCGAGACATCGTCGACGAGCGAGACGGCGCCACGGCGCCACGGCGTCGGCACCGGGGTGTCGAGTCCGCCCAGCGAGGTGTCCTGCAGGAACTCGTAGGTGAAGACGACGTCGTCGGCGGTCAGCGGCGTCCCGTCGTGCCAGGCGGTTTCCCGGAGGCCGAGCCGTGCGGTCGAGCCGTCGAACTCGACGGTCCGGGCGAGCCACGGCACCGCCCCTCTGTCGACCCGGCGGACGAGCGGTTCGTACAGCAGGTCCAGCACGCTCGCCTCGTCCCGGAACTCGACGGCTATCGGGTTTCGGTTCCGTGTCGGCCGGCGGTCGCGGATGACCGGCCGGAGCGTCCGCTCGTCGCCGGTCCGCTCGGCCCGCATGTAGTCCGTGGCGTCCGTCACCCCGTCGTTCGTCCAGCCGTCGAACCGCTCGGTCCGGGCCGCCGCGATGTGGTCGGCGAACCCGACGACGGTGAACGGCTGGTACTCGACGATGCGGTTCTGGATTCCGCGGACGGCCTCGACCCGCTCCTGGCCGCCCAGTCGCCGCTGGCGGTCGAGCGCGTCGTCGAGGGTCACGTCGCTGAACCCAAAGGGGTTCTGCCAGCCGGCCTCCTCGCCGTAACTGGAGTGCAGAAGCGTCCGGAGTTCGTCGGGGTCGCCCCGCCCCGGATACCGCCAGACGACGAGGTCGAACTCCTGGTTGACGAGCGTCTCCCGCAGCAGCACGTCCGGCTCCATGAGCGGGACGCTGACGTCGATGCCCGCCTGCTCGAGGTTCTCCCGGAGGTGGTTGGCGATGCGGACGGCGTAGATGTCCCTGCTTGCGGGCACCGTCGCAACGGACAGCGACAGTTGCCGGTTGCGGTCGCGCCCCACCAGGTTCCGTATCTCGCCGATGCAGCCGCTGGCGGCGGCGAGCGACCCCGCCGCCCCCGCGAGCAGCGCCCGACGACGGAGGGCTGGTCCGGTGGGCATGTCGTACACGAACTGACAGGCGAGTACGTATAAGCTTCCCCGTCGAGACCGGCCGCCGGAAACGGGCGTCAGAGCCGCCAAAACGATCGTTTTTGGCGGTTGCGTACCGCCGTCGGGGGCGTCGAACGTCGCCGTCCCGACCTGTGCCGAGCGTGGAACGACGGAAAATAATACCCCCGGCGCCCACCACCCGGTATGTCCCTCGAACTGGGCCGCCGCCTGGTCCACGCCTCCGGGGCCGCGATACCCGGCGCCTACCTCCTCGACCAGTACATTCTGGAGACGGGGCTGGTCACCTGGCGAGTGGTACAGGCAGTCGCCGTCGCCGGCCTCCTGGCGACCGCGGTGCTCGAGTCCCTCCGGCTCTCCGGCACGCTCGAACACCCCATCTACGACCGACTCACACGGGAGTACGAGCAGGACAAGGTCGCCGGCTACGCCCTCTACGTGCTCAGCGGGACCGCGGTCGTCCTCGTGTTCGAACCGCAGATCGCGGTTCCCGCGCTGTTCATGCTCACGCTCGGGGACCCGGTGAGCGGGCTGCTGTCGACGGGCGAACTCCGGACGGTCAAGCGGCCCCGCGTCCTCATCGGGATGTTCCTCGTCAGCCTGGCGCTGGCGTACCCGTTCGTCGGCGCCGTAGCGGCGGTCGCGGGCGCCCTCGGCGCCATGCTGGCCGACGGCGTCAAGCCCACCGTCGGCGACTACGTCATCGACGACAACCTCACCATCCCCATCGCCGCGGCGATACCGATGTGGGTCGTCCTCGCGGCGCTGTGACTTACACCAGAAGCAACGGCACTCCGAGCGTGACCGCCAGCCCGACCGCCGCGACGACGGCGCCCAATGCGACGTCCCCCATTGTGTACTCGCTCTGCGGCGCGGTCGTCCGCCCGTCGTCGGAGCCGTGTGGGTGGTGCTCGTGGTCGTCGTGGTCGTCGGCCATACCGGCGCTGGAACCGGCCGCTACTTCGACCTGTCGTTTTCCCGGCTCTCCCGTTCCCGAACGTGCTCGCGGGGGGCGAGCGCCTCGAACGGTTGCTCCCGGAGCCACTCGCAGAGTTCGATTAACTGCTCGACGGCCGCCCCGAACAGCCGTCGGCCCTTCTCCGCGGAGGCATCCGTTGGGTCGCCGAACGCCCCGTTGTCGGTGTTCTCGATGGCGTCGTAGAAGATGCGGGCGCCGTTGCGCTCGGTCGGCGCGTCCGCGAGGTCGACGAGGCCGTCGTCGCGGGCCGCCTCGAGCTCGCCCTCCCGAACGGCGTCGGCGATGTGCCACACCATCGACGTCTCCTTCGGGCCTGCGTGGGGGCCGTTGTGCTCGAATAGCTCGTCCACCAGTCCGGGAATGGACTCGTTCCACATCCATTCGATGGCATAAGCAGTCCCGTCGGCGTGGAGCCGACGGCCGACCTCCCGAAGGTGCTCGACGTTGCCGCCGTGGGCGTTGACGTAGACGACGCGGTCGACCCCCTGGTCGACGAGGCTCCGGGACAGCGACTCCACGTACTCCCGGAAGACGGGCGGGTCGACGGACATCGTGCCGTGGAACTGGCGGTGGTGGGGGCTGACGCCGACGGTCACGGTCGGCGTGCAGACGGCGCCCGCGCGGTCGGCGGCCTCGCGGGCCAGCGCCTCCGCGATGACGTGGTCGGTCGAAAGTGGCAGGTGCGGGCCGTGCTGTTCGGTCGACCCGAGCGGCACCAGCGCCAGCGGGCAGTCCGCGAGGCGGTCGCCGGCCTCCGGCCAGGTGGCGTCACCGAGGTACATACCCGACCCACGGCGGCCACCGACAAAAGCCGGGCGCTCCCGGCTACGGCGCCCCGGCGACGACGACCCGGGCCCGGCCGTCGCCGTGGTTGTGTAACTGCCGGTGCGTCTCCGGGCCGATCCTGACGGCCTCGCCCGCAGCGAGGGACAGTTCGGCCTCCGGCGGCGCCTCCTCGCCGCCGCTCACTTGGACGGTCAACTCGCCGTCGACCACGAGGTACACCTCCTCCTGGCCGTCGTCGGCGTGGTCGTGGGCCTTGCCCTTGCTGTCCGGTTCCAGTTCCAGCAGCGTCACCCCAACGTTCTCGCACTCCAGCGGCTCCCGGAAGAACCACATGCTGCCGTGCTCCTCGGGCATGACGCTGTCGATGTCGTCGGTGCTGGCAGTCGCGTACTCCATGGGCCTCGTTCGGCCGCCACGATCAAATACCCTCGCCAGCCGAGCGAGGTCGACCCGTCGTGGTCCGCTTCCGGGCATGGCACGGCGACGCCCGGCCCCGGGGAGGATTCGTACGCACTGCTGTACGTCACTTCCACGTCGACCGCCCGGAGTCGGACGGTCCTCGTAGTGAACAGTGCTAGCAGTTCGTATCAGTCCGTCGTCCCGGCGTCGTCTCCGGTCCAGGGACCGTCACCGCTCGGGTCCTCCTCCGTGGAGCGGCCGGCGCCGGGGCCGTCGTTCTCGACGGCGTCGGCGATACGCTCGGCCGCCCGGACCAGTCGCCACAGTAGGTAGAGCACGACGAGCGGTATCACGAAGCCGAGTCCGGCCAGAGGTCGTTGTATCACCAGCGTGCTGTAGGCCAGCAAGAGAACGAGAACGAGGCCAATAGAGGCGAGCACCCGCCAGTTTCGTTCGTCGGAGGGCATATACCTGTCGTGGAACGGTTCTATGAAAAGTATTTCCACTCTCCGCCAGCACTCAATAAAGCCCGGGTCGACCCGATGTGCTGCCGCTGATGCGGTCGGCCCCGTGTACGGACCACTCGAAAGCCCGACCACCTCTCTCGACTCGACACCGCCCGCCGCCGGGACGCAACGTTTTATAATCCTGTTCGCCCGGGTACACGGTAGATGCGCCAGTACCACGACCTCGTTTCGGACGTCCTCTCGGGGGGGACGTACAAGCCGAACCGGACCGGTGTCGACACGGTCGCCTCGTTTTCGGAACACTACGAGGTCGACCTCGGCGAAGGGTTCCCGCTCTTGACGACCAAGCGGATGGACGGCTACCGGTGGAACTCGCTGATTCACGAACTCCTGTGGTACCTCTCCGGTGAGGCCCATATCCGGAACCTCCGGGAGGAGACGAAGATATGGGACGCGTGGGCCGACGACGACGGCACGCTCGACACGGCCTACGGCCGGTTCTGGCGGCGGTTCCCGGTACCCGAGGAGTCCGCGCGACTGCCGGGGGAGTCGTGGCCCGACGACGCCGGCCGCTGGACGGAGACGGAGACGACTCCCGACGGCACTGAGCGGCGGGTGTTCGACCAGATTCGATACGTGCTGGACACCCTCGAGGAGAACCCCCGCTCCCGGCGGATGGTGGTGAGCGCGTGGCACCCCGCCAACGCCGCCGTCTCGACGCTGCCGCCGTGTCACTACACCTTCGTGTTCAACGTCCAGGGCGACCGCCTGAACGTCCACCTCACTCAGCGGTCCGGCGACGTGGCGCTGGGCGTGCCGTTCAATCTCGCGGCGTACTCGCTTCTGGCCCACGCCGTCGCCAACCGCACCGAGTTCGAGCCCGGGTCGTTCGGCCACACCATCGTCGACGCCCACGTCTACTGC
>PXSE01000030.1 GCA_003022905.1 Halobacteriales archaeon QS_9_68_42
GGGTCCCCTGATTGGGTAGTTGTAACGGCCAAATCACAGAACAAGTAAAACAGCACCATGGACTCGGACATGCCGGAAGGCGTCCGCGACGTACACGAAGTCCGGGCGATTATGTGGCTTTTTATGTCCATCTTCGTCCAAGGATCCGTGCTTGTCTTCTTTTTGACTGTTGGGCTGGGAATCGTAATGGTCCCGCTCTCTGCTCTCGACGGAACAATATCGTTTGGGTCTCTCCCGGAACCGGTACTCCTGATACTCATCTTCTCAGCCACGCTCACCTCTTCCGCCACGGGGCTAACATGGCTCTACTTCGCCTACCTCAAGGACCCAACCTCTAACTGGCAGTGGATGTACATACGCTGCCAGGAGGTCGTTTACAGTGCGTTCGACGACCCGGCGGCGGTCGAGCAATGGGCCGACGCGCCGCTTCCCGATCAAATCCGACGCTGGCTCGCGGTCGTCGCCCTCGCGGCGCCGGTGACCGTCTTTGCCGTCACTCAGCTCAACACTACATTCGTGACTGCGTCTTTTGGATTGCTGCTCGCCATCAGCTTCGCGCAGCTAGTCCGGATGGCGGCCGACACGACCTCTCTCCGTCCGCTTTCGCAGCATATCCGATACATCTTCGCCGGGCCATTCATTCTTGGTGTCGCTGCCATCCCCATGTTTCTCCCAATCGTAATTCTCACGCGAGGGGCGATTCCGACCATCGATGTCGTCTCTTGGAGTGGACTTGTCACGCTCATAGCATTATATATTGCGGCCTGCGTGTCGGGTCACTGCGCGACGCTGCTGTACGACAGCCGAAAAATCGACGCGGGACAGCAGCCCAGCACCGCGACGACAGACAGTGCGCAGCCCGGTGAGAGACCGTCCACGACGATGGGCGAGGAGCCGTCCGGCACGGCGACGGACAGCGGCGAGACAGCCCCGACACAGGTGTTCATAGTGCTCGCAGGCGTCCTCGTCGTCCAGGCAGTTGGCGCGCTAATATTCTTACCATTTTCGCCGGTTATCATCGCCGCCGCGGCGATTGTCCAGTCGGTTGCTATCTTTGGAGCCGCCCGGTACATCGCTCCCGAGGCGGTTCGTCCGAGAGCCACATTGGTGGGTGGCGGCGCCGCCGGAGGGCTCGGGTTCCTGCTCGGAGCCGAAGCGGTCGGCCGTTCTACCAGCCTGGAACTGCTGTCGGACCTCTCCGGCGGGGTCGCTATCGTGACGATCGGATTTATCGCTGTGTACGTAGTTGTCGCTGGCGTCTCCGGCGGGCCGTCCTAAACTAACCGACGGGAGAGCAAGTAAACGGAATACCCTGTCGGGAGCTTGGATGCTACCCAGAACTGACGTACGGTAGTCAGTATCAACGGTCGTCGCTGCCGTCGTTCTGGCCGTCCGGCCGCGGAATCTCGCCCTCGGCGGCCATCGCGCCGCGCCGCAACACGCCGCGCAGCGTCCGGGCCTCCCGTCCGGTCGGGTGTCCGCGGGCGACCAGTCGCCGGAACAGGCGGTCGGTCTTGTCGATTTTCTCATCGGGGTGGCCCACCGCGTGCAGGTAGTCGTCGAACGTCTCGTACAGACCCTCTATCTCGTGTTCGTCGGCCCGCTCGTGGGGGTCGTCGGGGTGCTGTGTCTCCGCGACGGTGACCTCGCGCAGTTCGTAGAGGACGACCGTGGCGGCCTGTGCGAGGTTCAGGACGGGGTACTCGGCGCTGGCCGGAATCGAGCAGACCCGGTCGAAGCGGGCCAGTTCGTCGTTGGTGAGGCCGACCCGCTCGCGGCCGAACACGACACAGATGTCGGCGTCGAGTCCGTCGAGTTCCGCCGAGAGGTCGGCGGGTTCGAGAAACGGGTAGCGGACGTGCTTGGTGGCGTCCTCGTTAGTGATGGCCGTGGTGGCGACGGTGTAGAACTTCTCGACGAGAAAGTCGAGGCCCACCTCGCGGGCGTCCGGCAGGACGTCCTCGCGGGCCTGGCCGGCGAAGCCGTACGCCTCGCCGTCGGGGTTCAGTTCCGGCGGGTCCACGAGGTACAGTTCCGATAGCCCGAAGTTCTTCATGGCGCGGGCGATGGTGCCGACGTTGCCGGGCGTCTCGGCGTCGACGACGGCGACGGCGACGCTCATGTGACCTCGGAGTAGTCGGTCCCCAGGGCGTCCAGGTCCTCGTCCTCGATGTCCTCCAAGGCCTCCTCCAGTTCGGGGACGTCCTCGTCCATGTCCGGCGCCGGCACCCGGTCGGGTTCGGTGTCGACGTGATTGAGGCCGCCGTACCCCTCGGGGGCGCGGTTACCGGCCGCGAACCACTCGTGAAAGTAATCGGCGAAGTTCTCGTCGCCGCGGTGCCGGCTACCGCCGTCCTCGCGGTACCAGTAGAGGAAGTCCGCCTCGTGGTCGGGGCAGAGAAGCACCTCCGAGAGCGGTTCGCCGTAGACGATCCGGGCGACGTTGCAGTCGGACTTGGACTCGTTGAGCAGCCAGCAGGGGTCGCACGGCTCGCCAGCGACGACGCGGAGCCGGACAAGCCGTTTCCGCGTCTCCTCGCTCATCTCCTCGAGCGGCCGTATCTCGCCGGCCTCGTCGAACACCTCCGTCTCGTCGAAGCGCCACCCCCGCAGTGCGATAGAGACCTTTCCCATGTGGGCGGGTTCGGGGCCTGCGCTCAAAAGGGCGTCCGTCTGGGTCGAATCGGCGGCCACGGCCGGTATCGGTCGCCTTTAGCCGGCGGCAGCCAAACGACAGATATGCGAACGGTAGACGCCGCAGGGCTGGGTATCGGCGACGAGCACCCACCCCGAATCATGGGCGTGCTGAACGTCTCCGAGGAGTCGCCGTATGACCCCAGCGTCTTCGCCGACCCGGGCGAGGCCGCCGCCTACGTCGACGAACAGCTCATCGGCGAGGGCGCCGACATCGTCGACGTCGGCCTGGAATCCGCGAACAAACGGTTCGAGGTGCTCTCGGCCGAGGGGGAGCTCGAGCGCCTCGACACCGCCGTCGAGACGCTGGAGAGCACCTCCGGCGACGCGGTCTGGTCCATCGAGACCCGCTACCACGAGGTGGCCGAGGCCGCCCTCGACCGCGGCTTCCAGATGGTCAACGACATCTGCGGGTTCGCCGACCCCGAGATGCCGCGCGTCTGCGAGGAGTACGACGTCGCCGTCTCAAAGATGGCCTCGCCGCCGGACCTCGAGCGGCCCGGCGCCGTCGAGAAGCCCGACGACATCTACGAGGCCCTCGAGATGAACGGGTTCACCGACAAGACCATCGTCGACCCGGCGTTCGGCGGGTGGTCCGAGGACAAGACCGTCGAGGACGACCGCGAGACGTTCCGCCGGCTCCGGGAGTTCCGGGGGTACGGCCGGCCGGTGCTGGTGTCCATCAACCGCAAGAACTTCCTCCGGTCGATAGCCGGCCGCGACACCGAGGGGGCCCTACCCGTCTCGCTTGCGGCCACCTCGATGGCCGTCGAGCGCGGCGCCCACGTCGTCCGTACCCACGACGTCGCCGAGACGCGCGACGCGGCGCTGGTCGGCGAGGAGTTCCGGCCCCGCAGAACGAGCGACCCGGCCGCCGGCGTCGAACGGCTCGACGTCACCACCGACCGGGAGTTCGCCCGCCACCTCCGGCGGGTCGGCGGCGATAGGGCCGAAAGCGTCGTCACCCACGTCGTCGAGGTCGACCTCCCGGACGAGGCCGCCGAACACGTTGCGAAACACGCCGAGCGGGCCGGAATCGACGTCTACGGCGGGGAGTCGCTCCTGCTGGTCGGCACGGCCGCGGAGTTCCGCACGCTCCGGGACGAAACGAAGTCCGGGCCCGATGCCGCCGTTCGGGCCGTAGAGAGCGTCTGCTCCGGCTTCGAGTAGTCTGACGGCCGACTAACAGCCGGCTGACGCGACGAGAAAACTTATACCAGAGCGACCGGAAGGGCCGGATGGAAGCCCGGAGGACACATCTGGGTAGGGGTACCTTGGTGTCCTCGGGGCCCAGGCTTCACGCTTTACAGTGGCGATGCTGTACAAGGAGTGGGAGCCCGCATACCGGGCGATACTCGAGGAGTTCGGGTACGGCGCGGCAGGCGACGAGCGAGCGCGCGACGTCCTCGCCGGCCTGCTGACCGACGAGCGACCGCTGGGCCTCGGCGACCTCGAGCTGTCGGGAACGGTCGCCGTCTGTGGCGCGGCGGCCTCCCTAGAGGACGAACTCGGCGTCGCCCGGGAGGCCGACAGCGTGGTCGCGGCCTCGACGGCCGCCGATGTCCTGCGGGCCGCCGGCGTCGGCGTCGACTGCATGGTGACGGACCTCGACAAGAACCCCGGGACGGTCCACGAGTTGACGGCCGCGGGGACGCCCGTGGCGGTCCACGCCCACGGCGACAACGTCCCGGCGCTGGAGGCCCACGTCCCGGAGGCCGACGCGAGCGCGGTGCTGCCGACGACGCAGGCTGAACCCCGGGACCCGGTGGTCAACCCCGGCGGGTTCACCGACGGCGACCGGGCGGCGTACCTGGCGGACGCCCGCGGCGCCGAGGAACTGGTGTTCGCCGGGTGGGCATTCGACGACCCGACGGTCGGCGCCGAGAAGCGCCGGAAACTGGCGTGGGCCGAGCGCCTGCTCCGGTGGCTGGAACGCCGCCGCGGGGAGCAGTTCGGCGTTCTCGACGGCCGCCGCGACGACGTCGAGTTGCCCTGGGTGTGACCGCCGGTTCCGGGCTGTCCCGCCATCGTGCGGGAAAAACACATTACGGTGCGCGCAGAACGCCGGCGTATGGTCTCCGAAACGCAGAACGGGTGCGACAAGTGCGGCCACACCGAGACGGAGGTCGGCACCATCTCGACGACCGGCGGCGGTTTGAGCAAAATGTTCGACATACAGACGAACAGTTTCAAAGTAGTCTCGTGTACGAACTGTGGCTACTCGGAGTTGTACCGGGACGACACGGCCGGCTCCAGCGACATCGTCGACGTCTTCCTCGGCTGATGGCCGAGTATGGCGCCATCCTCGTACTGTTCGCACTCTTCGGCCTGGTGGCGCCACTGGGGCTATACTACCTGGTCCGGGCCGAACACGACGGACGCGAGGAGATGAGCCGGGAGGAGGCCGAGCGGGCCGCGAGGCGCGACGTTGACGACGAGTAGCTACGGCACCAGCACGACCTTGCCGCTGGATTTGCGGTCCTCGATGAACTGGTGGGCCTCGGCGGCGTCCGCGAGGTCGAAGGTGTGGCCGACCTGCACGGACAGCGTCCCGTCGCCGAGCAACTGCGTCAGTTCTGGCACCGCGCCCATCACCCGCATCGGCTGCTGCTGGAGCGCCCGGCCGAGGTGGTAGCCGATGACCGTCTTGTTGCCGAACAGCAGGTCGGCGGTGTTCGGCCGTCCGGGTTCGCCGGCGGCGGCGCCGAACGACACCATCCGGCCAAAGGAGGTCAGCGCGTCGAGACTCCGGTCGGTCGTCTTCCCGCCGACCCCGTCCAGCACGAGGTCGACGCCATCGCCGTCGGTGAGTTCGTCGACCCGCTCGACGAAGTCCGCCTCGGTGTAGCGGATTCCGTGCTCCATCCCGAGGTCACGCGCCATGTCGAGTTTCTCGGGGGTCGAGGCGGTGCCGACCACCTCCGCGCCGGCCTCGTCGGCCAACTGGACGGCCGCGGAACCGACCCCGCCCGCGGCGGCGTGTATTAGCACCGTCTCCTCGGCCTCGAGGTCGCCCCACTCGTGAAGACAGTTGTGGGCCGTCAGCCACTGGACGGGGAAACCGGCGGCCTCCTCGAAACTCATGTCGCCCGGCACCTCCAGCAGGCCGCGGGCGTCGGCGACGGCGTACTCGGCGTATCCGTGGCCGTCGACCAGTGAGACGACGGTCCCGCCCGGCTCGCGGTTGACGCCCTCACCGACGGCGTCGATGACCCCCGCCACCTCCATACCTGGGACGTAAGGCGGTTCCGGACCGCCCTGATAGTGGCCCCGCCGCTGCATGATGTCGGCGAAGTTGACCCCCGCCGCCCGCACCTCGATGCGGACCTCCCCCTCGCCGGGGTCGGGCACCTCCCGCTCCGTGAGTTCCATGGCGTCGACGCCGCCGTACTCGGCGATTTCGATTGCTTCCATCGTCGTGCCCCACGGTGCGGCCTCCGGGGTTATCAACGTTAAGTGCAAATGAGAGAAAAAATCACGTTAACTCGAATAGGCGGATGGCGGTCCCGAGCTGAGGGCTGGACGCGGGCGTCTCGCCACTCGGTCCCATCGTCGGAAACCCTTGCATTCATAGCCGGGGGCGGGGGGTCCTTCTACCGTCGAACGATGTACGCGGGTAGATTTAAGCGGGCTCGGCCGCCTCCCTACGACATGAGCCACGACTGCTCGTTCCTATCGGACCTCGGCCTCGACGGCGACGTGTCGTTCGACGAGGCCGCACGCGGGAGCCACGCGGCCGACTGGGTCGCCCAGGAGGCCGGGATGGGCGTGACGCCGGACGCGGTGGCCTGGCCGAAGTCGACCGCCGACGTCTCGGCGGTGCTATCGGCGGCCAACGAGCGGGAGATACCTGTCACGCCGTACGCCGCCGGCACCTCGATGGAGGGCAACGCCGTCTCACTGTTCGAGGGCATCAGCATGGACATGACGAAGATGGACGCGGTGCTGGACGTTCGGCCAGACGACTTCCAGATGGACGTCGAACCCGGCGTGATGGGCAACGTCGTCGACGAGCGGGCCGCCGAACACGGGATGTTCTTCCCGCCGATGCCGTCGTCGGCAAACCTCTCGACAGTCGGCGGCATGATCGTCAATGATGCCTCCGGCCAGAAAACTGTCAAGTACGGCGAGGTCGGCGACTGGGTGCTCGAGCTGGAGGTCGTTCTGGCTGACGGCACCGTCCTCGAGGCCGGCAGCAAGGCGGTCAAGACCTCCTCCGGGTACAACCTGAAGGACCTTGTCGTTGGTAGCGAGGGTACGCTCGGGGTGGTCACCCGCGCGACGCTGGAACTGGAAGGCCGCCCCGAGCAGATCAAGGGCGGCCGGGCCGTTTTCGAGTCGATGGATGACGCCGCCGAGGCCGTCTGCGACGCCGTCCGGTCCGGCGTCGACACCGCGAAGATAGAGCTCATCGACCCCCTGGCCGCCGAGATGGCAAACGACTACTTCGACACCGGCCTGCCCGAGGGCTCGATGATATTCTTCGAGTTCCACGCCAACCACGGCATCGACGAGGAG
>PXSE01000031.1 GCA_003022905.1 Halobacteriales archaeon QS_9_68_42
GGTCCGGCTCTGTGTCCGCCGGTCGGTCGCCGCTATCGAGGAGGTCCGGGAGCCGTGACCCGGACGAACCGCTGGGTCGGGCTGGCCGGCGCCGCCCTGTTCGCGGTCGGCGCGGGCGTCCTGTTCCGGTCGCCGGGGCCAGTGCTCGCCGCGGCGGTCGCCGCCGGCGTGCTGGCCGTCCGGTCGACTGCCGTCCTGCCGGAGCCGTCGCTCCGGGTCGAGCGCGACCTCGAGAACGCCGACCCCGACCCCGACGAGGCGGTCCACGTCGAGGTGCGCGTCGAGAACGAGGGGTCGGCGCTGTTCGACCTCCGGCTCGTGGACGAGGTGCCGGACGGCCTGGCGGTCGTCGAGGGGCCGGCCAGACACGCGGCCGCGCTCGCGCCCGGCGACGCCGCGGTCTTCTCGTACACGGTGCGAGCGACCCGGGGGAGCCACGAGTGGACGCGGCTGCGAGCGGTCTGCCGGGGCCCGCTGGGCGTCCACGAGCGGGAGACGACCGTCGCCGCCCCGAGCACACTGCGCTGTGTGCCGGCCTTCAAGGGGACCGCCGACCTGCCGTTGCGCGGGCTGACGACGCCGTACGCGGGCCGGGTGCCGACCGACGTCGGCGGCGCCGGCATCGAGTTCTACGCCGTCCGGGAGTACCGCCGCGGCGACCCGCAGGCCCGCGTCGACTGGAACCGGGCGGCCCGGACGGGCGAACTGGCCACCCGCGAGATGCGCGAGGAGCGGGCGGCGACGGTCGCACTTCTCGTTGACGCGCGGGCGGCGGCCTACGTCGCCCCGGCACAGGAGGCCGAAAGCGCCGTCGAGCGGAGCGTCGACGCCGCCGCCCACCTGGCGGACGTGCTCCTGGGCAAGGGCGACCGGGTCGGCGCGGCGGCCTTCTCCCCGCGGGCGTTCTGGCTGGCGCCGGACACCGGCACCGCCCACCGGGCGCTGCTCCGGGACGCCCTGGTGACCGATCCGGCCTTCGCGCCGACGCCGCCGGACGACGACCGGCGGTTCCTGACCCGGCTGTGGCGCCGGCGGTTCCGCCGTCGGCTCTCGCCGGACGCACAGGTGATGCTGTTCTCGCCCTGCGTCGACGACCCGCCCGTCAGGCTGGCCGAGCGGCTGAACGCCCTCGGACACCTGGTGACGATGCTGTCGCCGGACCCGACCGCCCCGGACGACCTCGGGGGCCGGGTCGTCGGCCTCGAGCGGGGGCTCCGGCTGGCCCGCCTGCGGGCAAACGGTGTCCGCGTTCTCGAGTGGGGGCCCGACGAGCCGTTCCGGGTCGCCGCCGACCGGGCCGCCGGGAGGTGGTCGGGGTGAGCGCCGAACCCGCCGTCGAGCAACCCGACGAGGAGGCCGCGGAGTCGGCGTCGCCGTCCGCATCCGACGACGAGGGGTGGACCGACGCCGAACCGACGACGGCGCCGCCGCGGCTTTCGGTCGTGGGGGCGGTCGGTCTCGGCGGGACCGCCGCCGCGTTTCTCGTTGCCGGATCGCTCCTTGCGGGCGCGGTCGGCCTGCTCGCCGTCGCGCTACTGGGGGCGTCGCTGTCGTCGGTCTCCCGGCGGCTCTGTTCGGTCGCCGGCGGCGTTTTCGTCCTCGCCGTGCTCGCGGCCGGCGCGACCGCCGCGCCGGCGGCGCCGGTCGTCGGCGGCGCCGTCCTCGCGGTCGCCGCCTGGGACGTCGCCGACCACGGCATCGGGCTGGCCAAGCAGGTCGGACGGGAGGCCCGGACCACCCGGAACGAGCTCGTCCACGCGGCGGCGAGCCTCGGGGTCACGAGCGCGGCCGGCGCCGTCGCCTTCGGCGTGTACCTCGGCGCCGCCGGCGGCCAGCCGGCCGCGGCGCTTGTCTTCTTACTTGTCGGCGGCGTGACGTTGCTTGCGGCGCTGCGGCGGTGAGGCGTCATATTGATTATTGTGACTGTCTACCGGTTCGACCGTCCGCTGTTGGGCGGTCGAGACCGGAACGACTCAAATAATCAGTATCAGTTCTGGGCGGGCGCCGACTCCACCGTCGGCACGGGGACGGCGTCCATGACCTCCTCGACGACCGCCCGCTTCTCGATGCCGGAGACGGTCGCGTCGGCGGTCAGGACGAGCCGGTGGGCGAACGCCGGGACGACGACGCCGGCGACGTCGTCCGGGGTGACGAACGCACGGCCCTCGATGACGGCGGCCGCGCGGGCGGCCTCGAAGAGGCGCTGGACGCCGCGGGGCGAGACGCCCACCTCGACGCGGGTGTCCTCGCGGGTCGCTCGGCCCAGTTCGGCGACGTACGTCAGCAGGTCGGGGTCGACGCGGACCGCCTCCGGCGTCGCTTGGAGCGCCGAGACGGTCGGCCCGTCGACGACCGGTTCGACCGTCGGGCTCCGCTCGGCGCGGCCGGCCCGCCGCCGCAGCAGCTCCGTCTCGCCGTCCTCGACGGGGTTCTGGGTTGCAATGACAAAGAACGGCCGCGGCAGGTCATGGGACTCGCCGTCGACGGTCACCTGCCGCTCCTCCATGGCCTCCAGCAGCGCGGCCTGGGTCTTCGGCGGCGCGCGGTTTATCTCGTCGGCCAGCACCACGTTGGCGAAGATGGGGCCGGGCGAGAACTCGAAGCTCCGGTCGGCCTCGTCGAACACATTGGTGCCGGTCACGTCGCTCGGCAGCAGGTCCGGGGTGAACTGCACGCGGGAGAACTCCAAGCCGAGGGCGGTCGCCAGCGTCCGGGCTGTCAGCGTCTTGCCGGTGCCGGGGACGTCCTCGACGAGGACGTGCCCCCGGGCCAGCAGCGCCACCAGCAGTCGCTCGAAGAACGTCTCGTCGCCCACCACCGCGTCGCCGACGGCGTCGACGACGTCGGCACAGACCGAACCGGCGTCCTCGATGCTCATCGAATCGTCGCCGTCCATACCGGCCGACGGGCGCGACGACGCAAAAACTTCCCGCCGTCATAGTGATTACTGTAACTGTTTACCGGTACGACCGCATGCCGTCGTGCAGTTGATCCGGTAATGACTTACAGTAACCACTATCAGCCCTCGATTTCGAGGACGAGCCGGTAGCTGCGGCCCTCGCGGGTCGCCCCGACGGTCAGGTCCGCAGTCCGGTCGGCAAGCGCCACGCCCGCGTGAGCCTCGATGCGCTCGCCGACCTCCCGCAGTCCGTTGGAGGGGCCGGGAGTGCCGTCCCAGTCGACGCAGGTCTCGACGTGGACGTCGGCGATTGCGGCCTCGACGACGGCGTTGCCGGCCGCCGAGAGGTCGCCGGGCGGGAGCGACAGCGGGTTCGCGGCGTCGTCGGCCGGCGACAGCCGGAGCCGGTAGGTCGCCCCCGGGCAGTCCCGGCCCGGGTCGCGGATGCAGCCGCCGAGGCCGACGGCAACGCAACACAGCAGGCGACGGCGGCCGCGGTTCATACCCGGAGTCGGCCGCTCGGCTCGAAGTGTCTTGCGGTGCGGGACGGGGCGCGTCCGCGGCGTCGGCCGCCCGGGGTCGGCGCTCGCGCCGCCTGCCCGGAGCGCGGGGCGCCGAGTCGAAGGCGCTTTTCACCTCGCCCACGAAGCCGGGGTATGGTTCAGCCGACGCGCCGCCGCCTGCTCGCGGCGACGGCAGGCCTCGCTGGCGGTCTTGCGGGCTGTTCGGCGGGCCGGCGGGAGTCGCCGAGCACGGTCGACACCGGGACCGAGAACGGGAGCGGCGACGACCCCGAGAGCCCGGGCGACGACCGCGGGTCGGCCTACACCGAGGTGTACGAGGCCGCAATCGACTCGGTCGCCTTCGTCGGGAGCCGGCAGGGCAGCGGCTCCGGCTTCGTGTACGACGGCTACGTCGTCACCAACCAGCACGTCGCCGGGGACGCCGACGAGATGGACGTCCGGTTCGAGAACGGCGACTGGCGGGAGGCGGGCGTGCTCGCGACGGACGCCTACGCCGACCTGGCGGTGCTGTCGACGGACGTCCCGGAGTACGCGACGCCGCTGCGGTTCGTCGAGTCCGTCCCGGCGGTCGGCACCGAGGTGGTCGCGCTGGGGAGTCCGTTCGGGCTGGAATCGTCCGTCTCGACGGGCGTCATCAGCGGCAAGAACCGCTCGCTACCGAGTCCGAGCGGCTTCTCGATACCGAACACGGTCCAGACGGACGCGGGGCTGGACCCGGGCAACAGCGGCGGGCCGCTGTTGACGCTCAACGGCGCCGTCACCGGCATCGCCGTCGCCGGCGCCGGCACCAGCGTCGGCTTCGCCGTCTCGCCGCTTCTCGCTCGCCGCGTTCTGCCGGAACTCGTCGAGACGGGCAACTACAACCACCCCTACCTCGGCATCGCACTGCGGCCGGTGACGCCCGCCGTCGCCGAGGCCAACGACCTCGCGGAGACCCGTGGCGTCATCGTCGTCGAGGTGCTCGACTCGGGGCCGTCCGGCCAGACCCTCCAGGGGTCGCCCCGCGAAACGGTCGTCGAGGGCCGGTCGGTCCCGGTCGGCGGCGACGTCATCGTCGAGCTGGCCGGCAACGACATCGCCTCTGACACCGACCTCGGGGCGACGCTGGCGCTGGAACTGGCGCCCGGCGACCGCGCGGCGGCGACGGTCATCAGGGACGGCGGGCGGCGGGAACTCGAGGTGCTGGTCGGCGCCCGCCCGGACCCGTAATCGGCGGCGACGGCCCGTCGGGGTCGGCCGCTCCGGGGTCCCGCCCGCTCGATTCGACGGTCTCGTCGGCATCTCCTTCAGGCAATGTCTCCAACCCCCGCCCATGGAGGACCCAGCCCTCGACAGACGCTCGGTATCGAACCGCTCGCGCCGAGGACGACGGCGCGGCCCCTCACGGCGAGGCCAGCGTCGGCACCCGCTCGCTCCGGGTCGCGGCCCGCTCCCAGAGCACGATAACGGAGGGCAGAAGCACCACCGAGCAGACGTAGGCGTAGAAGACGCCGAGGCCCAAGAGCAGGCCGAACTCCTGGATGAGCGGGATGATGGCGAAAAACAGCGCGCCGAGACCGAACACGGTGGTCAGCATGCTGCCGGTCAGCGCGCCGCCGGTGCCCTGGATGGTGGTCCGGAGGGCGTCGAACACGTCGGTTCCGGGGGTGTACTCGTCGACGAACCGGTGCATGAAGTGGACGGCGTAGTCGACGCCGAGGCCGATGGAGACGCCGAGTATCGGCGCGTTGATGGGCGACAGCGCGACGCCGAAAAAGCGCATCGACGCCGCCAGCAGCGCGACCGTCAGGAGCACCGGCAGCAGGTTGATGAAGCCGTAGACGGCCCGGCCCTCGAGGAACCGGTAGGAAAGCGCCAGGAAGATTGCCGTCAGCACGAACGCGACGACGAGGCTCCGGATGGCCGACTCGAGAATGACGTCGATGACGGCGGCGTTGACGACGAGCGTGCCGGTGGCGACGGCCTCGACGGGCATCCGGTCGGCGACACCCCGGGAGTCGGCCACCACCTCGTCGTCGGTGGCGTCGGGCTTCAGCGTGTAGTCGATGCGCGCGCTGCCGCGGTCGGCGGCGACGTAGTTGCGGGCCTGCGAGCGCGCCGGCGAATCGAGAAGCGCGTCGTAGACCTCGTCGACGTTCCGGTCGGGGACGCCGTTGCCGGTCCGGTCGTTGCGCGCCACCAGGGCGGCGAACTCGGGGTCCCGCTCGGCGCGGGACTGAATGACCGTCACGATGCTCCGGGACTCGGCGGTGCCGTCCGCCGACCGTGCGAAGGAGTCCGGTGGCTGGCGACTCGCCCGGTGGATGGTCTCGAGGGAGTCGTCGTCGCGGACGGGTTCGTCGACATATATCGTGACGGTGCTGAACCGCCGACCGTCGAACTTCTCCCCCTCCAGCAGGCGGATGATCGTCGTAAAGGTGTACTCTGTGGGGGCGAACGGCTCCGGTAGCGCCTGGTAGGCCTCGACGCGGTCCTCGTCGGGGAAGAATATCTCCTGGGAGAACTCGGCATCGACGCCGGTGCCGTAGACGGCGGCGGCGCCGCCGCCGACGAGCGCCACGACCACGACGACGGCGGGCGCGACCCGCGCGAGCGAGACGCTGCCCTCAAGCGTCCGGCCCAGCAGCGACCCCTCCCGGCCCAGCGGGGTCGACCCGAACGACGGGAAGTAGGGAATCCGGGCGCGGGCGCGGTCGGCGAGCACCTTCGTCGCCGGGAGGAACAGCCCGAAGACCAGCAGAGTGATAACGATACCGACCGCCGAGACGATGCCGAAGTCCTGTAGCGACCCGAGCGGACTCGTGAGGTTCGCGGCGAAGCTGATGGCCGTCGTGATGGTGACGATGGCGAAGGCCACGAGCAACTGGTCCGTGGTCTTCCGCATCGCGGGCGCAACGTCATCGCCGTCCAGCGTCGCCTCTCGATAACGATTGATGATGTGGATGCCGAAGTCGATGCCGACCGCGAGCAGAAGCGGGAACAGCGGTACCATCGTGTTCGAGAACGGGATGCCGGCCCATCCCATGGCGCCGAAGGTCCACACGAGGACGACCGCGAGCGACCCGAGGCCGAGCGCCATGTCGACCGGGTCCCGGTAGGCGAACAGCAGGAAGCCGAACAGGAACAGCACGGTCGCGGGGAAGACGATGATGGCAGTGTCGAACAGCAGCGCGTTGAACTCGCTCTGGATGACGCCCTGCCCGAAGAGGATGGCGTTCTCGCCGGCCTCATTGCCCTCGACGGCGTCGATGACCTCGACGGTCCGCTCCTGGAGGGTCGCCACCTCGGCGGTCGAAGCGGACGACGGCAGGTCGTAGGTAATGCCGACGATGCCGCCGGTCGCGCGCTGCTGTGTGGGGTTGTAGTCCGTCGACAGCCGGGCCTCGAGGACGCCGCGCTCGTCGGCGGCGTCGATGGCGGCCCATAGCTCGCCGTCGGTTGCCGCCTCGACGGCTCGGCGCTGTTCTTTCGGCGTCTCGGCGGCCGGGTCAAGTTGCCGGGCGACCACATTGGCGTGGCTGCTCGTCGAGGCGACCCGCAACCGGCTGTTGGTCTCGAGGCGGTGCTGGGTCTCCAGCAACCGGACCAGTGCCGGCCGCGAGAGAACGTTCCCGTCGCGGAATATTAGCGTGCCGGCGGTCGGGGCGTCGCCGATGGTGCCGCCGAACTCCTCGTTGATGTCCTCCTGGGCCTGCTGGGCCTCGACGTCCTCGGTGAACTGGTCGGACTCGGCCTCGGTCGTTATCATCCCGATGCCCGGCGCCAGCGCGGCCGTCACGACGAGGAATGCGACGACCACGAGTAGCGGCCGGTCGACGACGAACCGGTCGACCCGCTCGACGATGGGCTGGTCGGCATCGTCGGTCATCGTCGGCGCCGGGCGATCAACAGTGCCAGCCCCGCCGCGGCGAGGACCAGAAGCGGCGACAGCGAGCCGTCGCCGTCGCTGGTCGACTCAGTCACCTCGATTGGCTCCTGATACACCTCGGATATCTGCTCGTCGCCGCGCGCGTCGGTGTACTGGAAGTCCATCTCGATGGGGTAGGTGTTGGCGGTGGTGCCGCCGGCCGCCGAGAGCTCGAACCGGACGGTCGCGCTCTCGCCGGGCTCGAGTTCGTCGACGAACGACTCGTCGGTGCCCGTCGACAGCGGGCTGTCGGCGTAGAGGTTGGCCGTAATGTCGGTCAGCGTCTCCTCGCGGTTGTTGGTCACCTCGACGGTCAGCGTCTCCGAACTTCCGGCCTCGATCCCGGTGGCCGCGTCGACCTCGAAGTCGGGCCGCCGGGGCGTCACCTCGACGCGGGCGGTCTGACGGTCGCTTCGGGCGTCGGACCCGCCGCTGGTGTACTCGACGACGAAGCCGAACTGCCGGGGACCGGGGTCGGCCTGCCCGCTGACCTCCGCCTCGTACTCGAAGGCCGCGGACTCGCCGGGTTCCAGCTCCGGCAACGCGTACTCGCCCTCGCCGAGGTCGATGCGCTCGCTGCCGGTCGTCGCCACGAGCACCGCGTCGTCGACGGCCGTCGGGCCCTCGTTGGTGACCACGCCCGTCACCCGGCCGCGGGCGCCGACCGACAGCGTCGTCTCGACATTGTCGACAGCGAAGGACTGTTCCTCGATCGGGGCGACCCCGAACGGGATGGGGCCGGCCTGTCTCGTCAAGCCGTCGCCGTCCTCGTAGGTGACCGTCGCCTCGGCGCTGAACCGCTCGGGCGCCGAGACGCTGGCGTCGTACTCGAGGGTGGTCGATTCGCCGGGGTCGAGCGTGCCGGCGAACGCGCGGGTCGGCGCCTCCGCGCCGGCGCTCCCGACGGCGGCGCCCGCGGAGGTCGACCGGACGTCGATGCGGGCGTCGGTCGCCGGTTCGGTGCCCTCGTTGCGGACGGTGACGAGCAGCGAGCCGTCGCCGCCCACCTGGGCGTCCGTCTCGACATCCTCGACGGCAAAGCGGGGCTCGTCGGGCACGCGGAGGGTGACGTCGAACCGCTCGGTCGCCTGCTCCTCGATGGTGCCGCCGTTCGGGCGGATGACCGTTCCGGTGTAGGCGTACTCGACGGTCACGTCGAGGCCGTAGGTCCCCGGCTCGGCGTCGCTGGGGACCGTCACGCGAATCGGCGCCGTCACCGGTGCTTGCGTGGTAACCGCCCCGGTGGCGACCGTGTCCGTCTCGACGGTTATCGGCCCGTCCCCGCTGGCCGAGACCGTCACGCCGGTCGCTGTCGTCGGTCGGTCGTCGCCGCTGCCGGCTTGCAGGCCGCCGCGGTTGACGAGCTGGAGCTCCACCGTCGACTGGCCGACGCCCACCTCGTCGTCGGCAACGTGAACGCTGATGTCGGGCGACCCGGTGACGACGTCTTGGCCGGCGACGATTCCGGGGACGGCGGCGGCGACGAGCAGACAGCCGACGAGGGCGGCGAGCGCCCTCACGGCGCCTTCGTCGGCGACGGTCGGCTGGCGGCGGTACACGGGTCGGAACCGGGGCAGGACGAACGCGGGCGGACGCCGCTACGCCCCCACCCCTGGAGGGACACGTCGCGGGTCATCGAACGTCTGTTGCTGTCCGGGAACGGTGAAAAATGTACGCCCCGGGTTCCGAGGTGAGCGGCAGCCCCTGGGCTACGGGCGCTCCTGCTCGGCAGCGTTGCCGAGACGGTGGTCCGTCGCTCGCCGGTTCCAGTCACCATCGTCCGCGGCGAGCACTGATGCCGATTGCCGCAGGTCGTTCCGGCGCCGACCGCACGCCCCCGTGCGGTCGCACCGGTACACAGCTACAGCGATGGGTATGACCGCCGGCCGCACCCGTTATGACGGTCCCCGTCGAAGGGCCGGACATGAAAGCGTCCGCGGAGACGATGATCGACCGGCCGCGCGCTGCGGTCTTCGAGTACATGGACGTCCCCGAGAACCAGGCGCGGATCTCGCCGCGGCTCTCGGCCGTCGAGACGCTCGGCACGTTCGACAACGGCGGCAAGCGGGCGGGTTACACCTACCGGCTGTTCGGCCTCCCGTTCGAGGGCGAGGTCAAGTGGACCTTCGAGACTGTCGACGACGGCACGCTCGTCACCTACACCGCCGAGTACGACCTCGGACTGCCGCCGGTCGTGCGGTGGTTCGTCCGGCCGCTCGTGACCCGGGTGAACCGCCGAGAACTCGATCGAACTCTTCAAAACCTCAACGAACGGATGTCGAACGACGACGATTTCTCCTGATTTCAGATTTCACCCCCCTTTGTTGGGTGTTCGTTTTAGTATCTTCCGCGTTCAATTATGCGTGCATGCCACAGTTACCAGCCACTGCCGCAGCGTTCGTAGGGACCCTCCCGCTCCAGGAGTCGGCAAGCCAGGGCGAGATATTCGAGTACATCGCGGGTGACACACTGCTCGCGAGTTCGCTGTACGCCAACATCGTGCTCGCGGGACTGGCGATACTGGCCTTCGCCTGGCTGGCCCGCGGCCTTGAGGACCCGCGGGCGAAGCTCATCGTCGTCGCGACGATGACGGTCCCGGTCGTCTCGCTGGCGAGCTACACGGGGCTCGCCTCCGGGCTCACGATAAGCATCCTCGAGATGCCGCCCGGGCATCCGGCCATCGACGGCTCCTACGTGACGGTCGGCGGCCAGGAGGGCGTCGTCTCGCTGTGGGGCCGGTACCTCACGTGGGCACTGTCGACGCCGGCCATCCTGCTCGCGCTCGGCCTACTCGCGGGCTCGAACGTCACCAAGCTGCTTACCGCCATCGTCTTCGACATTGCGATGTGCGTCACCGGGCTGGCGGCCGCGCTGACGACGTCCAGCCTGGCGCTCCGGTGGTTCTGGTTTGCGATGAGCTGTGCGTTCTTCGTCGTCGTGCTGTACATCCTGCTGGCGGAGTGGCCCGCCGACGCCGCCAGGGCCGGAACCGACGACATCTTCGGGACGCTGAAGTACCTGACCGTCGTGATGTGGCTCGCCTACCCCATCGTGTGGGCGCTCGGCGTCGAGGGGCTGGCGCTGTTGCCGCTCGGGGTCACTTCATGGGCCTACAGCGCCCTCGACATCGTCGCGAAGTACATCTTCGGCTTCCTGGTGGTCCGCTACGTCGCCGACGAGCCGTCGGGCGTCACGGCGGGCGCCGACTACGGCGCGACGTCGGGGTTCGCGCCGGCCGACGACTGATACGGCCGGCCGCGACCCGCGAGCGGTCCGTTGCGACACCCGACCGGGTCGTTCCCGAGAGCCGACGTCTCGGCGGTGCCAGGATGTTACAGTCGGCGTGACCGCTCTCCGTACCGAAACTCATAAACTCGATACCCCCCGACGTTGGAATGAGCCGAGGTAGCCTAGCCCGGCCAAGGCGGTTGCTTCGAGAGCAACTGTCCGTCAGGACTCGTGAGTTCAAATCTCACCCTCGGCGCTTTCTGCCGCGGACCACGAACGAGGAGCGGCGCGACGAGTGAGTCCGCCCGCGACGAGACGTCGCCGTGAATTTGAACCCTGCCAGGCGCGCAGCAAACGCGGGTGAGCGAGCACGTCTGGCTCCGGTTCAAATCTCACCCTCGGCGCTTCTGCGACGAACTATCACCGCGCAGTGCCGAGCACGGCGAGGCCTGCGCGGAACCTGTAAGTCGGGCACGTTACCGTGAATTTGAACCCTGGGAGTCACGGCCCGCGCAGGCGCGAAGCGCCGAGCAGGAATGTCTCCATCCGGTTCAAATCTCACCCTCGGCGCTTCTGCGACGGACCATCGCCGCGCGGGGCCGAGCACGGCGAGACGCGACCGAAGCGAGCGTCTCAACATGAGTGAGCGACGAAGCCGCAAGCCCGGCAAGGCCTGCGCGGGGCCCGAGAGCCGCGAACGCCGTCGTGGATCTAAGAGTCAAGAATGATATCAATCTTTAGTAGCGCGGGAGCTCGAAGCATTCGGCTTCGTTCATTCGATCATCACGGGAAAACATTTAACGGACCAACGAGAGGTTCCGTCAGTAGCGAAGCCCCGTTCCCCGGAGACGGACCGCACCCGGCCATTCCGGCCGGTCGGGCGGCGACGCCAGCCTGCTTCGGGAATGGGACTCACGCCACCCACCATGACACCCAAACGCAACTGGTTCCCGGCGATCGTATCGCTATCCTTCCTCCTGGTCGCCCTCGCCGTCGCGGGCATCGGGCTCGCGGGCACCGCGGCCGCACAGGACAACTCGGGCGGCAACTTCGTCGTCAACATCAACGACACGAACAGCCCCGTGACGGAGAACGACACCCTCGAGGTGGAGGTCATCGTCGAGAACACGGGCAGCGAGACCGACAGCCAGGAGATTTACCTGAACACGAGCGGCACCCAACGGGACGTCGAGACCATCGCGCTGGACCCCGGCGCGTCGTTCAGCAAGAACCTGACCTGGGACACCGAGTCGGGCGACGCCGGCCAGTACACGATCAACGTCTCCAGCGAGGACGACTTCAGCACCCGGACGGTGACAGTCGACGACGTTTCCGAGTTCGACGTCGAGATAGACTCGGTCAACGAGCCGGTCCGGGAGGGCGACACCCTCGAGGTCGAGGCGGTCGTCGAGAACACCGGCGCCTCCTCGGACACCCAGGAAATCGAACTCGAACTCGACGGCGTCGTCCGGGACTCGGAGACGCTGTCGCTCAACAGCGGCAACTCGGGGCTGGTCACCCTGGAGTGGGAGACCGACACCGGCAACGCCGGCGAATACGAGGCCAATGTCTCCAGCGAGACGGATACCGAGTCCACACAGGTGGACGTCAACGCCCCACCGTCGGCGAGTTTCACGCGTGACCGGGCCGTTCCGAACGTGAACGAGGCCGTCACCTTCGACGGGAGCGGGTCGACCGACGCCGACGGCCAGGTCGTCCGGTACACCTGGGCGGTTGACGGCCAGAACGTCTCCGGGTCCGAGACATTCACCTACACGTTCACCGAGTCCGGCGACTACGAGGTGCGGCTCTACGTCACCGACGACGACGGGGTCTCGGCGACGACGACGCGCACCGTCACGGTCAACGCCCCGCCGACGGCGTCGATTCCGCCGGTGAACGCCACCGTCGGCGAGGAAACCATCGTCGAGGCGAACGCGAGCGACGACGACACCATCGCCCGCTACGAGTGGTACGTCGACGGCGAACCGGTCTCGACCGGGGAACCCCTCTCGTACACGTTCGATGAGAGCGGGACCTACCAAGTGCGACTCGAGGTGTCCGACAACAACGGCGCCACGACGGCGACCACGAGGGCCGTCAATGTCGAGAGCGACGAGACGCCGACGGCCACCAACACGCCGACAGCGACGGCCACTGACACCGAGGAACCGGCCGCCGAGGACGGACCCGGCTTCGGGGTCGGCGTCGCGCTGCTGGCCGCCGTCGCCGTGGCGCTGATCGCCCGGCGGCGGTCAGCCTAAACTCCGCCGTCGTAGTCACCGTCACCGGTCCTGTTCTCCGCGAAGCCGCCCCGGATGGCTATCCAGCCGATGGCCGAGACGAACAGTATCGGCGGCAGGAGCAGAAAGCCCCACAGCGGGTCCAGCCCCCACTGCAGTATCAGAAGCAGGTTACCGATGCCCAGCGCGACGAACGGCAGGATGACGACGGTCGCCAGCCTCCGGCCGCGTCGGAAGCCGCTATCGTCCGAGCGCTCGGCTTCGTCCATGCCCGCTCTTCGGCGGCCGGACGCAAAAGCCGCCCGCTCGGCGTCCAGTTTGTTCGACCTTCGAAAGATTGATATTAGACAAGCATAAATAGAAAACTGGCGCCGAGGACACCACTCGGCGCGAACCCCCCCCCCGAAATCCCACCCCCCCCCCCCACCCACCCCCCGATTCCACCCTCTCTCCGCCCTGAATTCCCCTTTACTTTCCATTCTTCCGTTACTTTACCGCCGGGTTCACCGCCACGGGAGCGGCGTCTGCTCGCCCGGTAACTCCCTCTCATTGCCGCGCAGGTGGCTTCGCCGCGCCAGCAGGTAGCCGTCGGCGGGGCCGTCGTCCAGCGGGTGAGCGTCCTGTATCCAGAGGGTGCGGCCCTGCGGGGCGACCTCGCGGGCCCACTCGCGGGCCAGCGCCTTCGAGTCGAAAACGCGGTGGCGGCCGTTCGCCGCCACCCACTCGCCGGCGGCGGCGCTGGCCCGGCGGGCCGAGGGCTTCACTGCGACGACGTAGCGGTCGCCCATGCCGGGTGCTGTGTGTGGTTACGCGAAAAGCTTTGGTGCCGGCCCCGACAACGATACCCGATGACAAACGAGGCGAGCGTCCAGGGCCTCGGTATCAGCGTCGACGACGGCGGCGAAGAGGGCGCGCCGGTCGTAGTACTCCGGGCGCGCGAGGAGGCGCTGCCCATCTTCATCAGCGCCGACCAGGCCAAGTCCATCTCCCACGCCCTCGAGGAGCGGCCCTTCGAGCGGCCGCTGACCCACGACCTCTTCGTGGAGATGCTCACGGAGTTCGGCGGCGCCATCGACCGAATTCGCATCGACGGCCTCTCGGAGAACACCTTCCTGGCGAAGATAGACGCCGAACGCTACGCCGGTGGCGAGCGGACCAACGTCACTCTCGACGCCCGGCCGAGCGACGCCATCGCCGTCGCACTGCGGGTGGACTGCCCGATACTCGTCTCCGACGAGGTGCTCGACGAAGCCGGACAGCCGCCCGAGGAGTTCGAGGTCGGGTAGCTACAGGAACCCGAACGCCTGCACCGCCTGCCGGTGGGCGAACCGGTGGATAGAGGCCGGGTGCCGGACCGCCTCGTCGACGAGGACGCTGCCCGCCGACCGGGACCCCCTCTCGAAGAGGTGCGTCGTCTCCACCTCGCTTGCGACATCGCCCAGCAACTGGAACATCGTGACGTACTGAAGCCCCCGTAGCTGGTTGCCCTCGACCCTGAGGTCGCCGGTCAGGAGCGCCGACGCCGAGGGCCGACCGTCGATGACCTCCCGCCACGTCCCGTAGCTCCCCCGGACCGTGAAGTCGGGGTCGCGGCTCTCCGAGGCTGTCAGCACCTCGGCGTCCGCGCAGTCGCCGCCGTCTATCTCCAGGAGCGCGTGCAGCGCGCCGTCGACGACGTTGGTTTCTATCTGGGCGAGCAGGTTCCGGACCTCTTCGGGGAGGCCCTCCCGGGCGCGTTCGTCGACCGTCTCGGGCAACTCCGCCAGCGGCAGGTCCGCGAGGCCGCGCACCACCCCGTCGGGGACCCCCTCCAGCACGCCGCCGGGCAGGTCACCGACGGTCGTCTCCGCCAGCGGTAGTTCCTCAATAACGAGGTGGATGCTCCCGGCGAAGTCGAGGCCGACGCCCGACGAGAGGTCGTCCAGGGCGTCGCTCTCGTCGAGCAGTCGGGTGTACTCGTCCAGCCACCCCTCGGACGGATACAGGTGCATGGCTGATGTTAGTCATCTACACGGCCGACGGCTTATAAGTACGGCGGCGCTCCCGCTCACCGGTGGCCCGGCCCCGACTCGACCGCTTGCTCTCGCAGAGTTGCGAGGCGGATGCCCGCCGCTTCAGTCGTGTGAAGCTAACAACAGTAACTGTTCGGATCATATATTAGCGGAGCTGGTAACGGCGGCCGTTCCCCTCAATCTCCGAAGGCGTCCTCAAGCCGGGCCGCGGCGTCGGCAATGGCGGTCCGGCCCTCGTCGATGTGTTCGTAAAGGCTGCAGAAGCCGTGAATCTGGCCCTCGCAATGGAACCGCTCGGCGTCGAGTCCGGCAGACTCGAGGCGGTCGGCGTAGGCGGCGCCCTCGTCACGCAGGGGGTCGAAGCCGGCCGTCAGCACCGTCGCCGACGGCAGTCCGGAGAGTTCGCGGGCCCGCAGTGGGAAGGCGTAGGCATTGGCCACGTCGGCCCAGCCGGCGAGGTACTGCTCGAGGTACCACTCGACGCTGTCCATCTCCAGGAAGTAGCCCGTCGCGTACTCGTCGTAGGAGTCGAACCAGCGGACCGACGG
>PXSE01000032.1:0-11452 GCA_003022905.1 Halobacteriales archaeon QS_9_68_42
GATGTGACGGCGACACCTCCAGTTCGCGACCGCTCGACATTCGGATTCGGTACATTCTATCGGGCGCTTCCCGTTTCCAGACCCTCGTCGCCGTTCCGGAACGGATCTCCTTGCCGTCCGTCGTCAGAACTGGAATCTCTGTGTTGCTATACACCCCATCGTCTACCCGGACGGGATTTTCAATATTAGATTCGACAATCTCACCGATCTCTCTTTCGATACCACTCCCTAATGTCACTTTTGTGTCATATTTTTGACACTTTCCCGTACCCGGATCACCGATTAGAAGCATGTGCAAATCCCCGCGAATCCGGGAGTCGTCCGGCAGGTGTTTCGTGACGCCGGAGAATAGTTGCATGATGATGGCGAGCTTCTCCTGTTCGTAGCCGTAGATGGAGGGCGCCATCGACCCGATCATCTGCTCGTAGATGTCCCCGGAGTTCGACAGCTCGATGATTTCCTTTTTGTCCTCGTCGGTGATGTTCATGTCCTCGAACTGTTCGTCCTCGATTTCGACGGTGAGGCCGTCCATGTACACGTCGAAGATGGGGGACTTCTCCTGGTTGGAGCCCTGCTGGTCGAGATGGAGGACGCCGGTGACCCGGACGTGGTCGCCGGCGGTCACGTGGCCGGTGACGTCGTCGTCGATGTGGACGTCGATGCTTTGTGGGGTCTCGCCGCCGCGCAGCCCCTCGGGTGACTCCTGGACGCGGAGCTTCTGGGCATCGACGAACTCCGACTGGTCGAAGTTGATCTCGAAGGGGCCCTGTCGTTCACAGCCCTGGCACTCGTGGGGTTCGTGGAACTCGCCGGACGTCTGGGGGATGCGGGTGAGCGTCCCGCAGCGCTGGCACTCGAAGGCAGCCTCGGTGACCTTCGGCCGGACGTCGGTGGCCTTCCGGACGATGCCGGTGACGGCGATGAGCTGGCCGCGGTGGCGCGCGCGGATGTCTCGGATGTCGGTCGTCTCCCGGAGCCCCTTGACGCGGACGTGGGCCTGCCCCAGCTTGACGTCCACCGGCAGGTCGTACAGCCGGAGCGCCTCCTCGGCGTACTCGCGCATCTGGTCGGGCTGGGCGATGAGGTCGTCCGCCAGGTCGGGGTCGAACCGGTAAAGGTCGTCCCAGTCGACGTACAGCGACCGCTGCTCGTTGGGGTACTTCTGTGCGAGTTCCCCGATCTCGTTGCGGTAGTAGTCGCGGTAGAACTGCTCGAACTTGTCGATGACCTCGGTGTCCTCCGCGCGCGCCATGAGAGATATGAAGGTTGGCGCGCCACCGGATAAGAACTTTGCCAACCGGGCTGAAAGTGAAACGGTTCCCCGACCGCGGGGCTCTTTCCGCTGGAACCGCTATCGCCGTCGATGAGCGACGCCAGCCGACTCGAAACCGTCCGTGCGGCCCTGTCTGCCCGCGGGTACGACGTCGAGCAGACCGACCGCGGTGCGGTCGCGGTCCCGACCGAAGGGACGGACCCGGTCGGGGTGGGCGGGGAACTGGCGGTCGTCCCCGCCTCGACCCGCCCGATTGCCCTGCTCGAGGCGGTCGCCGAGGCCGCCTCGCGGGACCGAACGGCCCTGTTCGTCGCCCACCCGGCCGATGCACCGACTGTTCGCGACGTGCTGACCGACCCGCCAGGGCTGGCGGCGGCAACCGACGGGACCCGGACCTTCTACAGCGGACCGGACCGGCTCCGGGCCGGCGACGCCGGGCTGGCCTGCTGTCGCGCCGACGAGCCGCCGGTCTGGCGCGAGGAACCCGCCGACGGCGTCACCGGCGACGGCAACCGGGTCGTGCTGTACGCCGACGGCGACCCCGTCGCAGCCTTCGACGACCTCGACGGACTGGCCTGTCCCTCGCAGTCGGCGTTCCCGTACGCCTACCGCCGCGACGAGAACGGCCGGTTCCGGGTGCGAAACCTTGAGACCGGCCGGACCGCGGGCCGGTTCGGCTCGGTGGGCGCGATGCGGGCCAACGCCTACCAGCCCGTTGCCGCTCCAGTCGTGCCGGAGCGGATCCTCGACGGCGCGTACCTGCCCGAGGCGTGGTCACTCGCGATCGTCGAGGACGGCTGCGTGACGGGACTCGAAGGCGCCTGAGCGGTCCTGCGTGGCCTCGACGCCTCATAGTGATTGGTGTAACTGTTTACCGGTACGACCACACGCTATCGTGGGGTCGATCCGTAATGAGTTATAATGACCACTATCAGCCGTCGCCGCGACCGCTGTGGAGCGTCTCCTCGCCGTCGACCTCTCGGACTCGCTGGCCACCGAGGGCGTTCGTCATCACGAGGTAGTGGTAGCTCAGCCGCCAGAACGAGTGGCACCGGGCGAGAAGTGCAGCGTCTCGGCGGTCAGCAGGTCGGCAACCTGCTCGGTCTCGGCCGTCGTCAGGGCGGCGTGTGCCGCCGGCCGCGGCTCCGTTGTTGTTCGGACGTCGCCGGCGATCTCCTCTACTGCCGCCGTCGACGCGGCGTCCTCGAACGTTACGAGCGTCGGTATCTCGTAGTCGTCGGGCGTGTGGCTCAGCAGGTACTCGTACTTGGCGTCGAACGCTGGAGACATTACGTCCGCGGTCGCCGCGCCCGGCAGCGCGAGCGCGCCGCCCGTGGCCGCCGAGAGCCGGACGAACTGGCGGCGGGATATCGGGGCCGTCTCGAAGGGGTCCTCGGACATAGTCGTGACTCTACCCGGTGGTTGCTTTCACCCTACAAGAGGTTCTGACAAAGGCGTCCAAAGCGGGTCGGGCTACGGCGGCCACCGTTCGTCGAAGCGGTGGTCGTCGCCCCAGTTGATTGAAGCGTCTGGTTGATCCGGTGGGTGGACGCGCAGGGAGATGGACTGATCGAACTCATCATCTGCAACGAGGTAGATTTCCTCCGTCTCCGAACAGTGGACACAGTAGACGTCGATGGCGTCCGAATCCCGGGTCGGGAAACGTATCCGACCGTCGACGACGCTTCCAGAACAGGCACGTATTCTGTGCTGGGTACCCGAATCATCGCAGGCGACGAAGTGGTATGGCTCATCATCGACCTGAACGAACGGGACAAGGCGCTCCTGCAGGCGTTCGCTGACCGGCTCGACGGCAGGGGCTCGGCCGTGGCTCGCGGACCTGATTCGGTGGGCGCTCGGCGGCCAGCGCGCGTCGAACTCGTAGTCGTCCGCCCAGTTGATCGATGGGTCCGGCTGATCTGGGTTCTCGACGCGCAGCGAAATCCGCCTGTCAAACTCGTTGATGTATACCAGATACAGGGTTCCGAGCTCGTGAACGTAGACGATGAAACAGTCTATCTCACCGTCGTAGTATTTGTATACGTTGCCTTCCGCGTTCGTATGCTGGCTTTTAGTGTGGAAGGTAATGACCCCGTTGCTCAGTCGACCGGTTTTGATTTGTAGCGTCAGCAATTCGCCGGCGGGTGTTTCGACCACCATATCGTACCGCTGGTTATCACCGAACGGCGTGAGAACTGGAATACCGTGGCGTTTCAACTCCGCGAGAACAGCTGCTTCGGTGAGTTCTCCCTTTTGATGTGCGTCCATGGTTCGGGGGTTCTCGTCCCCTCAAAAGGTAAAAACACGGCCATCAACCTCACGAGTACGTCTGCAGTGCACACTGTCAGGAGTTGGATAACTGAATAGGGGGTGCCGAAACGCCCGGTATCGGACGCTTTATGCATGGGGTCGCCCGGATTCGAACCGGACGAAGACTCGCTCCACTCGTCTTCTAGGATTCGAATCGGCCGACGAACGGCGTCGCTCGTCGCATCCACTCCTCGCAGACGCCGATGGGATCGCCCGGATTCGAACCGGGGTCCACAGCACCCAAGGCTGCGAGTATAGCCAAGCTAACCCACGATCCCGCATCGTGTTCTAACCCCCTGCCGGCGTGAAAACGTTTCGTTCCACGGGTCGGCCCCAAGGGATTTAGCCCGGCACCGAGAATCGCCGGCCATGGTTTCGACGACGGAGATTGCCCTGCTAATACTGGCACTGGCGCTACTGTTCGGCGCCTTCCGCATTATCGAGACGGTGAGGCCGCTCATCGTGAACGCCATCGTGGGGGTAATCATCCTCGTGGTAGCGAACGTCGCTGGCCTCGGGGTCTCCATCACGCCGATAGCGGTGCTGGTCTGTGCGGTCGGCGGCGTGCCGGGCGCGGTACTCGTCATCCTGCTGGCGTACCTCGAGATCGCCTTCGCCGGCATGGTCGCGCCGCTGGCCGCGCTGACGCTCGTTTGAGGCGGGTGCCTGTGCGGGCCGATAGCACAAACACGCGTTTGAGCTTAGCGTACCCCTTTGGTACACCCGGCTGTCGCCTCGAGCATGAGACACGCGATGGTCCCCGGCCAGCTATTCGAGCCGCTGGGCTGGGCGCTCGGGCGCCTGTTAGCGCTCGTTGAGGGGGTAGCCTTCTGAGCCGCTGTGACCTTCCCGTTCATCCACGTCACGGCCGGCTGCTGTACGTGCGCGAATCGGTCCCGGCGTCAACGCTGGTCGTATTGGGGCTCATCAACGCCGCCGCCATCGTGGTCGGCTACCGGCACGGGTATGGGGGACGGTCGGATGAGTAGCCGCGCCCTGGTGACCGAGGCCGACGAGGAGCGCCTCGAACGGTACCTCCGGAGTCGCGCCGGAGACAGCGACGCCTACGTCAAGAGCAAGTTCATCGCCGACGACATCGGACTGACGCCGTCGCAGGTCGGGCTGCTACTCAAGCTGGCTCCGCGAATCGGAGAACGGCGTCGACGTCGAGAAGTGGTCCTACACGAACGCGACCACCTGGCGGGTGACCGCCGCGGAGTGACCGCCGGTCGGTCGTGACCGCGCCGTGCCATCCGCGTCATACTGATTGCTGTGAGTCATTACCGGATCGACCGCCCGATTGCGGGCGGTCGTACGGCAAACAGCTACAGCAATCAGTATCAGTGCTCGTCGCGGAGTTCGATTTCGGCGACGAGTTCGTAGGGGTCCGTCCCCCGGCGAATCGCGTCCAGCATCGCAAAGGCCTCGTCGGGTTCCAAGAAGTGCTCGGTAACGGCCCGCCCGAGCGGCGTCGGCTCGAGCCCGTCGATGAACTCGTACTCCAGCAGCTTGCCGACGGCGTGTTTCGTGGGGACCTCGCCGACCATCCGGTCGTTGAGCCGCTTTGCGCCCGTGCCGGCGACGGCGACGTTGGCCAGCGTCTCCTCGACGGCCGAGTCCTCGTCGTAGCGGGTGATGACGGGCTCCATCTCGCCCTTCAGGAGCTTGAACGCCACCTCGTCCTCGCTGGCCTTCATGGAGTTGTGGTAGGTGCAGTCCGGCTCCACGAGCACGTAGACGGTCCCCTGGTCGTGGTAGTCCGGCCGGCCGGCGCGGCCGAGCATCTGCTCGAACTCCTGGACGGAGAGCCATTCGATGCCCATCGCCAGCGAGTCGAAGATCACCTGCGAGGCGGGGAAGTCGACGCCCGCCGCCAGCGCCGCTGTCGTGACGACGCAGGCCAGTTCCTGGTCGCCGAACTGCCGCTCGACGCGCTTGCGCTGGCCGTAATCGAGGCCGGCGTGGTACGGCGCCGAGGAGTACTCCAGCCGGCGCGATATCTCGTGACACCGCCGCCGGGAGTTCGTGAATACGATGGTCTGTCCGCGGTAGCCCTTCGAGGACCTGGCGTCGTAGGCCCGCCTCACCAGCTTGTTCTCGATGTCGACCTTCTCGGAGCCGTCGGCGAAGGTGACGTGGCGCTCGATGGGGACCGGCCGCTCCTCGAACTCGATGAGCTGGGCGTCGAGCTGTTCTGATAGCTGGCCGGCGTTGCCCACCGTCGCCGACAGGTACACCCATTGGGTGTCACAGCCGTTCGTCTCGCAGTAGTGCTTCAGCCGCGAGACGAGGCCGTCCAGCCGGTGGCCCCGGTCGTCCTCGCCGAGGTTGTGCACCTCGTCGATGACGACGGTGCCGACCTCGCCGAGGTCCTTGCCAGTCCGTAGCGCGTGGTCGATGCCCTCGTAGGTGCCGACGATGACATCGGCCCCGGGGTCGAACCGGTTGCCCGAATCGCGGATGCGCGAGGCGCCGACCCGTATCGACACGTCCAGCAGGTCGCCGTAGTCGTCGGTGAAGTCCTCGTGTTTCTGGTTGGCCAGCGCCACCAGCGGGACCAGAAACAGCATCTTGCCCTCGCCCTTCAGCGCGCGGTCGATGCCCGCGAGTTCGCCAACCAGCGTCTTGCCGGTCGCCGTCGCCGAGACGACCAGCTGGTCGCGGCTCGAAAGCAGGCCGTTCTCGACGGCCAGGCTCTGGACGGGCAACAGCTCGTCGAACTGCTCCAAGCTCGCCGTCAGGTCGGGGTGGACGTCCAGCTCCGCGGTCGGCACGAGGTCGATGTCGTCGGTCGTCGCGGATATCTCGTCGAACTTCGTCAGCTCGGGGTCCAGCTGGCCCGACAGCAGGTTCCGGACCCGCTCGAGGTCGCCCACCTCCACCAGCAGCTCCTCCAGCCGATCGCGGGCGCCGGACCGCAGCCCCCGGTAGTTGGCCTCCCGCTCGAGCTCCCGCTTTGCGCAGTCCGGGCAGATATGCTCGTCGTCGGCCTCGATTGCGGTCTCCGAGGTCAATGGCGAGTACCGGCCTTTGCCGGCGCAGATGCGACAGGTCCGGACCTGCTTGGCCTTGAGCTGGTAGCCGTCCAGCATCGCCTCCAGCTCCTGGCGGCCGCCACGGGAGGTCTGCTCGGAGAGACGGATTCGACGGGCCCGGCGGGCCATCTCGACGAACTGCTCGGGGCGGCGCGGCACCTCGTCGTCGCCGTCCTTCACGCGGAACCGGCCGGGCCGGGGGCCGGCGTCGGTCGACTTCAGTTCCAGTCGTCCCCGGAGCAGTCGCTCGTCGTCCCGGCGGACGACGACGGCGTAGTCGTCGCCGGCCTCGTGGAGAAACAGCGTGTCGACGTCGGCGACCTGCTTTGACACGCCCGGGAGTAGTGTACCGGAACATTTCAGTGGTCCGGAAGCGGTGCGGACAGGTCACACGGGACGGGAGCACGCGGGCGGTCCGGTCACTCCACCAGCCGTATCTCGTCGTCGCCGTTCGGGACCGCACAGAGGAACGCCCCCGGCTCGTCGCTCTCGTTGCGGTACCAGTGGACCGCGCCTCCGGCGCCTCGCTGATCCCGACGACGTACTCGCCCTCCAGCACGTACTGCTCGTGTTCGATCTCGTTGGTGTGTTCCGGCACCTCGGCGCCCGGTTCCAGTTCGAACCGCCGGATGGCGAGGTTCGGTGCGCCGTGTTCTGGGCCGACAAGGACGCCCTTCCGGAGACCGTCGGCCGCGTCGACCGACTCGTAGGTTATCTCCTCGGCGCGGCAAACGAGCGGGTCCGACTGCTGTGACATGACGCTGGGTTGGTCGTCGACGCACTCGAAACCACGGGTCCGGTGGCCGCCGTCCGCCGACCGGCCCCGTGGCCCGCCCGGATACTTATGGCTCCGGGGACAACTGCCTTCCATGAAGAGCTTCCGGGCCGGCAGTGCCTTCGGCATCCCCATCGAGCTCGACCTCACCTTCCTGCTCGTCCTGCCGGTGTTCGCCTACCTCATCGGGCTCCAGCTCGGCGAGCTGGTCCCGCTTCTGAACGGCACGCTCGGGTTCGGCCTCGACGCCGGCGCCCTGACGGCCACGGCGAGCATCCGGTACGCCATCGGCGCCGTCGCGGCGCTCGGACTGTTCGTCTGTGTTGTCGCCCATGAGTTCGGCCACTCGCTCGTGGCCCGCCAGTACGGCGTGCCCATCGAGTCCATCACGCTGTGGCTGCTCGGCGGGGTCGCACGGATGGAGGAGATCCCCGAGGACTGGCGCAAGGAGTTCGCCATCGCCATCGCCGGCCCCGTTGTCTCAGTCGGCGTCGGCCTCCTCACGTACGTCGGCTTCCTCCTGACGCCGACCGGCGGGTCCGTCCTCGGGGCCGCGCGCTTCACGCTGGCGTACCTCGCAGTGATGAACGTCGTGCTCGCGGCGTTCAACCTACTGCCGGGGTTCCCGATGGACGGCGGCCGCATCCTGCGGGCGCTGCTCGCCCGGAGCCGGCCCCACGCGAAGGCCACCCAGCAGGCCGCCCGGGTCGGCCAGACGTTCGCCATCGTCCTCGGGGTCGTCGGGCTCGTAGCCGGCTTCAATGTCCTCCTCATCGCCCTCGCATTCTTCATCTACATCGCGGCGGCCTCCGAGTCGACCCGGACGGCGATGCGGGCCGCCTTCGAGGGGGTGACGGTTCGGGACGTGATGACGCCCCGCGAGGAGCTGGACATCATTGACCCGACCGTCTCGGTCGCCGACCTCGTCGACCGGATGTTTCGGGAGCGCCACACCGGCTACCCGGTCCTCGACGGGGACCGGGTCGTCGGCGTCGTCACCCTATCGGACGCCCGCGAGGTCGACGAAATCGAGCGCGACGCCCGCCGCGTCGAGGACGTGATGAGCCGCGAACTCCACACCGTCACCCCGGAGACGCCCGTGATGGACGCCTTCGAGACGATGCAGGAGAACGGCGTCGGACGGCTCCTAGTCATGGCGGACGACGGGCGCCTCGTCGGGCTCCTCTCCCGGACCGACGTGATGACGGCCCTCGAGATAGTCAAGTCGGGCGGTGACCCGAGCCGTCGACCCGTCGCGGGCGGGGAGACGGCGGGCGCCGAGGTACTCGAGCGCGACCGTGTTTGACGCTCACTCCGTCGTGTCGACCCGCTCCCGGAGCCACGCCGCCGCGTCCGCCAGCGCCGCCTCGTTCTCGCCGGTGAGCTTCAGTCGGTTGTGCTCGGCCTCCCGGTCGGGATAGCAGCCGACCGTCACGTCGAACCGGCTCTGGACCGCCTCCAGGCGCTCGACCAGGTTCGCCTCCGGTTCGGTCGTGTAGAGGACCTGCGAGCGGACGTCGCCGGCGAACGCCTCGGCGACGGACTCGAACATCCGCTCCATCTCCGAGGGGATGCCGGGCAGGACATAGACGTCCTCGAGGACGCACCCGGGCGAGAGCCCGGCCCGGTTGATTAGCGGACGGGCACCCTCCGGCAGGGCCGCCTCGGCGGCGACGTCGACCTCGAGATTAGGGTACTCGTCGGCCACCGTCTCGAGGGTCCGCTCGACGTCCGCCCGCGCGAGGTCGTTCTCGACGAGCGGCCGGTCGAAGGCCGCCGCCACGCCGTTCATCGTCACGTCGTCGGGCGTGCCGCCGAGCCCGCCCGTGACGACGACCGCGTCGAAGGCGTCGCTGTACCGCCCGACGGCGTCGGCGATGACGGATTCCTCGTCGGGCACCGCGAGCATCCGCGCCACCGTCACGCCGCGGTCGGTCAACTGCCGGGCCAGCCACGTCCCATTGGTGTTCTCCGTGTCGCCGGCCAGCAGCTCGTCGCCGACGGTGAGTATCGCCGCCTGCATGTCCTTGGGTCGGGGTGGCCAACGATTAGGTCTTCGGCCCGCGGACCGTGACAGCTGTTCGTCTGGTCTTTCGGCGGCACGAGCGACACCAACTACGTCATCGGCCAGTCGACCTGATCTCGTAACCCAGATTACACCGCTGCCTCCAGTCGCTCTCGGGGAACGTGTCCGAACTCCGCCTTCCGGTGGCAGGACGGACACAGCGAGACGACGTTCCCGAGATAGTGGGCGTCGGCCTCGGTCGTCGCCGGCGTCTCCACGAACGCCCGGACCGGAACGACGTGGTGGACGTCCGGGTTCCGACCGAGTTCCTCCCGACCCGCCCCACAGATGACGCACTCGTGGTCGTCCCGCTTGAGGGCCTGCCGTCGGACCCGGTTCCACCCCCGGCCGTAGTTGGCCTCGGTGCCGCCCTCCCAGTTCGGATGCCCCTCGCCGGTGAACGCCTCCAAGAGCCACGCGTACTGGCACTTGTCGCTGCAGAAGACGTGATCACTACCGGAAACGCTTCGATGACGGGTGAACGTAGCGCCACATTCCCCGCATTCGAGTTTCTTCTCACCACCGGACCAGCGAGGGTTCCGACTCCCCGTGATATCCCGGTCATGTCTCCACGTCTCGGTTTCGACACACGTTTTGCAGTAGTGTCCCGGCTTTTCCGAGGGATAATACTCGAACGTCGCGTCACAGATATCACACTTCGTCGTCTCCTTTCCACCCCGATAGTTTGGGTTGTTCTCGCCCTCGAAAGACACCGACGCGCTCAGACACTCCTCGGAACAGTACTTCTTCTCGTACTCGCTGTAGAACCCCGTTTCACACCGGGCACATTCCCGGTTCGGCAACCGTTCTCCGTGTGCCGAATTGTGATGGATTCTTAATTTATGGCGTGTCTCGAAGCTCGACTCGCAACTCGGACAGTCGTGCATGGGGATATTTCCAGCCGCGACATGAGATAATATTTTGGCACAGAACGGCGTGTGAACGGCCGCCCTTCGCCGGATTTTAATGTAATATATATTATGAGTCCGGGTGCGGAAATCGAATCCGCTTCCCAGCCACCACAAGGCTGGAGGATACCAATACCCCAACCCGGACACGCACCCGAACGTAGCCCAGTGAGGCTCAAATACGTTTCGACTCTCCCGCCGACCGCCCAGCCGCATGCGGGTCCGTGGGTTTTTGAGTGCCGACCGACTACACTCGATAACGTGGCCATTACCGACAAGATATACGTGAAGAACCACCGCCAGCTGGCCTCCCAGCTGGACACGTCGTTCCCGAAGAGCGCCTTCTCCGGGGCGACGCTGGACATCCTCTTCACCGGCGACGGGGTCGCGAAGCTCGACGAGGCCTCCCGCGACCGGGTGCTGGAGTTCGCCGAGGACTTCCTCGACTGCGACTGCCAGTCCCGCCCCCACTGCGGCTGCTCCCAGCGGAAGTTCATCGCGTACCTGCTGGAGCTACGGGCCGAGGGGCTCGGCCCCGACGCCATCGTCGACGTGATGGGCGACGACTACATGCTGTACGCTTACCCGGGCGACGTGCTATCCTTCCTCGACGACTCCGTCCGGACCATGGAGGCGGCCGAGCGGCTGGCCGGCGTCGACGGGCGCGGGGAGATGCGCGACGCGCTGCGAGAAGGGCGACGGGAGCTCTCCTAGCCGAGGCGGAACGGCTCCTCTTCGGCCTCGTCGTCGAGCTCCTCCAGCTGAATGACGTCTTCGGCCTCCTGTTCCTCAAGCTCCTGGCTGAGCTTCGTGACGTACTGCTTGTACTCCTCGAGCTGTTCGCGGAGGTGTTCGGCTTCGAGTTCGAGCCGTTCGTGCTCGCGGACGAAGCTCTTGGGCACCTCCACATTCGGCGGGAAGCTCTCGCTCGGCGAGGCCGTCTCGGTGGCGCTACCGCCCGTGAGTTCGTGCTCCGGGACGACCTGGACCTGGCCGTCGTGGGCCACCAGGGTGTCCACGTAGTCGCGGAACACCGCCGAAAGCGAGATGTCCCGCTCCTCGGCTATCTCCCGCAGGGTCTCGAAG
>PXSE01000032.1:11525-12245 GCA_003022905.1 Halobacteriales archaeon QS_9_68_42
TACGCCTCGGCGGCGACCTCGGCGTCCTCCTCGAGGTCCTCGAGGGCGGCGACGGCCTGGTCGCGGTACACCGAGAGGTCGGGGTCGTACTGGGTCTCGGCCATGGCGGCGTACTCGCCGGGTACGGCGGCTTCGTCGCTCTCCGAGGTTTCTGACGCCGCTCCCTCGAACGCCTCGATGCGCTCGAGGGTTCGTTCGGCGGTCTCGACGACCCAGCGGTCCCGGGTCGCCGCGTTGACGACCGTAATGGACTCGGGCCGCAGCGAGACGTTCGTGTCGCCCTCATCGGTCTCGTAGGTGCGGGGCTTGCCGACGACGGCGACGTAGGCCGGCGTCTCCGTCTCCCGGAGCGCCGAGGCCGCCTCCGGCTGGTACTGGCCGGCGTAGCTGAAGAACGTCCCGGTGGGGTCGACGACCCGGCCCCGCCAGTACTCGGAGTCGTCGCCGACGTCCTCGGTTTCGGTCAGCGTCCCGACGGCGAAGACGCGATTGGCCCGCTCGCCGGTCGGCAACAGCGAGTAGACGGGCGCGCGCTCGTCGTCGGACTCCTTGAACGTGTACGATGCGTCGTTGAACTCGGCCGCGAAGGCGCGTCGGGCGACCTCGCGGGTGGGTGCGGATTCACTCATTACAGGGACCTCGCTTTGATCAGCACGCGCTCGGCGTCGGCCGGCCCGTCGTCGAGCGTCTCGATGTCGTCGGCCAGGACGTACCGGCCCA
>PXSE01000021.1:0-1632 GCA_003022905.1 Halobacteriales archaeon QS_9_68_42
GAGGAGGAGCGGTTCCGGGTGCCCTACCGGGAGTGGCTGGCGAGCGGCAGAGACGAGATGTTCGCGCCGGACTCGACGGCCGACACCGCGCTGAACGTCTTGCTCGTCGTTGCTATCATCATGGCGACCACGAGCGTCGTCTACGCCATCGCCGTCCCCCAGCAGGGCGAGCAGTTCACCGAGTTCTACGTGCTGACCGAGGACGAGAGCGACGAACTGGTTGCGGCGAACTATCCCGAGGAACTGGTTACCGGCCAGCCCGAACCCATCCACGTCGGCGTCGGGAACACCGAGTACGAGACGGTCGAGTACACGGTGGTGGTCCAGTTACAGGCGGTCGAATTCGAAGAGCGGCGGGTTCGGCTCACCGACCAGACGGAGACGGGCGAGCAGGCCAACAGAACGGTGACCCAGGCGGTCGTAACGGACCGGACAGAGGTGGACCGCTACTCGACGACGGTCGCCCACAACGAGAGCGACATCCGCAACCGGTCGCTGGCCGTCGATGGCGAGACGGCGACCGCGTTCGAAGGGTCCGACAGGCGCGTGAAGTTTCTCCTGTATCGCAACGAGGTGCCGGCCCAGCCGACGGCCGACAACGCCTATCGGGACCTGCACCTGTGGGTCGAGGTACGAACCGAGAGGTAGCTCGATTCCACCGGCAGTCGCTCGCGCTCGAAATCGACATCGTCGGTGGTCGCGGAGGGGACGTCCTCGCACGTACATCGCCGGGTGACCGCGGCGTCCGGCCGAGACGAACCCGTCCGGTCCTCCGTCCCGGGCGTAGATTCTATACCGATGCTCGTCCAACACGTGGTGTGGACCCGTTCGAGCCAGATGACATCACGGCGCCCGCCTCCCGGCACAACGTCCACGTGACGCGGCGGGCCGACCTAACCGACGTTCGGAACTGGGCCGAAGACGAGCTGTACGCGGCGGTCGAGCGCGCCGACGCCGAGGACGCGGTCGTCGTCATCGACTACGGTCGAGCGCTGCTATATCTCGCCGACCAAGCCGACGTGACGTTCGTGCCGCCCCGGCGGCTCGGGCTGTCGGGCGAGCCCGGCCTCCGGGTCCGGACCCCGGCCGTGTACGACCCGGAGACCGATGCCGTGTCGGGGCTCGATGTCGACGAGCGGCTCGTCACCCCCGAGTTCGACGTTCTGATTCCAGCCTTCGACTGGGAGACACAGGACGAGGACTCGATACCGATCGAGCCGGAGTACCGCGAGCGACCGTCCGGGTCGCCGCACACGACCGGAGGCTGATACTGCCGGCTGTACTCGCTTCGAGATGCCTCGGCGGTACCCGGCTGGATACCGTCCGGAACTCCGTCTTCCGGACGGAATCGCGTCACGCCAGTACAACTAACAGTATGAGCAGCGCGCCCGCTCCGGCCGTCGTGTCCCCTGCCGAACCGGACGAGGGTTTGGGGTCACCGTGACAGGCGGGCGAACGGTCTGGTACTCCTCAATATCGACGACCTTCTTCGTCTCTCCATGGGTGGGGCCCCCGTCGCAGGAGACGACCGGCGCACCGAGCTTGCGACCAGCCGCCATCGGCGCGTCGTGGAAACAAGAAGCCTCACTATCAAGGAGCGAACCGCGTCAGCGGTGAGCGAGTAGGGTGGGG
>PXSE01000021.1:1799-18408 GCA_003022905.1 Halobacteriales archaeon QS_9_68_42
CACCTCCAAGAACTCGTCAACGAGGGCATTCTCGAGAAGGTCTCGCTACCGAAAGACCAGCGGCAGAACGACCTTCCGTACACGTTCTACGGGCTCAGTGAGGATGGCTGTGAGTTCCTGGCGGAACATGGGTTACTCCGTGCTGAGGAAACACTCACAGAGATTTATAGCAGCGTCGAAAAACCCGAAACAATCCAGCGGTATGAAACCGCTCCTCGGCCCGAACGCTAACACCTCGGGCACGGATCGGCTGTTCCAGTTAGGTCTCTCATAGTGATTACCGTAAGTCATTTCGGTATCGACCGCACGACTGCGTGCGGTCGTCCCGACACATAGGTACGGTGATCATTATCAGATCGAGGCAACCGACCGGCCGCTGGCTCTCCCATCATCGACGCAGTCGGGTTCTCACCCGAAGTCTATACAGATCTGGTACTTCGGCTCCGGCCAGGAGACCCGCTGGCTCAGCACGATGGTTTCGACCGAGCGCAACTCCGATGACAGCTGCTCTTCGATGAGGGCACAGACTTCGTTCCGGACCGTGCTCGGTATCTCGTTTTGTGCGATCAGCTCGGCGACTCCGTCGGGAGACTCCGCTATGTTGACGCCCGACAGCTTGCTGTCGAGGGTTCGGATCTCCTTGATAATCCGTTCCTCGTCGGCAATAGTGAAATCCGCTGGATCCACCGCTTTGTGAAATGTGCTATGCTCTGTCGGTACCATTTGTGAACACTCCACTAATTTCTATTGTACTCAATTGTACGGTAATTGATTCCCTGAATATAAATCTACCGCGCCGATTTGGTCCGGGTCGCCGAGAGGCTTTGAATACGGCACTATGCACTTGCCTCCATGAGTACGGCATAGCTAACATCCCCACCGGAGGAATCCCACGGTTTCAGCCGTGGATTTTCGCCCCGAAATTTCTATCTTGGTTCAGCGAGAGAATCCCGGCCTTCAGGCCGGGCATGAATCGCGTAAGCCTCGGGGAGTGCCGGGGGTTTTTTTGCCCGGTCGCCATGTCCGGAAATGGTCCGCGATATCGGAAAAATGGGAAGCGTACCGCGTCGGAGGTAAAGCGAAAGAACCCTACGCGATGTCGCGGCTGGTGTCGATTTCGACCTCGTCGGACAGTTCCAGCTTGATGACGTCCGACATCGCCCGGCCGCCCCGGAACTTCGGGACTGCCAGCCGGTTTTCGATGCGGTCGCCCTCGTCGAGGGTGTCGACGGGGTCGACGATGAGGTTGGACTCTTCGGGCAGCGCCGAGACGAGTTTGGTGGTGTTGTCCAGCGGTGCCTCGCCGGTGACGTCCCGCACGGTCGGATCGCCCGTGCTGGTTTCGGCGTTGTCGATGCTGTTGGAGACGAACTCGCCGGTCCGGTTGAGAGAGAGGTACAGCGTTCCGCGGGTGGCCGTGAGTTCGTAGAGGAACAGTTCGGCCTGGCTGGCGGGCTGGGCGCACAGTGCGACGATGCTTCCGGGGGGAATGCCTCCGTTGAGCTTCCGGTCGAGCACGTCGATACCGGTTGGGAGGCGATCGCTCATCGACTCATGGTTAGTACTCCGACTGATTAAGGTTTCTGGCACCTCGGCGGCCGTCGGCCGGGGAGCGGGCCGACGAGCGCGGCGTCGGTCGGGGGATTGAAGAACGTCCGAACCGGGGGTTCGGGTAATGCGCCACGACCACCTCATCAGCGCGAAACAGCTGTCGCGTGGCGACATCGAGGCGGTGCTGGACCGGGCCGCCGAGTTCGCGGCCGACCCCGACGCCGCCGAGGGCGGGGCGGGCCGGGTACTCGGGCTATGCTTCTTCGAGCCCAGCACCCGCACGAAAATGTCGTTCGACGCCGCAATGAACCGACTCGGGGGCGACACCATCGACATGGGAAGCGTCGAATCCTCCTCGGTCAAGAAGGGAGAGAGCCTCGCCGACACTGTCCGGGTCCTCGAGGGGTACGCCGACGCGCTCGTGCTCCGGCACCCCTCCGAGGGGTCGGCCAAGCTCGCGAGCGAGTTCGTCGACGTGCCCGTCATCAACGCCGGCGACGGCGCCGGCCAGCACCCAACGCAGACGCTGTTGGACCTCTACACCATCCGGGAGAACGCCGGCTTCGATGACCTCACCGTCGGCATCATGGGCGATCTGAAGTACGGCCGGACGGTCCACTCGCTGGCCCACGCGCTGACGAACGTCGGCGCCAGCCAGCACTTCATCAGTCCCGAGAGCCTCCAGTTGCCGCGGGGGGTCCGGTACGACCTCCACGAGACGGGCGCCCAAGTGCGCGAGCATACCGACATCGAAGAGGTGCTCGGGACACTGGACGTCCTCTACGTCACCCGCATCCAGCGCGAGCGGTTCCCCGACGAGAACGAGTACAGAAAGGTCGCCGGCGAGTACCGCATCGACGCCGACCTACTGGAGTCGGCCCGCGACGACCTGACGGTGATGCACCCGTTGCCCCGGGTCGATGAGATCGCGCCGGACGTCGACGAAACCGACCACGCGACCTACTTCGAACAGGCCCACAACGGCGTCCCCGTTCGGATGGCGCTCCTAGACCAGATGCTATGACAGAGACAGAGCTCCGCGTTTCCAAGATCGAGAACGGCACCGTCATCGACCACATCACGGCCGGCCAGGCGGTGAACGTCCTGGCCATCCTCGGCATCGACGGCACCTCCGGCGAGGAAGTCTCCGTCGGCATGAACGTTCCCTCGGACCGTCTGGGCCGGAAGGACGTCGTCAAGGTCGAGGGCCGCGAGCTGAGCCAGGACGAGGTGGACGTGCTGTCGCTCATCGCGCCCGCGGCGACCATCAACATCATCCGGGAGTTCGAGGTCGCCGAGAAGCACCGCGTCTCCCGGCCCGCGGAGGTCACCGGCGTCCTCTCGTGTCCAAACGCCAACTGCATCACCACCGAGAACGAACCCGTCGACTCGCGGTTCGAGGTGCTTGAGGAGGGCGTCCGCTGTACCTACTGCGACACCATCATCCGGGAAGCCATCGCTACCCACATCGGCGTCGAGTAGGCACCCGGGCGGCCGTACCGCACCCCGGACCGCCGGCTGACGCCCGTTCGCCGGTAGTGTTCAGATAAGCACTGACCGACGAGCCAGTTTCTGCTGGCCGATCAACTGACTCCTGGCGGACTGAAAGGGCGAGGCATTGCGTGGCGGCGAAGCCGCCACGTTAGACGGCGGCCGGTGGAACCGGCCGCCCACTCGGCGAACCCGGACGACGCAAGCCGCGAGGGACCGGAGGTCCCTCGGCCCGCTCGGAGGCGACGAAGTCGCCTCGAGCCGTGCGAGCGGGCCTCCGGCCCGCGAGCAGAAGTCGAGAGCGCCGAGGGCTTTCTGGACCCTGGAATCCTTTATCTGAACACTATCCGTTCGCCCGGGGGAAAGGTTATGCTCCCGCCCGCCGAGAGATAGCGTGTATGTCGAAGAAAATACTCGCGCTGGTCCTCGTCGCCGCCGTCGTCCTCGTGTACGCGATAAAGCGGTAACGCCAACCGACGACCGAGTACAGGCCTCCGACCACCCGTTCCTTTCGAACGACTTACGCCCGCGGAGGCCGGACTCCGGGTATGTACGGCGTCGTCACGCGGAACGACGAGGAGACGCGGTGGCCGGAGTTCGACCGCGCGTTCTACGAGGTCAAAGACGTTACCGGTCGCTCCGCGGAGCCGGTCGAGTCGGCCGTCAGCATGGTCTCGTGTTTCGGTGACAACGCCGCCGCCGAGGAGAACCCCGACCTGGTGCCGGTGACGCCCGAGGGCCAGCCGGCCACCCGCGAGCGGACCCACTTCGACTGGGCGTACGTCTGCCCGACCCACGAGGAGTACCGCGCCGGCCTGCTGGAGATAATCGAGGACTGTACGGCGGTCACCCCCGATGTCCGACTGGACGACGTGGGCTTTCCGCGGCCGGAGTACTGCTACTGTGAGCGGTGCAACGAGCAGTTCGCCGACTGGGTCGAGCGCCGCCACGAGGCCGGCGAGGGGCCGCCGCCCGCCGAGACCGGCCCCGAGGACCGCTACGAGTGGCGCGCGTCGGTCATCACGGAGTTCCTCGAGGCCGCCGTCGAACGGGTTCCCGGCCGGACCTACATGACGCTGTACCCCGACCCCTACGAGGGTCACCTGTACGAGCGGGCCGGCATCGACCTCGAGGCCGCCGAGGCGCTGGTCGACGAGTTCGTCGTCCCGCTGTACGACACCCATTACGGGACGACCTACTGGCTGGAGACCATCGCCAGCGGGTTCCGGGACCGCCTGGAGACGCCGGTCAGCGTCGAGCTGTACGCCGTGAACGTCGAGGTCGACGACCTGATTCACGCCGCCGAGGTGGCCGGCGAGTACGGCGAGTCGGTGCTGTTCGGGCCGCGAGCACGTCCTCGCGGTCGCGGGTGTCCTCGGGCACCGCCTCGGGGGCGAACCATCGCGCCGCGGTGATTTCGCCGTCGGGGTCAGCGACGGCCGTCTCTGTCGTCGTCGCCCGCGCCCGGAACACCGGCATCACGCCCCACGTCTCGTTGCCGTCACACCGCACCTCAACACGGACGAGCATCGCAAGCCCCTCGTAGCTGGCGTCGACGCCGGCCTCCTCGTGCAGTTCGCGCTCGGCCGTCTCCCGGAACGTCTCGCCGTCCTCGATGTCGCCGCCGGGGAGGACCCACTGGCCGACGCCCTCGTGGCGGACGAGGAGCAGTTCCCCGGAGGGCCGGTAGACGAGCGTGTGGGCGCCGTAGGGGGCGCCGGTCACCTCGATGCGCTCGGCGAGGGTTCGGAACCGGCGGCGGCCGACCCGCTTGTGGTAGGTCCGCTCAAGGTACCCGGCGTCGTGGCGCTCGGCGAGGCGGTGGTAGGTCCGCTCTGCGGTCCGGGCGGCCTCGTCGGCGAGGTACCACAGGCCGTCGATGGCGGTCACGGTACCACCGGGAACGGCGAAACGACGGGCTTTTTCGGCCCGAACCAGAACCGCAGGTATGGGATTCGAGAAGGGAGACCACGTCGTCTTCCACGACAAGCACAGCGAGTACGACGGCGAGACCGGCGAGGTGACGCAGGTCTCCGAGACGATGTTCGGCGACGACACCTACATCGTCCAGTTCGAGGAGGGCCAAGAGGCCGGCATTCCCGAGGACGCGCTCGAAGCCGCCGAGGAGTAGCCGGATGAGCGCCGTCCCGTTCCACTACGTCGACCTCCGGACGTTCTGTTATGCGACGGAGGACGAAAAGCGGGTCAGGGCGGCACTGCGGACCTTTCTGCCGGAGGAGACCGACATCGAGCGGGAGGAGACGGAAGGCCACAACGGCGACCGCATCCTCGTGCTGTCGGTGCGCCTGGAGCGTGCCGACGACGTCCGGCACGTGCTCTCGCGGCTGGCGGAAATCGAGGACTTCGAGGGCCTCATGACGGAACTGGACGACCGCATCGACGACAACTGCGCGTTCTTCCTCGGCCTCGACAAGCAGGCCGCCTACGGCGGCCGCGTCGAGCTGGGCGACGGCCTCATGCTCCGCGGGAAGGTCGAGGCCTACCCCGCGAAGCGCGAGCGGGCCATCGAGACGGCCGAAGAGGCGCTCGAGGACTTAGCCGAGGCGGCCTAAACCGGGCGTTCGACGGCCTCGACGGCTCGGGGCCGCCAAGAACGCCCGGGCATCTACATGCGCTCGGACGGTGTCGACAGGCCGGCGCGGTGCAAGATGCGGTCCCTCCCTCCCCAACAGCGTCTACTGTCACGAGGCGAGGCAGATTCAGCAGTAGCTCGGCACGGTCCACATGCGCAAAGTTCGAGAGAGCGGTAGTGTCGAGAACCGTCGCGTTTGTCGGCGCGTCCGTCATTCGAGGTTGCGAGCGGCCTCGATATTATCCTTCGCGGCATCCATGTCTTCGGGACCGAACCGCAGTTCTACACCTTCTTCTCGCAGTTTATCCCGCATCTCGAACCGGTTGACGCCGGCAAGCCGGGCGGCCGTTCCGAGGGTACTCTCGCCGTTCTTGTACAATGACACCGCAGCCGCAATCCGTGCGTTCTGGTTCTCTTCGAAATACTCGCGGAGAACATGGCGAATGGCGTCGCTCTTGTTTTCGAAGATTCCCGCTCTAACGGCCCCTTCCATGAGGTCGGTGAGGTCGTCCGGAACAGTGGCGGTGGTCCGGGACATGTCGTGATCTCACACACGTGCTTCATACATAATGTGCATTTTGGTGAAGGGCAGACGCGGTGCTCAGATACGCACCGATCGGCAGGCCAGTTTCTGCCGGCTACGAAGCCGAATCCTGGCAGACTGAAAGGACGGGATGGCAGAGCCGTTCCGCGGCCCGCGAGCGGGCATCGAGAGTGCCACTACAGGACTCACAACCATCTATGTGCGCCGCCGGATCGGCAAGAGCGAACTCGCCCGCTAATCGATTGCCGACCGCAACGATGCTGTGTACTATACCATCTCGGTCGACTCCGTGAAATACTCGATATCAGTCAACAAATTTTCCCTTTCGATCGCTAAGTACGGAGTACGGATACAGCGGCGGTGTAAGCACCGCCGGTAGACGCCAGATTGCTGTCGAGCAATTGACTCGTTAAGACGGTGAGCGTTGCGGAAGTGTCCGGTTCTGCAACATCGTCGCGTCGGAGTCTCCACCTCCGGCGTCGCTTCCATTCATCCGCACATCGAACGGTGAGCGACGCGACCGGGCTGCCTGCCTTATCCTTCTGTGGGATAGATAATCAATCTTTGGGAGAACATCTTTATTTGGACCACACGAATAGGCGGCTATGTCAGTTGAAACGGATTCACACGGCCGACTGTACCTGTCCTCAGAATTGAGACAGAAGTACGGTGAAAAGTTCCACGTCGTCGAGTACGAGGACCGTCTCGAACTCATCCCTATTGACGAGAACCCGCTTCAGGCGATTCGCGACGCAGCCGGGGGCGCATTCGAAGGGGAGTCAATAGAAGAACTCCGCGAAGAAGCGAGAGAACAAGCCAAAAGAGATGCCGAAGAGGGGTTCGAACGCGGAAAACGCGCAGCGGGGGATAACGACGAGTGACATCCTCGCCCACCGTAAACGGCGGGGTTTCCAACGCAGTTGGAACCCCGGCCCGGTGCCGAGGGAGGTTTCGGGGCGTGATGCTCCGAGCCTCGGACGGCAGGGTCCCTGCCTTGGCCCGAAGTGCCCCGCGGTGCTGTCACGGGCACTCCCATCCGCACGCGTGTCATCGCCGTCCAGTTTCAGCGGCCGGCTCTCACCCACGCGGTCGTCCGGCGGGGAGCCGGACAAGTATGGTTCGGTTCGCGTCGGCCGACGCAGGCACAGCCCGCGTCAGGCTTCAATGCGGCCCCATGTCCAATAATTTCTCCGGTTGGGGGTCATCCCAGCCACCGTCAGCAGTTGCACAGTCCCGTGTCGGCTTCCTCCCTGCCGCAAGCGGCGGGGTTTCCGCCTCGGAGGAAAGATGACGGCGTATGTCGAGACAGATTTTCTCCTGGCCCTCGCCAAAGACACTGACTGGCTGAAAGGCCGAGCAGAGGAGAAATTACAAGAACACGACGTCGTCGCGTCCACGTATTCGTATCTGGAGATTCTGGTCATCCGCGAGCGCCACGAGTTCGACTACATCAAGCTGTTCTCGAATATGCTCGATGTTGTTCCCCTGGAGAACGAAGAGGAACGCCAGATCGTGCTCAAAGCTGTGAATTACTTCGAGGAGGGAATGACCGCGTTCGATGCCTTCCACGCTGCTACTGCCGAAACGCGCGGCCATTCCATCCTAAGCTCTGACAAAGCGTATGAGGACGTCGATCCCGAGCGTCTGCCGTTGGAACCGGGCGACGACGAGTGGCGGTAGAAGGCGTTCACGGGCGCCGAAGAGCACTTGACTCAGCACGGTCAACGGTATATCAAAGAGTTCGAGGAATGGCACGGGATCAACAGCCGATGACCGACAAGGAGCTCGAGAATTCGAAAGACGAGATTCACGATCTCCTTGCCGAGGTTCGTGAAGACCTCGCCGAGGACCTCGGTGGCGAGCTCAAAGACTACCGGGCCGACCGCACGGCGGCCGACGGTAGCGGCGATCAATGATCGACGAAGAAATCAAGGACGTAGCCGAGGCAGCCGACGAACTCGGTGATCGAATGGTCGAAGCGCTCGCAGAGGAAACTGGCCGCAGCCCTGAGGAGTTCGACATCGACCACAACGACTACGACTTTCCCGACCCCGACTAATGAGCCTCAAGGATCGGGAGGACGACGGCGAGTCCCTTGAAGATCGCGTCCGGCGTGTCATTGAGGAGGATTGCGACCTGTTCGACGCCCTCGACGAGTGAGCTACACACATGACACAGCCATCCACCACCGAGGACGCACTCTTGCTCAAGGAGTTCCTTCGGCCGCCCGTCCAAGCTTCCCCAATGTGGGGTCCGTAGAAGCCGCAAAAATACTGCCGGGTTTTCCCCAAACTCTCTTACAGCGTTGTAAGAGGTTTCGCACAACCGACCGTACTTGCGTCGGTCGGTTGTACGGTAGACGAGGGCCGGGCCCACGTCTATCCGTGTAAGAGATAATTAACACTGCGCATCAACCGCCATAGTAAATATTACTCAGGCGGCGGCTTCCCTCCACTGAGGATGGCCTGAGCGGGCAAACCGGTTACGGCAGTCTGGGCAAACCTCTTACAACGGTGTAAGAGGTTTTGCCCGGTCATCCGTCCACTCGTTCGAGGACGCGCCGTGTCTTTGTCCCGTCGGCCGTGGGGAGCACGTGATACTCGAAGGCGCCGCCGGTGACGTGTGTCCGACCGTTCGTGTCGGTCTCCTCGTCGCCCCCCAACAGCCGGGCGACGGCCTTCAGCGCCCGGTAGATTTCGGTGGCCTGCAACGACTCGTCGAAGTGCTTGTTCAGGCGGTACCGGAGCTTCGAGGGGTTGTGCTCGGCGTTCGCCCGGGCTTGCGTTTCGAGCAGTTCCTTCCCATTCGCCATCCAAGCCAGCTCGTCCCAATTCTGGTAGATTGAGACGGCCCGCCGCTCGGATGTACTCAGTAACTTCTCGCGGTCCGCCTTGTCCATCGAGGCGTACTTCTCAAGCGTGGACGCCCCGACCAACTCGTCGCGGCCTTCGACGGCGTCCTGCAGGCGGTTGACCGTCCGGGCCAGCCCCCGTTTGTGCTCGCGTCCAGCTTCAAGGTCAGCCTCCAATCCCGCGATGTCGGCCTGCAGGGACTCGACGAGCGACTCCAAGGCGGCCACCCGACCGGCTAGGTCGGCGTCGTCGCCGGACTCGACAGTTGCTTCGAGGACAGCCTCGTCGCGGTCCGACAGCTCTTCGTGCTGGCTCATTCGTCTGCGCCCTCCCGGTCGGCCAGTTGCAGCTCGAGTTCCCGGACCCGAACGTCCAGCTCTTCGACGCGGTCTTCGAGCTTGTTGACGACCGCCACGAGGTCCCGCACCGTCTCGCGGTCGGCGTGCTCGGAGCTCATGGTTCACGCACCTCTGCGGGGCCGTCGAACGGATACGCGATCCCGGCCGCCTCGGGGTCGGGCGCGTCCTCGAAGAAGGCGCGGTACCTGATGCCGCATGCAGGGCAGGACTGCTCGAGCAGCACGACTTGGGCGTCGACCTCGCCGCCGCACTCGGGACAGGCGACCGGATGCGAGTCGAACTCGGTGCCGTTGATAGTCACCGTTACCGCTCCTCACCCCCTCCGTCAGCCACCGGCAGCGTCGCCTGCTCTTCGGGAGCGTCCGGTGTCCTTGGCCGCCGGTCTCGGTCCGACTGGTCCATGTTCCACATCGCGTGGACGTTCCCGAGCGATTCGCGAATCGTCTCTCGAACAGCGCGCTCGCCGACGCGCACCCCCTGTTGCAGGCCGGTGTGCGGACTGCGGGTGTCGACGTAGTAGTAGGCGATGCCTCCCCCACGCTCCTCGCGTCGAAAGCCGCACCAGCCGGATTCGTCTTCCTCAAGGCGCAGCTCGCCGTTCTGGAAGACCAACGTCAGGTTAACCTCGACAGTCGCGGCCATCAGTACCACCGCCCTCCTGCGATTGCGGCCGCTATCCTGTTAGGGAATGCGGGAAAGCGTTGAAGTGGTAGTGGGCCGGCACGAATTTGAATCGTGGTTACGGCCACCCGAAGGCCGAAGGATACCAAGCTACCCCACCGGCCCGCACGCGGTAGGACGCCGTGACCGAGTTTAAGCGTTGTGATAGTCGGGCGGGTCAGGCCGCGGGGTCCGCGTCCGGTGCCAGCGTTTCGGCGCTCTTCCCGTCGTCCGGTCCGTCGGCAAGCCGGAGGTACGCCTCGGCGAGAATCCCGTAGCCAATGACGCCGAACACCGCCGACACTACTAGACTGAGCAGTTCGTCGGCCACGGGATTGACGAGCGAGAGCGCCCCGACGCTGCTGCCGACGACCGTGGCGCCGACGACGACGATCATCAGCGCCAGCAGGCGCCACCGGTTGCCGCCGGCCAGCGCCCAGCTCCGCCACACGGCGTCGATAGCGCGTTCGTCCTCGACGCCGATGACCAAGACGGCAAACAGGAAGCTTATCGCCAGGTACACGCCGGGGACGACCAGCAGGAGGAATCCGGTGAAGACGGCGGCCCCGACGAAGAGATTCGCTCCGACGGCCGACAGCGTCGCCCGGCCGATGCGCCGAGTGAACAGCTCCGCGGGCATCGAGTCGAGCGCCTCTGGCTTGCGCGTGAGCGCACGCGCAGCGATCAGATTCAGTGCGGCGCCGAGGAGCAGTCCGGCGACGACGCCCGCGCCGGCGACTGCCAGCGGTATCGGCGCCGAGAGCACGAACTGGCTCGACTCGGCGGCCTCCGGCGGAAGGTACCGCAGGAGGAGGGAGTTCACCGCAACGGTGAAGAGTACCTGGTAGACGAACAGCAGTGCCATCAGCACGACGCCGCTGTACGTGAACGCTCGGCCGATACCGCCACCGAGTGTGTCACCTATCTGGAGGGCCATATCTGGAGGTACGCCAGCCCCGGAATTAAAACTGACCCGCGAGACGGATGCCGAACGGCATCTCGGCCGGCGTGGAGCGGACCGCCGCCCGGACATACGCCCGCCGTTCCGGGTTAGAGCCCGTCGTTCATTTCGAGGAGCCGTTTCAGCACGAGACCGTCGAGCCGGTAGAGGAGTTCTGCGATCTCGTCGTCGTTGTCGAGCTGGTACCGGGTGCTCGGGCCCGTCTCTCGCGTCTCCTGGACGATTCCCAGCTCGACGAGGTCGTCGAGGTGGTCGTAAACTGTGCTACGGGCCACCCCGGCCTGTCGGGCGAGTTCGCTGATGCTCAGGTCGTTTTCTCGTTCGTCGACGAACACGCTGATGAGCTTCGTCCGTCCCGGCTTGCCAAAGAGTTCGACGAGCGGCGTTCCTTCTGCGAACGCTTCCTGGGAGTCTCGCTGTCGGTCGGTGGCCATAGTGGAGAGTACGTACCTATTGCGTAGTACTCACCATACTTAGTTGTTGTTCAAAGAAGTCAACCATGTAGTTCTGAGACTGAAAATTTATGTAGCTGTGGCTTCAATACTACATTAGCAGGAATGACGATGGACGACCAGGATATCCGCAACCGACTCGTTCGCAAGATGCTCCGCAAACGCATCATCGGCAACCACAAGAAGCAAATCGACACTATCGTCAACATGTGCCTACCCAGCCACGAACAGGGACGTGGGAGAGACCTCCTCGAGGCCATGGCCACTGACCCGGACGCCCCCGTCGAGGCCTACGGCGGCGGCCACCGCCAGAATGTTCGGCTAACCGGCGCCGACGCCGCCGTCGATTATCTGAAAGCGAACGGCGGCGATGTTCCCTTCGGGTTCGATTGACCCACCCTCAAATTTTCACGCGTTCCGAGGGGGTGTTTCGACCACCAGCTCAACCAGCGTGCCGCCGGGACCGACCGCCTCAAATTTTCACGCGTTCCGAGGGGGTGTTTCGACTGTTCCGACTGCGCAGCCAGCGCTACGGTGGTATTCTAATACCGGTCGAATCCCCGGGTGTCGAGGTAGTTGTGGGCGACGGTGACGGCGTGGTCGGCGTGGAGCGCCCGCGGCCCGACCGAGACCCGCCGGGCGCCGGCATCCCGCAGCACCGCCATCTCATCGTCGGTGAAGTCGCGGTGGTCCGAGAGGACGAACGCCGCGTCCGTCGGCGGGTCGACGTCGATAATTGGGTCGCCGTCCTCGTGCAACACGAGGAGTTCGCCCGCCGCCGATGCGTCGTCGACGGCCCGCTCGAAGCCTCCGGACCCGACGTAGACGCCCGGCGAGGGGGTAGCCTTCATGGCGCCGATTGCCTCCTCGCGGGCCTCCAGCGCCCCGCGAATCAGCGACGCGGCCGACCGCTCGTCCGGGCGGAGGTGTCGGAGTTCCGACCCCTCGAAGCGGACGACGTACGCCCCATCCAGCACGAGGCGCACCCGCACCGACTCCCGGATGTCGTGCGACAGGAGGAGGGCGCTCGTGACACACCGGCACAGCACGTCCAGACGGCCGGCGCCGGGCAGGTCGTCCAGCGAGAACTCCGGTGTCGTCGGCGCGTCGTGCCCGACGACGACGAACTCGCGCATACGTCCTCTCCGCGACCGGGGATCAAATGCCCCTCGCTTCGCGGCTCACCGGGGGCGCCCGACGGGCACAGACGAGGTCCCAACGGTCCGCATCGACCCAAGCGTGTCGGCAGGGTGGCCTCGTCCCGACGGCCAGACCCGACCGCGGCAACCCGCCGGACGGAACGCCGGGCGAGGGCCGGCCGACCGTCACGACGAGACGTTCACCGGCGCACGGCCGGCAGTGTCGTCCGACGCTTCCGTACCGACGGCACGACTGCGTGCGGTCGCACGGATGCGGCTACGGCAGTCACCGCGGGTCCGTGCGCAGTTCCTGCATGTAGTCGATGCGCGCCTGGAGCAGTTCGGCGGTGCCGATGTCGTGGCGGACCCGCAGGCCCTCCTCGCCGGCGCGCTCCAGGGCGTCCTCGGCGACGGCCTCGGCTTCGGTGATGGTGTCCGCGAGTCCAACAACGGCAAAGGAGCGGGAGGTAGTCGTGTAAATCCCGTCCTCGCGGGCGTCAACGCTGGCGTAGAACGACAGTGCGTCGCCCGACGAGTCGGCGTCGATTTCCACCTTCGCGCCCGCCGTCGGGTCCGTCGGGTAGCCGTCCGGGACGGCGTACTTGCAGACCGTCGCCCGGTCGGCGAACTCCAGTTCCGGCAACTCCTTGCCCTCGCGGGCCGCCACGAGCAGCGAGACGAAGTCCGTCTCCAGGACTGGAAGCGTGTTCATCGCCTCCGGGTCGCCGAACCGGGCGTTGAACTCCACGACCTTCGGCCCCTCCGCCGTCAGCATGAACTGGCCGTACAGGATGCCCCTGTACTCGGGCATCGCCGCGACGACCGAATCGAGTATCTCGACGGCCTCGGTGTAGTCGGCCTCGGTCATGAACGGTAACTCGAAGGTGGCGTCGGAGTACGACCCCATCCCGCCGGTGTTGGGCCCCTCGTCGCCCTCGTAGGCGCGTTTGTGGTCCTGGACGGCCGGCGAAACCCGGTACTGCCCCTCCGCGACGAACGCCTGGATCGTGAACTCCTCGCCGACCAGGCGCTCCTCGAGGACGTACTCCTCGTAGTCGCTCTCGAGGATGTACTCGACGCCCTCAGCCTTGGTCAACTGGTCGCCGGTCACCCGGACGCCCTTGCCGCCGGTCAGCCCGCGGGGCTTAACGGCGAGGTGGCCGTCGTACGAGCGGAGGTAGTCAGCGGCCGCCTCGGGGTCCTCGAAGGTCTCGTAGTCGGGACAGCCCGGAATCGAGTGTTCGGTCATGAACTCCCGCTGGAAGGCCTTGTCCGTCTCGATGCGGGCCGCCTCGGCGCGCGGGCCGAACGCGTACACGCCCGCGGCGTCGAGCGCGTCGGCGACGCCGGCCTCCAGCGCCGCCTCCGGGCCGATGACCGCGAGCGTCGCGCCAACCGACTCGGCGTACTCGACGATGGCGTCGGGCTGGGTCTCGGCACGCTCCCGGAACCCCGCCGCGAGGTCGGCGATGCCGGGGTTGCGGTTCGAGGCACAGGCGTACAGTTCCGCCTCGTCGGACTCGTCGACGGCGCTGGCGATGGCGTGTTCCCGGCCGCCGCCGCCGACGAGCAGCACAGTCTCGGTCATAGGCGGATCCCGGACGCACGAACGCCTAAACGTTGCCCTTCCGGGAAGCGAGAACGTCCACGTTCGTCGTCGGACTCAGATTTCCTGGACGAAGGTGTAACTGCCGGCGACGGTCCAGCGGAACGCGTGGTCGTCCTCGCGGTCGACCTCAAAGGCGCCGTTGAGCGACTGGGTGCCGCCAACGCTCCCGTCCCACTCGGCGACGTAGTAGCCCTCGGCCTCGATTCGGTCCTGAGTGCCGACCGACTCCGTCGTCTCCTCCAGCGGGAACCGGGTGACGGTCTCGTCGTCGAACCCGACGACCGCGGCGCCGTTGTCCCGGGAGATCGACGCCGTCGAGGTCACCTCGCCGCCACGGACGGAGACGCCCGACGAGAGGACGCTCGCGTCGGCGTCGCGGGCGAACGTCTCGTTTCTGACGTCGACCGCCGCCCACAGACGGTACCGGTGGCGGTCCCCGACGCGGTGGACGGAGACGGCCGCATCCACGATCGGGTACGACTCCGCGCGGTCGATCTCGTCGGGGACGAGCGTCGGCTGGGCGCCGCCCGGTTGCCCTGAGGCGTCCCGGGTGACCGGCAGCCGCTGAACGTACGCCGTCTCGAGCTCCGCGTCGGGGGCTGGCTCCAGCCCCCAGACGCCGCCGTCACCGTACGTGTCCGCCATTCCGGCGACGTACTCCTCGAAGGCCGACGCGTCGAGAGTCTCCTCGGCGCCGGCGTCCAGTCCCCAGGTCGTCGAACTCCGGACGCTGTCTTCCCGTCGCGTGACGCGCTGTTCGACGCATCCGGCGGCGGCCGCGGCGGCGAGCAACCCGCCCCCGCGGCGGAGGGCGTCCCGTCGAGAGATGTCCATACCTCACGTCTCTAACGGGCACCTGAAATATCCCGCTATCCTGCCGCGCCGATCGCCTCCGTGCAACGGCGGTCGTGCGGCCGCGCCGGCCATGCGACCGTGCCGCCAGTTTTTGGGGCTCCGGGCCGAAGCGCCGGCATGGAAAACCGCCTCGACGAGGCCGCCTCCCCCTACCTCGAGCAACACGCCGACAATCCCGTCGCGTGGCAGCCGTGGGACCGGCAGGCCCTCGAGTTGGCCCGCGAGCGGGACGTTCCCATCTTCCTCTCTATCGGCTACGCCGCCTGCCACTGGTGTCACGTCATGGCGGAGGAGAGCTTCGAGGATCCCGAGACGGCAGAGATTCTCAACGAGAACTTCGTCCCCATCAAGGTCGACCGCGAGGAGCGGCCGGACGTCGACAGCGTCTACATGAGCGTCTGTCAGATGGTCCGCGGGCAGGGCGGGTGGCCGCTGTCGGTGTGGCTGACGCCCGAGACCGAGCCGTTCCAGGTGGGCACGTACTTCCCGCCGGAACCGAAGCAGGGGATGCCGGCGTTCGGCGACCTGCTCGAGGACATTGCCGATTCCTGGAGCGACCCCGACGAGCGGGCCGAAATCGAAGAGCGGGCCGAGCAGTGGGCCGACGCCGTCGCCGGCGAACTGGAGGAGACGCCCGACGCGCGGGGCGAGGCGCCCGACGAGGGGTTCATCGACGCCGCCGCGAGTGCGGCCGTCCGCGGTGCCGACCGCGAGCACGGCGGCTGGGGCCGCGGCCAGAAGTTCCCGCAACCAGGACGGCTCCACGCCCTCCTGCGGGCCTTCGACCGGACCGGCCGCGAGGAGTACCGCGACGTGGCGACGACGACGCTCGACGCCATGGTCGGCGGTGGCCTCTACGACCACGTCGGCGGCGGCTTCCACCGCTACTGTGTCGACCGCGACTGGACGGTGCCGCACTTCGAGAAAATGCTGTACGACAACGCCGAGATTCCGCGCGCGCTGCTGGCCGGCTACCAGGTCGCCGGCGACGAGCGCTACGCCGAGGCCGTCCGCGGCACGTTCGAGTTCGTCGAGCGGGAGCTGACCCACCTCGAGGGCGGCTTCTACGCGACGCTGGACGCCGAAAGCGAGGACGCCGCCGGCGAGCGCGAGGAGGGCGCCTTCTACGTCTGGACGCCCGGGACCGTCGAGGACGCAATCGAGGACGACACCGACGCCGCGCTGTTCTGCGACCGCTACGGCGTCACCGAGGCCGGCAACTTCGAGCACGGAACGACGGTCCTCACCGAGTCGGCGTCGCTCGAGGAACTGGCCGAGGCGTACGACCTCGACACGCCGGCGCTCGCCGAACGGCTCGAACGCGCCCACGGGCAGGCCTTCGAGGCACGCGAGGGGCGTCCCCGGCCGCCGCGCGACGAGAAGGTGCTCGCGGGCTGGAACGGCCTCATGATATCCGCGCTTGCGGAGGGTGCACTCGTACTCGACGAGGGGTACGCCGAACCCGCCGCGGAGGCGCTGTCGTTCTGCCGGGAGCACCTCTGGGACGCCGACGCCGGGCGGCTGAACCGCCGGTTCAAAGATG
>PXSE01000022.1 GCA_003022905.1 Halobacteriales archaeon QS_9_68_42
GGCCGCCTCCGCACGCTGGTCGACGTGGTCCAACATTGCGCCCACGACCGCCGTCGAGGAGGCCAGACCGCCGAAAAAGCCCGTGACGGCGATGCCCCGACCGCCGTACACCCGGACGATGGCGTAGTTGACGATGCCGATACCGGCGACGAAAACGACCATCAGCCAGACGATCCGCGGCTCGAAACTCACCGACAGGTCGCCGGAGCCGACGGTCTCCTCGCCGGCCGGCAGTAACGGGTAGATGACGAACGCGAGAATGGCGAACTCGGTTCCGGCCCGGACCTCCTCCCGGGAGAGCGCATCGGCGATGCCGTGGAGCTCCGTCCGGAGGACGAGCAGAAGCGAGGAGACGACCGCGACGGCGACCCCCTCCAGAACGAACCCGGAAGCGACCAGGCCGCCGACGCCGTAGGCGACCAAGAGCGTCGTCGACGTCGTCAGCGAGAGGGTGTCCGCGTCGCCGACGAGCCCCTGGACGCCGAGGACGACAGCCACCGCGACGACGAACAGGCCGCCGACGACCACGAGCAGCGGCCGTTCGAGGATGGTGAACACCGCCGCCACGAGGCTCACCAGCGCGAACGTCCGGATGCCGGCCGTCTTGTCGGACCACTCCCGCTCGAGGCCCAAGAAGAGACCGAGCGCCGCTGCCAGCACCAACTCGATGACCGTGTCGTCCAGCACCGCAATACCGACCTGGCTCATCGGCGAGCGTTCGGCGGGCGATTAGTTAACAGTTGTTGATAATACGACTCCGTTGTCGGGTTCTGTCCAACTGCCCCGGCAGGACGGGCGAGCAACGGGACGGACCAGTTCGGCAGGGCCCGAAATCAGTCGGAAACGGTGCGTCGGATGCAAACACGGAGGCCGGCACTGCCGGATTGACCCCACCGTCGTGCGTTCCGGCAGTCAGGGTCGGCGGCCGAATTCGCGCGCCTCGCCCCGGAGGCGTTCGAACGCGGCTTCGAAACAGCGGACGTCGAGCAGGCGGGTTCGCTCGGCACTGTCGACCAGTTCCTCCGGGTCCCGAAACCCGACCGCGCTCGGTTCGTCGCCGGTCCGCGGAGTTCCGGCGGTTCGGCCGCGTTCGACGGCGAAACAGACCGTGAGAATCGATCCGTCGTCGGGGTCGTCGACGTCGAGGTCGGTGTGGACGAGCTTGAGGTCCTCGGGGGGCGTTCGCAAGCGGGTCTCCTCGCGGAGCTCTCTGGTCGCTCCGACCGCGGCCGACTCGTTGACCTCCAGGACGCCACCCGGTATCGTCCAGGCCCCCTCGTAGGGAGGCTGTGACCGTTTGACGAACAGCGCGCGGTCGCCGTCGAGCACGACGACGCGGGCGACCGGAACCGGGTTCTGGAAAATTAGTTCCTCGCACGTCGGGCAGAACCGGCGCTCGCGTTCCTCGAACGACCTGGATTCGAGTCCTGTCCCGCAGTACGGACAGGGACTCGGCTTCCGTTTGGTCATCGCGTTGCTCGTGTCGGTACGTCGGGACCACCCTAATTCCTCGGGATTAGGACCGAATCGCGCCCAGCACGTAGCGCGACAGTCGGAACGACGACGAATCCACCACCCTCTCGGGCAGTACGCCCGGGTCTCGGCCCGTCTCGGGTTCAGCCCGACTCCGTCTCGGTGAGATTGCACTGGTGGCGGCGCTCAGTACCGCCGGTCGGTCTCCCGGAGACGCCGGCCGTCCCGCGGGCAGTAATCGAACTCGGGGTCCCGGGCGCGAAAGTCGCACTCCGGGCACTCCTTGACCGGGGGCGTCTCCCCCTCGTCGCCGTCGCCGCCCAGCGACCGCGAGAAGAGGAATGGAACGAACGGGACGACGAGGAACAGCAGTAGCGACCCCGTGGCGACGTAGATGGCGGCGCTGACCGCGAGGCTGACGAGCAGGCCGGCGAGGGCGGTGAGCATCCGGGACCGGGCCATCGGTCGACGGTAGACGCCGACGGCGGTTGGACGTTTCGGAACGGACGACCGGATAGGTTCCGCCCCGTCCTCTGGCCGATTCAACCCGGCGAGAAACGACATCGAGCGGTTCAGATACTGGCGACGACGCCGGCACGGGGCCGGACGGCCAGATAATCCCTTCGACTCCGGCTTCGCTCCCGTCGAACCGCGGGTCCGATGGCGTTCGCCTTACTTGCCCTCGGATTCGGGCTCACTTCCGTCGGGCCGCAGATCCGACGACGTTCGCCTCACTTCCCCTCGAAGTTCGGCTCACTGTCGCCCATGAAGGCGGTGATACCCTCCATGAGGTCGTCGGTGTTGATGAGGTGGCCGAACGCCTGGGCCTCGAGTTCGAGGCCAGCGTCGATGTCGTCGTAGCCGCGGAGTATCGCCCGCTTGGTGAGCTTCTGGGAGATGGGCGGGCCGGCCGCCAGGTCGGCGGCGAACTCGTGGACCCGCTCGTCGAACGCTTCGTTTTCGACGACCTCGTTGACGACGTCATAGTCGTACATCGTTTCGGGGTCGTACCGCTCGGCGGTGAAGACGATCTCCTTGGCGCGGCCGAAGCCGGTGACGCGCAGGAGCCGCTGGGTGCCGCCCCAGCCTGGCAACAGGCCGAGGTTGTGCTCCGGCGTACCGAGTTCCGAGCGCTCGGAGGCGATGCGGAAGTCACAGCACAGCGCCAGCTCGAAGCCGCCGCCCAGCGCGAAGCCGTCGATGCCGGCGACGACGGGCATGTCGACCTCCTCGAGTCTGCCGAAGGTGCGCTGGCCCTTCCGGGACAGCTCGATGGCCTCCAGCGGGTCGGCGTTGCTCGCCATCGAGGTGACGTCGGCGCCCGCCGAGAAGGCGCGGTCGCCCTTGCCCGTGATGAGCAGCGCACGGACCTCCTCGTCGTCCTCGAGCAGGTCGATGGCCTCGGCGAGCTCGTCCATCAGCGCCGGGTTGATGGTGTTCATCCGGGCCTCCCGGTCCAGGACGATTTGGCCGACCATGTCGCCGGGGTAGCGGACCTCGATGTTGGTGAACTCGACGCCGTCCTCCTCGTCGCCGCCGCCGTGGAAACCGCCGGCTTCGGCGGCCTCCCGTAGGCTGTCGGAGACCTCGAAGCGCGGGTGACCGGTCTCCTCGCCCAGTTCCTCCAGCGTCTCGACCAGCGCCTCGAGACCGTGGTCGTCGACCGTCTTCGCCGGTCCCTCCGGGAAGCCGGCCCCGAGCATGACCGCCTCGTCGATGGCGTCCGGTCCGGCAACGTCGCCGCCGACGAGGTTGCCGACCTCGTTGGCCATCGCCGCGAGGAACCGCTCGGCTATCTTGTCGTTGCCCGCGTCCGTGGGGATGTCCGGGCCGTCGCCGTCGACGGTTTCGCCGTCTTCCTGAGACGTCTCCGACGTCTCTCCGTCCCCGTAATCGTAGACGCCCTGGCCGGTCTTCCGTCCGTACCGTTCCTCGTCGATGAGTTCCTGGAGGAACGGTGCCGGCTCGTAGGCCCCCCCGAGTTCCTCGTTCATGTAGTCGAGGACGTGGTGGGTGACGTCGTGGCCGGTCATGTCGCCGAGTTCGAAAACGCCCATCGGCAGCCCCATGTCGAACTTCGTGGTGGAGTCGATTTCCTCGGCCGTTGCGACGTCCTCGCTGACCATCCAGCAGGCCTCGTTCATCAGCGGCACGAGGATGCGGTTGACGATGAAGCCCGGCGAGTCCTTCTGGACGCGGACGGGCGTCTTCCCGAAGTCCTCGGCGAGTTCCTCGGCGATCTCGAGCGTCGACTCGTCGGTGTGGGCGCCGGTGATGACCTCGACGAGCTGCATCCGGACCGGCGGGTTGAAGAAGTGCATGCCGCAGAACTGCCCGGGCCGGTCGGTGGCCTCCGAGAGGTCGGTGATAGAGAGCGAGGAGGTGTTGCTGGCGACGATGGCGCGGTCGGGCAGGTGCTCCTCGACGTCCGTGTAGACGTCCTCCTTGATCTCCATCTGCTCGGGGACGGCCTCGATGACAAAGTCGGCGTCGCCGACGGCCGCCTCGACGTCGACGTACGGCGTCACCCGGTCCAGCGCCTCGTCGGCCTCGTCGTCGGGTATCTGCTCCTTCTCGGCGAGTTTTCCGAGGGACCACTCGATGTCGTCGTAGCCGCTCTGAACGAACTCCTCTTTGACGTCCCGCAGGTTCACGTCGTACCCCGCGAGGGCGGCGACCTCCGCGATGCCGTGGCCCATGTTACCGGCGCCGAGCACCGCGACGGTCTCGATGTCGTCGAATTCCATTGTGACAGCAGGACGGTCTTGCGGAATCCGTTTCAACGTTTCTGTCTCGCTTCGTTTCGCGGGAACCGGTCGAACGGCGCGAGAACGTGGGGATTGAGAAACGTTATGTGTTGTCACCAACGTGAAGAACCATGGACTTCGCCATCACGGACGAACAGGAGCAGATCAGAGAGGAGGTCCGCCGCTTCGCCGAGAACGAGGTTCGCCCTCACGCAAAGGAGTACGACCGCGAGGAGAAGTTCCCCCACGACATCGTTGATGAGGCCGCCGAGATGGGCCTGACCGGCGCGACCATCCCTATCGAGTACGGCGGCGCCGGCTACGACGCCGTCGACTCGGTGCTCATCGCCGAGGAGCTGTTCGCCGCCGACCCCGGCATCGCGCTGTCGATTCTCGCCACCAGTTTCGGCACGGAGGCCATCCTCGAGTACGGCACCGAGGCCCAGAAGGAGGAGTACCTCGAACCCGTCGCCCGCGGTGAGGCAATCTCCGGGGCCGCCATCTCCGAACCGGACACGGGGTCGGACGTCTCCTCTGTGAGCACGCGCGCCGAGAAGGACGGCGACGAGTGGGTGATCAACGGCAACAAAATGTGGATCACCAACGGCTCCGTCGGTGACTTCTTCGTCGTCCTCTGCAAGACCGACCCCGACGCCGAGGGCCGCTACAACGGCTTCAGCCAGATCATCGTCGAATCGGACCGCGACGGCTTCGAAGCCGACAAGATTACCGGCAAAATGGGGATTCGGGCCTCCGACACGGCCGAACTCATCCTCGACGACGTGCGAGTGCCCGAGGAGAACCTCGTCGGCACCGAGGGGATGGGCTTTCTCCAGCAGATGCAGTTCTTCGACGCCACCCGGACCGGCGTCGCCGCCCAGGGCGTCGGCATCGCCAAGGGCGCCGCCGAGCGCGCCCTCGAGTACGCCCAGGAACGCGAGCAGTTCGGCCAGCCCATCGGCGACTTCCAGGCCATCCAGCACAAACTCGCCGACATGCACACCGAAACTGAGGCCGCCCGCAACCTCACCTACAAGTCCGCCTGGTCGGTCGACTCCGGCGGCTCGCCGAACACCAAGCTCGCCTCGATGGCCAAGGAGTACGCCTCCCGGGTCGCCGTCGAGGCCGCAAACGAGTGCGTCCAGATCCACGGCGGGTCGGGCTACGTCGACGACTTCGACGCCGAACGATTGTATCGGGACGCCAAAATTACCCAGATCTACGAGGGCACCACCGAGATCCAAAAGATGATCATCGCCCGCGAACTCCAGGGCAAGGGCTTCTGAGCCCGCTTTTTACTCTCTCGGGTTCGCGCCTCGCACGAACCGCTCGGTCGCAAAAACGTGGGGAAAAACTTCTGCCGGCGGCGAACGCAGTGAGCCGCCGGTGAACCGCTCGCGCCCGCGGGGCGTTCGCGGATGCCGGGACGACCCGGAGACTCTCTCCGGGCGGGTCGTAAGTTATTGGACCGGGCGCACGAAACGTTCAGGTATGACCACGTTCGAGGCCGGCGACATCACGCTCCACAAGGTCCGCGACTACGTCTGGGAGATACCGCCCGAGGACGGAATGGGCGCCCCGGCGCGCGTCTTCGCCAGCGAAGCGCTACTCGAGGAGATCGCCGACGACAAGAGCCTCCAGCAGTTGCGCAACACGACGCACCTCCCCGGCGTCGAAAAGTACGCGGTCTGCATGCCGGACGGCCACCAGGGGTACGGCTTCCCCGTCGGCGGCGTGGCCGGCATCGATGCCGAGAACGGCTGTATTTCGCCCGGAGCCGTGGGCTACGACATTAACTGCCTCACCGGCGACTCCGACGTCCGGCTCTCGTTCGGCCGACGGCTCCCGATTGCCGACCTCCGTGAACGGTTCGAGGACGAGCAAACGGTCGTGGCCGGCGACAAATTAACGGAGTCGGACATCAGGCTGTTCACCGAGTCCGACGATGAGCAGGTGCTCGAAATTAAGACGGCCACCGGTCGTACGCTCCGGGCGACGGCGGACCACCCGCTCAGAACGCCGGAGGGGATGCTCGAGGTCGACGACCTCGAGGCCGGCGACGACGTCCTCGTCCATCCGTTCGAGGGTATCGAACACGAGGACCCCGAGGAGTTCACCGTGCTCTCGGAGTCGGACTTCGCGGACGAGGACCCGCAACTCGTCGCGTTCCTGAAGCGCAACGACCTCCTGCCGCTGCGCTCGACGGACGACGCGTTCTGTCGCCTCCTGAAACTCGCCGGATTCCACACCGGCGACGGCGCCTTCACGGGGGACCAGACGTGGTTCTACGCGGACCCGGCGGACCTCGAGGCCATCCGCGAGGACGTCTCGGCGCTCGGCTTCATGCCGTCGAGAATCTACTCCCGCGAGCGTGACCACGAGATAGACGGCACCCAGTTCACCCGGACCGAGCACGGCGTGAAAATCGGTGCACACGGTTTCAAACAACTGCTCCTCCGTCTCGGGGTGCCCGACGGCTCGAAGGTGGCGTCGGGGTTCACCCTGCCGGAGTGGTTCGACCGGTTGGCCGACTGGCAGCGCGCGCTCTACCTGTCAGCGTTCTTCGGGGCCGAAATGAGCGCGCCGTCGGCGGTGTCGAACACGAACTTCTACGCCCCGACGGTCTCGCAGAACCGGCGTAGCGACGTCGCCGACGCCGGCGAACAGTACCTCTCCGGTATCGCCGGTACGCTTGAGTCGCTCGGTATCGAGACGAACGACCTCGAACGGTTCGACGCGGAGACGGAGGACACCGAACGGCTCCGGTTCGGCGTCAACACCGACCCGGGGAACTTCAGTACCTCCGGCGGAAGGAGCACGTCATCGGCCGGCGCGCCCGCATCGCCTCGGAGGTCGAAACGCGCGCTGACGGCGGGGAATCGGTCTCGGAGTTGGAGAAGAAATACGACATCAACGGCCGGTTCGTCGAACGGAGCGCCTGGAGCGGCCGCTCCGGTCGACCGCGGCCGCCAGCCGATTTACCATCGTTCGAGGCGTTCTGCGAGTCGACCGAGGTTCGCGGGAACCTCACGGTGCCCGTCGAAATCGAGGCCATCGAACCGGCCGGCAACGAGCCGGTCTACGACATCGGCGTTGAACACGACGCACACAACTTCCTCGCTAACGGGTTCGTCGTCTCCAACTGCGGCGTCAGGATGGTCAGGACGAACCTTACCTACGACGACGTCCGGGGCCGCGAGTCGGAACTCGTCGACGCGCTGTTCGAGGTGGTTCCGTCGGGGCTGGGCGGCGGCGGCATCGTCCAGGGCAGCGGCAACACCGTCGAGGCGGCCTTAGAGCGGGGCGTCGACTGGTGTCTCGAGGAGGGCTACGCCGTCGAGTCGGACCTCGCCCACTGCGAGGACGAAGGCCGACGGCCGGACGCCGACGCCGCGGCCGTCTCGAAGAAGGCCAAGGACCGCGGCCGCAACCAGATGGGGTCGCTCGGCTCGGGCAACCACTTCCTGGAGGTTCAGCGCGTGACCGACGTGTACGACTCGGCCATCGGCGACGCCTACGGCCTCGAGGAGGACCAGATAGTGGTGCTCATCCACTGTGGGTCGCGGGGACTGGGCCACCAGGTCTGTAACGACTACCTCCGGGACATTGAGGAGGCCCATAGCGGCCTGCTGTCGCAGTTGCCGGACAAGGAGCTGGCGGCGGCGCCGGCCGGTTCGCAGCTCGCGGAGGACTACTACGACGCGATGTGTGCGGCCATCAACTTCGCGTGGGTCAACCGCCAGCTCATCACCCACCGGACTCGGGAGGTGTTCGCCGACGTCTTCGGGACGCCCTGGGAGGACCTTGAGATGGAATTGCTGTACGACGTCGCACACAACATCGCCAAGAAAGAAACGCACGACGTAAATGGCGAGGACAAGGAGCTGTTCGTCCACCGGAAGGGCGCAACCCGTGCCTTCCCGGCCGGCCACCCTGAGGTGCCGAAAGCTTACCGGGACGTCGGTCAGCCGGTCATCATCCCCGGGAGCATGGGCGCGGGCTCGTACGTGCTGTGCGGCGGCAGCGAGTCGATGAACGTCTCGTTCGGGTCGACGGCCCACGGCGCCGGCCGGCTGATGAGCCGGACGCAGGCCAAGGACGAGTTCTGGGGCGGCGACGTCCGGGACGACTTGCGGGAGACCAACCGCATCCACGTGAAGGCACAGAGCGGCGCGACCATCGCCGAGGAGGCGCCGGGCGTGTACAAGAACGTCGACGAGGTGGTCCGGGTCAGCGACGAACTCGGCATCGGCGACAAGGTGGCCCGCGTCTACCCGGTCTGCAACATCAAGGGCTGACCAATGGGCGTGCAGGTGCCCCTCGGCGATGGATCCGTCGACGTGGAACTGCCGGACTGTGCGGTGTCGGTCGCCGAACCGCCCGGCGGCGAGGCGGTCGACGTCCGGGCGGCCGCCGAGGCCGCCGTTACCGACCCTGCCGGCCCGCGAGTGACCGACCTGGTGTCGCCGGACGACACCGTCGCCGTCGTCGTCACCGATATCACCCGGACGACGCCGGACGACGTGCTCATCGACGTCCTGCTGTCGGAACTGCGGCGGGTCGGCGTCTACCGCGAACAGGTGACCGTCGTCGTCGGGCTCGGGCTGCACCGCCCGATGACCGGCGCGGAACTGGAGACGATGCTGGGCGAGCACGCCGACCTGGCGGTCAACCACGACCCCGACGAGGCCGTCGAAGTCGGAACCGTCGACGGGACGCCCGTCGAACTGAACCGCCGGGTGGCAATGGCCGACCACGTGCTCTCGACGGGGATGGTCGAACCCCACCAGTACGCGGGTTTCTCCGGCGGCGGCAAGACCGTCGCGGTCGGCGCCGGCGGCGCCCCGCTCATCCGGTACACCCACGGCCCGGAGATGCTCGCAAGGGATGGCGTTCGGCTCGGCCGCGTCGCGGACAACCCCTTCCGCGAGGCAATCGACGAGGCGGGAGACGTCTGCGGGCTAGAGTTCTGCCTGAACGTCACCCGCGGCCCCCCGGGGGTTCTCGACGTCGCGGCGGGGGCACCGCGGCCGGTCGTCCGCGAACTCGCCGACAGCGCCCGTGAGGCGCTGTCGGTCGAGGTCGGCGACCGGTTCGATGCGGTCGTTGCGGGCGTCGGCGCGCCGAAGGATGCCAACCTGTATCAGGCGAGCCGGGCGGCGACCTACGTCGTTCTGGGCGCGAGGAACCCGCTCCGCGAGGGCGGTCGGGTCGTCGTACCCGCCGCACTCCCGGAGGGCGCCGGCGAGGGCACCGGCGAGCGGCGGTTCTACGAGCGACTCTCCGCCGCCGAGGACGCCGAATCGCTGTACGAGGCGATGCGCTCGGGCTACGACCCCGGCGCCCAGCGGGCGTTCGTCCTCGCGCGGGCGCTCCGCGAGCACGACGTGTACGTGACGAACAGCCGGGTGCCGGCGGTGGTCGAGAACTGTTTCATGCAGGCACGTGGCTCGGTCGCCGACGCCGTCGAGGCCGGCAGCGACGTGTTGGTCGTTCCCGACGCGCTGAACACACTGCTCGTATAATCCATAACCTACCGGTACGACCGCACCGCAGTCGTGCGGTCGACACCGAAATGACGTAGGGTAGTCCTGTCAATCCGTTCCGATGGGGACGCCCTCGTCGTCGATTTCGGCCATTACGCGGTCGTGGAACTCCTGGAGGACGGCCGACTCGTCCTCCGCGAGGACGACGTCGCTGGCCATCAGCGTCGCCAGCCCGAAGGCCCGCGGCGTCGGCGAGTCGACCCGCCGGACGGAAACGTCGATGTCGCCCGTGGCAACGCCGGCGACGAACGTCTCGACGGCGCCGACGGCGAGTTTGTCCTCCAGTATCTCGCGGTAGGTCTCCTCCATCACCGCGAACGCCTCCTTTTCGCGGGCGAACCCGATGAGCATCTCGCTGGAGACCTGCTGCTGGCTGGCGGACTTCTCGTGGCCCTTGTACCGCTTCAGTATCATCAACGCGCGGGTGGCGTTGATTCGGAAGTACCGCTTCAGCAGGTCGGTCCCCTCGAGTGCGGCCCGGAGGTCGCCCCGGACTGCCGCGGGGTCGATGTCATCGAGGAGTCCTCGGAGGTCGACCTTCCGGTTCAGCGGCATCGACAGCGTGAACCCGTGGTCGGCGACGGCCACCTTCACGTTCGTGTTGGCCTCCTGTGCACACCGGTAGGCGAGCAACCGCGAGAGGCCGTCGTTGAACTGCCGGCCGTAGTTGGCGTGGACGTAGAAGTTGCGGCGGTACTCCTCGCGGTCGAGTTCCACCTCGACGGAGAGTCGTCGGTCCGTCGAGACGCTCTCGACGCCGGCGTAGCGGGCCTGCGCCTCGAACGTCCGGGTGATGGCCCGGACGGAGTTCTTGTCGAGCGGGAACTCACGGAGCCACTCGCGAACGGCGGGACTGCCGCCGTCCTCCAGCCGTTTCAGCAGTTCCCGCTGGAAGCGCAGCACCTCCCGGCCGAGGTCGTACGACAGCGGCAACCGCT
>PXSE01000023.1 GCA_003022905.1 Halobacteriales archaeon QS_9_68_42
GCGACCCAGTCGCCGGCCGTGACGTCGACCCGGTGGACGAGCCCGTGGAAGGCCGTCGCAAAGCGGCAGCCGAGGCCGGCGACGTCGACGGGGTCGACGTTGTCGGGGAGTTTGATGACGTTGTGGTCGGCGTTGCGGACGGGGAACTCCTCGGCGAAGGCGCCGGGCTGAAAGGAGACGAATCCCAGCGGAACCACCCGCTCGCAGATGTTGGCACGGCCGTCCTTGCAGTAGCGGCAGGTGCCGTCGCTGAGGTTGAACGGAACGCAGACGCGGTCGCCCTCGCTGAAGTTCTCGACGTCCTCGCCGACCTCCCTGACGGTCCCGACGGGCTCGTGACCGAAGATGAGGCCGGGCGTGGGCATGACGCCGACCCAGTCCCAGTCGCCCTGCCAGGCGTGCCAGTCCGAGCGGCAGATGCCGCAAGCTTCCGTCTCGACGACGATGCCGTCGGCGTCCGGCTCCGGCCGGTCGACGTCCTGCACTTCCATGTTCTCGCCGACGCCCTCGAAGACGACGGCGCGCATCGTCTCGGCCTCCTGCTCCGCGTCCGCTGTGCTCATAACGCACGTATTCTACCTTTCCAACCGTTTAACAGTTACCACGGTATATTAATACGCCGCCCTTCGCAGGCGATGGGGTTATGCGCGGAATCCGGCCGTTCCGAAGATGTGGCAGTTATTCCCGGTAAACAGCGGGATTCGGGGGTCGGGGGTGGCCGGCGCGCGCTCGGCCGGTGGTCGCGCAGGACGGCGGAGACGGTTCTGAAGCGCCTGAAAACAATTAAACGCCTTCCTGTCCAACCCACGCCTATGAGCGACGACGAGGGGCGGAAAAACCTTCGTATGCCGGACGACGACGAGGTGTTCGCCGTCGTCACGAACATGCTCGGGGCCAATCGGGTGAAGGTGCGGTGCATGGACGGAAAAGAGCGGACCGCCCGTATTCCGGGGCGGATGCAGAAACGTATCTGGATACGCGAGGACGATGTCGTGCTGGTCGAACCGTGGGACTGGCAGGACGAAAAGGCCGACGTGGCGTGGCGCTACGAGAAGCAGGAGGCCGACCAGTTGCGCGAGGAAGGCCACATTCAGGACAGCATATAGGATCTAATCGGTGACGCTTTCCGTCGGCGCCCTGTAGTCCGGGGAGATGACCGAGGAGTACGGCCTGCTTGAGGTCGAGGAAGGCGCGGCGGTCGGCGACGAGTGGGAGGAGCTCGACGTCGCCGACACGGAGGCCGACCGCATCGCCAGAACGCAGGACCGGGAGTTCCTCGAGTTCCGCAAGCGCATCGAGAACACGGAGCAGTTCAAGGTCACCGACTCGGTGTTCGACGACGCGACGCTGGGGGCGCTGTACAAGCTGGTCCAGGACGGCCACGTCGACGCCTTCGGCGGCCCCATCTCGACCGGCAAGGAGGCCAACGTGTACACTGCCCTGGGACCGGACGGGGAGGTGGCGGCGAAGATCTACCGCATCAACGCCTCGGACTTCCGGGACATGCGGGGCTATCTCGACGGCGACCCCCGGTTCGAGGGCATCGGCTCCGACAAGAAGAAGGTCGTCGTCGCCTGGGTCCGCAAGGAGGCGTCGAACCTCGAGCGGGCCAGACGCGCGGGCGTCCGGACCCCCCGGCCAATCGCCGTCGAGCGGAACGTCCTCGTGATGGAGTACCTCGGCACCGACGACGGCCGCGCGAAGCGGCTGAGCGAGGTCCGCGTCGAGAATCCAGGCACCGCCTACGAGGTGGTCCGGGAGTACGTCCGCCGGCTGTACGACGCCGGTCTCGTCCACGGCGACCTCTCGGAGTACAATGTCGTCTTCCACGAGGGCCAGTTGTATATCATCGACCTCGGACAGGCGGTGACGGTCCACCACCCCAACGCCGGGGAGTTCCTCGAACGGGACTGCCGCAACGTCGCGAACTTCTTCGCCCGGCAGGGCGTCGACGCGACGCCCGACGGGCTGCTATCGTACGTCCGGGAGCACGCCACGCCCGACGATAACGTCGACACCGACCCCGGCAGCGACGACGACGCGGTGCCGGACGGCGCCTCGAGCTTCGCTGGGGAGTAACGGGCCAGTCTACATCCCGGTGTCTTCGGTGACGATCAGTTCGAAGGCGGGTTCGTCGTCGTCGGGTTCGAGGTAGCCGGCGGCGAAGGCCGTGTACACTGCCCCACCGTCGAGGCTCACGTCGAACTCACCGACGACGTCGCCGTCGTTCTCCTCGGTGTCGCCGCGGACCTCGAGGGTGTAGTCGCCGGAGGGGACCTCGATGGAGTCCGAGTTGCCGAACTCGATTCCGTCGAACAGCACGTCCCCGTCGGCGGTGATGTCGACCGCGGGAGCGTCCGGCGACGCGTGGACGGCCCGGACCCTCGCGGTGTCGCTGCCGGGGTCAGAATTATCGTCTTCGAGCACGAGGGCCTCGAACGACTGGTCGGTGTCGTCACCGACTTCACCGATGGCCGCGATCGTATAGTCCGTTTCGGCCTCGACGGGGACGTCGCCGTTGAAGACCGTTGTGTCGGGGTCGTCGGCCGGCGTTATCTCGACCGTATACGTACCGGCGTCGAGCTCGAGGTAACCGCTGGTTTCTCCGAAGGGAACGTCCTCCAGAACCGCATCTCCGTCGATGTAAACGTTGACGTTCGGCGCGTTCGGCGACATGTGGGACGCCCTGACTCGCGCCGACGCTGCCATCGTGTCGGTTTCGGTGGGCGTGTCGGTTTCGGTGGGCGTATCGGTTTCGGTGTCAGTTGGGGTGGCGGTTTCCTCGCCGCCGCCGTTGCCGTTGCCGCCGTTACACCCGGCGAGTGCGACCGTCGCTCCGACGCCCGCTAAAATCCGTCTGCGGGTAGCAGTCGTATCGTCTGACATCGTCCACTCGGCGCCGCGAATGACAGGATATTAATACATTTCGTGACTCGGGCTCGAATCAGACGAAAATTGGGCGAAAAACGGGCGCAGATGGTTCGAGAATCCGGTATAGCGTCGAGCCGCCGAAAGCGTTTTTATCGCTGACATACGCATACGTTCACATGAAAACGAGGGTAGCTCCCGGGGTGGATCCCGTCTCCGGCGGCCGTCGCACCGGCAGACGGCGGTGGCGACCGAAGCACCGGCCACGGGGCGGGGGGTCCGGCTGATGACCCGACGGCCGTCGCAGAGCGGGCCGCCGCCGCGGATGCCGGTGGTTTCTTGTCAACCCACGGAGAACCGAGGAGGTGATGGATACGGTCCTCTGGCAGACACTCGCCGGCACGCGCGGCGGCCCGAACCGGGTTCGTGTCCTACGCGCGCTGGACGAACGTCCCAGAAACGCGAACCGCCTGGCGGAGGACCTCGACCTGGCGTACAACACGGTTCGTCACCACCTCGACGTGCTCGAACGGAACGGTATCATCACGAGCGGTGACCAGAGCTACGGAACGGTCTACCTGCCGAGCGACCGGACCCGGAATCACTGGGAGACCGTCGAGGAGATCATCTCGCAAGCGGAGGACTGACATGAGCTACAAACCACACGGACAGCGCTGGTCGCCGCCCGCGACCGGAGGCATCGCATGAGCACGATACTGAACGCCGCCCGCGTCGCGGCGGCGCTGAATATCGGTCTCCTGCTCGTCCTCCTGGTCGTGTGGGGACGGACGTACCGCGAAATCCGCTCTCCGCTCACGCTCGGCTCGATGGTCTTTTCGGCCCTGCTTCTGATCGAGAACGTTGTTGCGTTATGGTTCTACCTGTCCCCGCCGTCGATGCCGAGTGCCGCCGTTGAGGTGATGATGGTGCTCCAGGTGCTGGAGACGGCCGGCATCGGGGTTCTCGTCTACGTGACCTGGCGGTGACGGTCCGCCAGCGCCATGGTCGCACGCCAGGCCCGTCGCCGCGACGACCCGTCCGGTCGGGCGGGCAATTGGACGCACCCATGGGAGCGCTAAGGGCTCGCTACTCGAAGGCGTGCCGCTCCAACGTCTCCTTCGGAATCGTGTCCAGCACCGCCTCGTTGGTCGCCTCCAGCACTACCGGCGGCACCGTGGTCTCGGGGACCGACTCCTCGCGGACCGCCTCCAGCGCCTCCACCCACCGGGGGACGCAGACGCACCATCGGTCGCCGGGTTCGAGACCGGGAAAGTCGAACGCCGGCCGCGGCGTCGTGAGGTCGTTGCCCCGCTCCTTGCCAAACTGGAGGAACTCGTCGGTCATGACCGCACACAACTCGTGGCGGCCGCGGTCCGACTCGTGACACGCGCAGTGGCCGTCCCGCCGGAAGCCGGTCATCGGGTCGGTGCTGCACGGCTCCAGGGGGTTGCCGAGAACGTTCCGCTGATCCATACGCGATTACGGGACGGCAGGCACAAAAGCCCCCGGCGCCCGCGGGTCGTCCGGTTCGCGCCCGAGGCTTCTTTTCCGACCGCCGCGAACGTCGGTGTATGAAACTCGGCGTGCTCTCGGACACCCACGACAACGTGCCGGCCGTCGAGGCCGCGATGGACCGCTTCGAGGCGGCCGGCGTCGAGTCGGTCGTCCACTGCGGGGACTTCATCGCGCCGCCGGTGATTCCGCACCTGGACCGCGACGGCGTCGCCGTCCACGCCGTCCGGGGCAACAACGACGGCGAGCGGGAGGGACTGGTCTCGGCGTTCGAGTCGCTCGACGGTGGCCGGCTCCACGGCCGATTCGCCGAACTGGAGTTCGACGGCCGCGAGTTCGCGGTGCTCCACGGCGAACAACGGCCGGTCATTGAGGCGCTCGCGGCCGGCGGGTACGACTACGTTCTTCATGGCCACTGGCACGTCCGCGAGCGGCGGGAGGTCGACGGGACGACGGTCCTCAACCCGGGGGCGCACTTCCCGACGGTGCCGGCGGAACACCGGACCGTGGCGGTCGTCGACACCGACGGCGACGAGGTGACGTTCCACGACGTCGGGGAATCGGTATGAGCGTGACCGTCCGGGCGGCGACCGGCGAGGACCTCGCGGCCGTCGAGTCGGTGGCCCGCGACGCGTGGTACGCCGCCTACGGCGGCTTTCTCGAGCCGCGGACCGTCGAGGCCGGCCTCGCGGAGGCCTACGACGAGGCGGTGCTGTCGGTCGCCGTCGGGCACGACGACATCGAGTTCCTCGTTGCCGAGGCCGACGACGAGGTAGTCGGGTTCGCCAGCGCTGAGCGGACGTGGGCCGACGAGGTGGAGTTGCACACCCTCTACGTCCACCCGGACCGGTGGGGGGAGGGGGTCGGGTCGGCACTCCTGTCGGCGGTCGAGGAGTGGGCCCGTGAGCAGAGCGTCGCCCGCATCGTCTGCGGTGTGTTCGCCGAGAACGCCGTCGGTGTTGGGTTCTTCGAGGCCAAGGGGTTCCGGCGGGGGCGGGAACGCGAGGCCGAACTCGCCGGGGAACGCCACCCCGAGTATGAGTTCGAGCGCGAAGTTTGAAGACTCGGACCGTGCCAGGGGAATCGCGGGCGTTCCCGTCGGCGAACGCTTAAAAGGGCGTACACCCAAGCGGGTGTATGAAACACGTCACGATACCCGACGACCGTATCGGAGTTCTCATCGGCGAGGGGGGTGAGACGATGCGCGAAATCGAGTCCCGCGCCGAGGTCCGCCTGGACATCGACTCCGAGACGGGGTCGGTGAAGGTCGAGTCCGTCGGCGACCCGGTGCTCGGCCTAAAGGGGCCGGATGTCGTCAAGGCCATCGGCCGTGGGTTCGCTCCCGAGAACGCAATACGCCTGCTCGACGACGAGATGCAGCTGTTCGACGTCGTCGACATCGAGGCGGCCACCCGCAACAAGAGCGACCTCCGCCGGCAGAAGGGCCGGCTTATCGGCGAGGACGGCCGGACCCGTGAACTGATGGCCGAACTCAGCGGCGCCGACGTCGTCGTCTACGGGACGACGCTAAGCATCATTGGCAAACCCGAACAAGTCGACGCCGTCCGCAGTGCCGCCGAGATGATTCTCGACGGCGCGCCGCACGGCGCGGTGTACTCGTTCCTCGAGCGCCGGCACAACGAGATGAAGTCCAACAGCATCGAGTACCACCAGTTCACCGGGTAGCGACCTCAGAACGGCGCCTCGGCGTCGTCGGTGCCCGTCGAGACGGTCGCGTCGGGGACGTTCAGCGTCTCGGCGAGTTCCCCCCGCTCTTCGAGTTCCGCGAGAATGTCGCTGCCGCCGACGAACTCGCCGTTGACGAACGTCTGGGGGATAGTGTCCCAGCCGCTGTGGTCCTCCAGGGCCTCCCGGAAGGCGTCGAGGTTCTGGAGCGCGTCGATCACTTCGACGTCCTCGCGGTACTGCTTGATGAGCCCGAGCGCGCGCTCGGAGTAACCACACTGCGGCATCAGTTCGTCGCCCTTCATGAACAGGGCCACTTCGTTATCGGCGATGGCCGCCTCGACGCGGTTGGCCACCTTGTCGGCGTCGAGTTCGGGTTCGTTAGGGTCGAACGTCATCAATAGACCGTTGCCGCCCACGAGGAATAGGCGTTGTGCCGGCCGTTGTAAGTCGGTCCGCCAGCACGGCCGCAACCCAGTGGCGCTCCCCCGGTGTGGTTTCGGCGAACCGCCGAGAACTAGTATTTAAATCCTGTGTGCAATCGATTCACACTCTTGTAACGGACCCTTCCGGCGGTTTTCTCCCTCCGTTTCAGCAACTTTTATATAGAACCACAGACAATCATTCGAACGACTATGGCACAACAAATGGGCAACCAGCCCCTCATCGTTCTTTCCGAGGAGAGCCAGCGAACGTCCGGCCGCGATGCGCAGTCGATGAACATCACTGCGGGCAAGGCGGTCGCCGAGTCCGTACGGACCACGCTCGGCCCGAAAGGGATGGACAAGATGCTCGTCGACTCGACGGGCAACGTCGTCGTCACGAACGACGGCGTCACCATCCTCGGCGAGATGGAC
>PXSE01000024.1 GCA_003022905.1 Halobacteriales archaeon QS_9_68_42
GACGAGTGGTACGACGCCGAGGCGGACGCCTCCAAGCGGCTGAAGTTCCACACCCAGACCGCCGGCCAGTCGCTGACGGCCCAGCAGCCGCTGAACAACATCGTCCGGGTGACGGTGCAGGCGATGGCGGCGGTGCTGGGCGGCACCCAGTCGCTACACACCAACAGCTACGACGAGGCGCTGGCGCTACCCAGCGAGGACGCCGTCCGGGTGGCGCTGCGGACCCAGCAGATACTGGCCGAGGAGTCCGGCGTCGCCGACATCGTCGACCCGATGGGCGGCTCCTATGTGGTCGAGTCGTTGACCGAGGAGATGGAGGCCGAAATCACCGCCTACATCGAGGAGATTCGCGAGATGGGCGACGGGTCGGTTCGTGACGGCGTCCTCCAGGGCATCGAGCAGGGCTACTTTCACCGGGAGATTCAGGACGCGGCCTACCAGTACCAGCGCCGGGTCGACGCCGGTAAGGAGGTCGTCGTCGGGGTCAACGAGTACGAAATCGACGAGGACACCGATCCCGACATCCTGAAGGTCGACCCCAAGACCCGCGACCGCCAGCTCGAACGGCTCGAGCGGGTGAAAGACGAACGCGACGACGCCGCCGTCGAGGAGGCACTGGGGTCGCTTTCGAAGGCCATCGAATCCGGCGAGAACGTGATGCCGCCCATCATCGAGGCGGTGAAGGCCTACACAACGATGGGCGAGATAATGGCCGTGTTCGAGGACCACCACGGCGCCTACCAGGAGACGGTCGGGATGGCCTGAGCGGGTCCGACGTTCCGTCGGAACCGCGGCAGTATCGACCTGGGGAGAATAATATGGGGAGACGAACGTTGTGACATACCGCGGCGGCCCGCAATTTAATTTGGTAAGCAGTCAAGTGGCGAATATGTCGAGTAGTTCTACGAGGCAGTTCGGGGAATCGGCCGCAGGAACAGGACGGCCTGACGCGAGGTGGTGGGATGGATTACCGGCCGCAGTGCGGCGCGAAGGGGTTCAACTGCGCCGCCGTGACTCGGTCCCCGGTCGAAGCGCCCTCCCGGGAGGTGTCGAGACGTGAGTCCCGACGGTCGAGGGCGGGACCCGGGTCGGCGGGCGCTGCTGAAAGCCGGCACGGCACTGGCGGGCATCGCCGGACTCGCTGGCTGTACGGACCTGTTTCAGGATGGGGATGACACCGAGACGCCCGCTCCGACGCGGACGGTGACCCCGACAGCGACGCTGACGCCTGCGGAGACGGCGACCCCGACGGATACGGACGCGCCGACTCCACAGGGTACAGAAACGCCGACGACGACACCGACACCGACGCCGGCGGCCACGGAGACGCCGCCACCCACGGCGCGACCGACGCCGGAACAGAACAGAGTCGCCGCCGGCGACGGCGATGCGGACGACAGTTTCGGCTCGTCGGTCGCGGTCGCTGGCGACGGGAGCACGGCCCTCGTCGGCGCGGCCGGCGACGAGGACCCCAATGGCGACGGCGCGGGATCGGCGTACGTCTTCAGGCGGAGCGGCGGGACGTGGGTACAGCAGGCCAAACTCGCTGCCGCCGACGACGACGACCCGGCACGCTTCGGCGGTGCCGTCGCGGTGTCGAGCGACGGGAGCACCGCTCTCGTCGGCGCGCCCGGAGAGGAGACCCAGATCGACGACGGCGACGAAACCGAGTTCCGGGAGAGGGGAGGGGCGGCGTACGTCTCCCAGGAGAGCGGCGGAGAGTGGTCGCAGAAGGTAAAACTACGGCCCGAGGACAGCACCGAAAACGACCGCTTCGGTGGCGCAGTCGCGCTAACGGATGACGGCACCACTGCCGTCGTCGGCGCTTCCGGGCACGCGGAGGCCCCCGAGAGCGACGTCGGGGCCGCGTTCGTCTTCGAGCGGCGTGGCGGCGCGTGGAAAGAGGTACAGCGACTCGACGCGAGCGACCGCGACGAGGGCGACCGGTTCGGGTCGTCGGTGGCCGTCGCCGGTGACGGTGCCATCGTCCTTGTCGGCGCGGACGGTGACGATGAACCCAATGGGAATGCGGCGGGGTCGGCGCACGTCTTCCGAGAGAGTAGCACCATAGCGTGGTCTCGCGAGGCGAAAATCGCACCCGACGGCGGCGATGACGGCGACCGTTTCGGCGGGGTGGCCGCGCTGACGGGGAACGGGACTACCGCTCTCGTCGGCGCTTCACAGCGGGACGCGTCCGGCGGAGCAGTGGGGGCGGCGTACGTCTTCGAGCGGGACGGTGGAGACTGGCCGGAGCAGGACAGACTCGACGCGAGCGACGGCGACGGCTCCGACCGGTTCGGGTCGTCGGTCGCGCTGGCGGATGACGGGACCACGGCGCTCGTCGGCGCCGACGGAGATAGGGATGGAGCGGGGTCGGCGTATCTCCTCAAGCGGAGCGAGGAAACGTGGTCTGAGCGGGCAAAACTCGCCGCCGGCGACGACGGTGACAGCTTCGGCTCGTCGGTCGCGGTCGCTGGCGACGGGAGCACGGCCCTCGTCGGCGCGGCCGGCGACGAGGACCCCAACGGCGACGGCGCGGGGTCGACTTACGTGTTCAGTTTCTAGGGTGCGAGGGGCACCTCTCTCACGGACCGGACCGACGACCGAGAGACGGTTATTGGCCGTCCAATGCGGTGCACTGCCGGTCGCTCCCGAGACTCGGAACCACCAGGTGGATCGCCTCGAGCAAATAAAGGCCGACCGCAACAACGAGGTGGTGAAGGCCTACGCGGCGATGGGCGGGATAATGGCCGTCTTCGAGGACCACCACTGCGCCTACCAGGAGACGGTCGGGATGGCCTGAGTGTGCCGGGCGTCAGTAGAGCGGCGACCGTTCTCGCCTCACTGTGTAGACGCCCTGCCGTGGCGTGGCGGGTTCCTGTAGGCGACGGCGTTCCCGATGCTGGCTCCGATAACCGCCATGAGTACGTTGCCGACGAACACCAATCCGGCAAGGGCGATGAACCTGCGGAATTCGCCCATACCGTCGAATCCACTCGACCCGAGTGCGATTGCTACCCCGAGCAGGAGCATTATCGCACCGAGGAGGAGCCCGACCAGCACTCCGACGAGGGCTCCCGACCGGAGCATCTTTCTCGAATCGGGGCCGTTCAGGTAGCCGGTGACCGCTCCGCCGACGAGCGTCGAGAGGAAGGCGCTCGTTGCAACGCCGGCGATGAGGTTCTTCCGTGTCGTCCCTTCGGTCGACCCCATTGGGGCCCGTGCCTGACTACCCGAGACGTAGGTCCCGACTCCGCCTCCAGCGAGGCCGCCGAGGACGCTCCCGACGATAGCGACGCCGGTCGCTATGATGTATGGTGCAAAGTACAGCCAGATATCGGACCACGAGACGTCGGAGCTCGACTGTGAACCTTCCGCTTGCGCGCTCCAGGCCTGCAGGGTTTCGTAGGGGCCGATGTAGAAATACAATAGTGAGAGGCTGCCGACGACGAGTGCCACGATACCGCCGACGATGCCGCCAATTTTGACGCCGCGCCGGACGTCCGTCTCCTCGAGGTAGCCGGCTACGGCGCCGCCGACGAATGGCGAGAGGAAGACGCTCGCGAGTATTCCGAGCCCGATATGTTTTCGACTTAAATCCATGAATCAAGTCCGTCAGGCACATATATGTCTGTTGCACCGGCTATCTTTCACGTTACTTAATCAAATCTGGAGCGGGCCGCGGTTGGCCCGACACTCAGGTCCGCGGTTCGCGGCTCTCCAGGTCGCCGGCGACGATGACGGGCACCTCCGCCCGGAGGAGCACCTCCTGTGCACCGGGCTTCAACTGGAGTTTCCCGGCTGGCGAGCGCCGTCGGCCGCCGATGTAGATGGCGTCGGGGTCGAGTTCGCCGGCCGCCTCCAGCAGGCCCGCCGCCGGGTCCTCGTCGACGATGTTGTGGACCGAGGCTTCGATGCCGGCCGACCCGAGGCGGTCCGTCGCCTCGGCGATGGTCGGCACCGACCCGACGTCGGCCTCCCCGTCGTGGACGTAGACGACCGACACCCGGACCGACGTCTCGGCGTCGGGCAGGGCGGCGACGGCCTCGAGTTTGTTCTCGAGGTGCTCGTCCTCGCGTGGGATCCCGAGCGCAACGTGGTACATGAAAGATAGTTCGGACGGCGGGGAAAAGAAGGTTCTCTCTGCCGGCAGGTCAGTCGGCGCCCCCGTCGGCGTAGCGCCGGGAGACGAAGACGACGAGCAGGAGCAGCGACCCGAGTAGGGTGCCGACCGTCAGCATGCCGAAGGCCGCCAGCCCCAGCGGCGTCGGCTGGAACGTCACCAGGCCGAGGAACGTGACGGACTCCAGGTCGCGGAGGNNNNGGCCGAGTCCGCACGGGAGTTCACCGAGAAGGAGTACCTCCTCGTCGTGCTCGTCGGCGTCGCGCTCCTGATGGCCGGCACCGGACTGATTCTCGTCCTCACCGCGGTGTAGTCTACAGAACGAACGCGTACACGTAAATGAACCCGAAGTACAGCGCAAGCAGCGCCGCCAGCGCCTTCAGCCGGAACAGCCGGACCTCATCGCGTTCCTCGGCTCTGGCCTCGCGGTAGGCCTCGCTCTCGTCGTCGGTCAGCGCCTCGCGGTGGCTCCGGCCGCGGTGGAGCGCCAGCAGGCGCTCGTCGGCGAAGCAATCGCCGCAGTGCTCGCAGACGGCCGGCTGGTCGGGGGCGTCGGCGGGCGGACTGGACCGCTCGGGCGGGGTCGCGGGGTCGGTCACGAGACGTACGGCGGGACCGTGTACGGCTGTGAGACTATCCAGAGGCTGGCCATCGTGTAGCAGACCATCGCGGCGGTGACGGCGTACTGGCTCCGGACGGCCTGGAGTTTCCCCGGGAAGAGCTCGTAGGCGGCGGCGTGGGCGACCCAGATGGCCAGCAGGTGCCCGAGGACGACCGCCGCGAGTTCGACGCCGCCGAACCACGCCGGCAACACGAGCGCGACGGGCGCCGGCGGCGACAGCGGCGCCAGCCCTGCTGACAGGAGCGACGGGGCCAACTCCAGGAAGTACCCGAGGAAGTGCGCGAGGTGGTAGCCGGCGGCGATGGCGAGCAGCGACGGCGCAAACCGCCGTGCGAGCGCGTCCGCGGGCAGGTACGTCTCGGCCCGGCGCTTGCTCCGACGGACCGCGGCCGCGTAGACGCCGAGCACCGCGAGGTAGCCGACCACGAGCGCCGCGGGGTACAGCAGGCGCGGCGGAAGGCCGGCCTCGACGGCGGCCACCGCGAAGCGACGCCACAGCGGCGTGGCCACCAGGCCGTCGTAGGTGGTCACCCAGAGAACGGCGACGACGAAGGCGACTTCGGCCCGCGAGGTGACGAGTTTCGGCTCGTCGAGGCCCGCGCCCGGTAGGCGGAGGCGGAGGCCGTCGTCGTAGTACAGCGGCGCGATGCGGCCGAAGTACCGGAAGGTCCGCGAAATGGGGTCGACGCGGCTGAACCAGACGTCGGTCCCGAAGGCCGCGGCGCCGGCCAGCGTCAGGACGGTGTAGCTCGCAACGACGGCCGCCAGGAACCGCGGCCGGTTGGCGACGGGGCTGACGACCTCCAGCCAGACGAGCGCGAGCAACCCGACGACGCTCGGCCAGGCGTCGAGCCGCTCGGGGTACGCGGCGTCCAGCGACGGGAGCGCCCCGGCCAGCGCCCGCCAGGGGTTGAGCACCGGCCAGGCGTTGCCGACGAGGTAGGTGCTCATCGTGAAGCCCGACCACCAGCCGACCCAGACGGTCAGGACGGCGGCGTTCCGGGTCGGGTCCCGCGGCCCGAGCACGCCGACCGCGAGGACGAACGCCAGGCCGGCCACCCCGACGGCCCCGCCGAGGGCACGGAGCCCCCGCTCGAGGGGGACGGCGCCGCCGCGCCGCCAGGCGTGAATCCGGCGGATGAACGACCGGTCGGTGACGAACGACGCGAGGAGAAACGACGCGCCGACGACGCCGCCGCCCGTCGAGAGGAACAGCCAGGTGGGCACCGAAAGCGAGCGCCCGCCGGCCGTCGAGAGGCCCGCGCCGTGGGCGGCCGCCGGCGCGGCGAGGCCGACGACGGACAGCAGGGCGGCGAGCGCGAGACGGTGGCGACGGCCCATTGTCGGTCGTATGGGGGCAACCGTAGAGAGAGTTCCGGAAGCCGGCCGCCGGTGGCGGCGGCCGACTCCGAGTCCGGCGTCGCACGGACTGCAGTGACTGTCTCCGACGAGGGGTACTCGAGGCGGACGGTCGCAGTCGAAAAAACGTACAGCAGTCCGTCTTAGACGATGGCGCCGGCGTACAGCACCACGACGAGGAACACCCACACGAGGTCGACGAAGTGCCAGTACATCGAGACGGTGCTGACGGAGGTGTGCTTCCCGGGGGAGTACTGGCCGTAGAGCGCGCGGATGAAGACGATGGCCAACAGCACGGCCCCGAGGCTGACGTGGAGACCGTGCAGGCCCGTCAGGCCGTAGAAGGCCGACCCGTAGGCGCCCTCGGTGATGGTGAACCCCTCGTGGACGATGAACTCGTAGTACTCGTACACCTGGCCCGCGAGGAAGACGAGGCCGAGCGCCAGTGTCACGCCCAGTAGTCGGACGAACCGGGTGCGGTCGTCCTTCAGGAGCGCGTGGTGGGCGTAGTGCATCGTGAACGAACTCCCGATCAGGATGAGGGTGTTCACGATGACGAGCGAACTGAGGACGTCGCCGGAGACAACGAGTTCGGGCAGTGCCTCCTCGGACCAGACGCCCGACCCGCGGATGAAGAAGTAGTAGATGAATCCGGCGCCGAAGGTGGCCACCTCCGTTACGAGAAACAGGAGCATCGTCAGCTTCAGCGGAAAGCCGTAGTCGTCGGCTTCGCCCTCCCAGAAGTCGACGACGAAGGCGTGGTACAGCCAGCCGTACAGTCCGGTGAGGAAGGCGACCGAACTCAGCATGAACACGCCGGCGCCGACGGCCGGACTGAGGATGTCGTTCCGTCCGAGGACGAACAGCGCCGCACCGACGTAGAAGCCGGCGGCACCGGCGGCGGTGACGAAGGGCCACCAGGAGGCCTCACCGAAGCCCTTCGGCCAGTCCTCGACCGCGGGCAGGTGGCCCTCGTGGCCCTCGTCGTGGTCGACGCTCATACACGGAGCATTCGGATGGAGGAGTAAAAACCCTCCCAAAGCCGACCGAGGGCGGACGAGAAGGAGCCGTCTCAGGCGCCGGCCGCGGGGCCGACGGCGGCCTCGGTGGCCGTAGCGTTGCTGCCGCCGGAGGCGTTTTCGGGTCCGCTGTCCTGCTCGCCGTCGCCGGTAGACTCGCTCTCGTCGCTCGCGGCCTCGTCGTCGCCCGACTCCTGCTGCTCGGAGAGCCACTGGTCATATTTGTCGTCCTCCATGACCATGAACTCGCCGTTCATCTGGGAGTGGCCAACGCCGCAGTACTCGGTGCAGTAGTACTGGTGGCTCCCGGACTCGTAGGCGCTGGTCTTGATGGTGTTGTACTCGCCGGGGAAGGCGGTCTGCTTGAGCCCGAGGTCCGGCGCCGACAGCATGTGGAGCCAGTCGTCGGAGGTGATGTGGATGTACACTGGCCGGTCGGTCGGTATCCGTATCTCGTTGTTCGTCGTCACGTCGGTGCCCTCGTAGGTCGCCTCCCAGCCGTACCGGTAGGCGTGCAGCTCTATCTCGACGGCGTCGTCCTCGGACTCGTAGGGGCCGACGGCGCCCTCGAGGTCCTCGGACACCTCCGGTTCGACGCGGTCCTCCTCGCCGGGGACCGGGTTGCCCACCTCCTCGACGGCTAGCACCTGGTAGGAGGCGAAGCCGACGAACAGTAGGACCATGGCCGTCGCGACGGTCCAGGTAATCTCGAGACGGCGGTTCTCTCGCGTCGGCTCGGGGTTGTCGTTGTTCCGGAACTTGACGACGGCGTAGATGAGGATCGCCTCGACGAGGATGGTAATGGGGATGGCGGCGTACAGGAGCGTCTGGTTCAGGTCGGTGATGAGGTCCACGTTCCTGTTCTGGGCGACAGCGGGGTCCGCCGCCAGCAGCAACAGCACGAGACCCAGTGCCGCGTGGGCAAGACGGCTCACTCTCATTACTGTTGGCTACGGAGTACCGAAGTAAATAGTTGCTGACTTTCCCCGAGGGCGTTCGGAAGCAAGGAGTCTAAGTGCGCGCACACGAAGAACGAGTTATGGATCGTGGACCCTCGACGACGTCGTTGCTTGCGGCGGCCGTCGTCGGCGTCTACGTACTCGTCGTGGTGGGAGCGACGGCAGCGCTGGCCGACGCGGCGGCCGTCTGCGGCGGCTGGCCGGCCTGCGGCGGGGCGTTCGCCTCGCCGGCCGTCCTCGTGGTTCTGCTCCACCGGGCGGCGGCGCTTCTCGTCGGCCTGTTCGTCGCCGCGACCGCGCTCCTCGCGTGGTCGGATCTCGGGGGCCGGAGCCGTGCGGCCCTCGCCGTCGCGCTCGTCCTCTACCCCGTCCAAGCGGCCTTTGGCGCGCTCGTGGCGACGGGCACCGGCGTCGCCGGCCTCCACCTACTGGTGGCGATGGCCATCTTCGCGTCGCTCGTGCTCGCGTTGGCGTGGCACCTCGAGGCCGAGACGGGGACCGACGACGCCGCGACGGAGCCGAACCCGAACTCGGACCCGGCCCTCGCCCCCAAGGAGCCGGTACCGGAGCCGGAGCCGCTCTCGGATCTCGACGGCGTAGCGCGAGTCCGGACGACCGCGTGGGCGTACTTCCAGTTGATGAAGCCGCGGCTGATGTGGCTGCTGTGTCTGGTCGCCGGCGCCGGGATGGCGCTCGCCGGAACGCCGACGGTCCGGACCGTCGTGGCGACGCTGAGCGGGGGCGTCCTCGCCATCGGCGCCTCCGGCACGTTCAACCACGTCCTCGAGCGGGACGTCGATCGCCGGATGGAGCGGACCGCAGACCGGCCGGTGGCGACCCACGAGGTGCCGGTCCGGAACGCCCTGGCGTTCGGCGGCCTGCTGACCGTCGCCGCCCTCGGAGCGTTCCTCTCGGTGAACCCCCTGGTCGCCGCCCTCGGGCTCGCGGCCATCGGCTTCTACAGCGTCATCTACACGCTGGTGCTGAAGCCCAACACCGTCCAGAACACCGTGTTGGGGGGTGCCGCTGGCGCGCTGCCGGCGCTCATCGGCTACGCCGCCGTCACCGGGACGCTCGGGGTCCCCGGGCTCGTGCTGGCCGGGGTCATCTTCCTGTGGACGCCCGCCCACTTCTACAACCTCGCGCTGGCCTACAAGGACGACTACGAGCGGGGCGGCTTCCCGATGATGCCCGTCGTCCGCGGCGAGACGGAGACGCGGAAACACGTCCTGCTGTACCTCGGGGCGACGCTCCTGGGGGCCAGCGTGCTGACGGCACTGGCCGGCCTCGGGTGGCTGTACGCGGCCGTCACCGTCGGCCTCGGGAGCGTGTTCCTATGGGCCGTCGTCCGCCTCCACCGCGAGCGCACGGAATCGGCCGCGTTCCGGGCGTTCCACGCCTCCAACGCCTACCTCGGACTGCTCCTGGTCGCCGTCGTCGTTGACTCGCTGGCGGTCTGATGTTCGGACCCGAATCGCTCGACGAGGACGACCGCCGAGCGCTCGTCTACACCGCCGTCGTCGCCAACACCTTCCTGCTCGTGCTACTCGTGTACGCGCTCGTGACCGACCGCCGGCCGACCGCCTACTGGGCGTTTCCGGTCGTCTGGGTGACCGCCAGCGCCTGGGCGCTCCTGTGGACGTCGCGCCCGCCTGCGGCGACCCGGACCCGACTGCTCGCGGGTGCGCTCGCCGGCGCTTACCTGCTCGTGCTGGCTGTCGCCGGGGGCGTCGTCGGCCCGGGCGGGACTCCGACGACCGGGCTGTCGGTCGAACTGACACAACTCCCGCCGGGGTGGGGGCCGACCCTGCTGTACGGCGGCGAGACGGTGCGGGTCGCCCTCGTCCCGTTTACAGCCTTCGGGTACGCCGTGCTCTCGTACCTGGTGTACCTGACGGCAATCGACGCGAGGAGCGTCCTCGCGGGGGGCGTCATCGGCCTCTTCTCGTGTGTCTCCTGTACGCTGCCGGTGGTCGCCTCAATTCTGGGCGGGTTCGTCGGCGGCGGCGCGGCCCTGGCGGCGGCCGCCTCGGCGACCACGTACGCCGCCGGCACGGCCGTCTTCGTGGTCACCGTCATCCTGATGACGATCCAGCCCGGCATTTCCGGTCGGCAATGATATGACCGGGGAGCCGTTACCCGGCGGCATGTCCGACGTCGAGATAGCGTACTGCGTGCCGTGTGGGTTCCTGAACCGCGCCGTCGACCTCGCGGAGGCGCTGCTGTCGACGTTCGGCGCCGACGTCGACAGCGTCTCGCTGGTCACGGGCGACCACGGCGTTTTCGAAGTCCGCGTCGATGAGGCCGTCGTCTTCGGCAAGGCGGAAGACGAGTACGACGTCGACGAGATAACGCGGCGAGTCCGGGCGGAACTGTAGCCGGCGACGCCGCGGACGGTACGCACTTCTGTCGGCGGGGGAAGCGGTCGGTCAGCCGACGAACCCGAACGCGAGATTGGCGGCGATCACGAGGATGCCGACGACGCCGACCAGAGGACGTGTTCTCAAAGGCGTCATCCGTAAGAACGCATACACCGTCGAATGAAGCAACCGCTCCCGACTTGAGGGTGGCGGTTCGGGTGGGCGGCCGCGGTTGCCCCGTCGTCCGTCCAGCGAGCGAACCGCTCCTACATGTACCCGAGGTCGCGCAGCCGTTCCATCAGGTCCTCCTTGTCCTGGGCGCGGCCGGCGCGCTCGGTGGTGTTGTCGAGGTCCTGCAGCCAGGCGGGTTCCTCGTCGGACTTCTCGGTCGAGATTTCGCTGCCGAGCGACCGGAACCCGGCGAAGTACTTCGGCGAGACCGGGATGTCTTCGTGGGTGAGGTCGTTCGGCAGGTCGTCGTATTCGGCGGGAACGTAGCCGTCGTCGGGGTACTCCTCGACGGCCTCGGGGACGACGTAGAACCAGAAGGCGTCCCAGACGTCGGACTCGTCGAACTGCAGGATGGGCTGGACCCGGTCGTGGGGCGGGTAGATGTCGGGGTCGTGCCGCGGCGAGAAGAACGTCTCGTCGGCGCGGGCCTCCTGTTCGTCCCACCGGATGCCCGAGATGATGCCGTCGATGCCCTCCGACTCGAGGGTGTCGTTCAGCGCGACCGTCTTCAGCAGGTGGTTGCCGACGTACGTGTCGAGCAGGAACGGGAA
>PXSE01000025.1 GCA_003022905.1 Halobacteriales archaeon QS_9_68_42
AATGGTCACGAGCGACGAACTCGGCAACGAGGACCTGGCGGTGTCGGTGGCCGACGACGAGTTGGTCGTCCGCGCCACCATCGACCGCGAGGCGGACCGCAACGCCTTGAACCAGAACGTCATCGGCGGCCTGCTGGACACCTTCGAGTTCGCCGACGACGGCAACGCCCGCGTGGTCGTGGTCCGCGGCGCCGGGGGCACCTTCTGTGCCGGCGGCGACGTCAAGTCGATGGCGAGCGCCATCGGCCAAGGGTCGCAAGCCTACCGCGAGGGGTTCGCCGGCATGAAGGACCTCGTCGAGGCCGCCGTCGACACCGCCGCCCTGACCGTCGCCGCCGTCGAGGGCTACTGTCTGGCCGGCGGGATGGGCCTGGCGGGCGCCTGCGACCTCGTCGTCGCAAGCGAGGAGGCCACCTTCGGCTTCCCCGAGGTCGACATCGGCATCTTCCCGGCGCAGGCCTTGGTGCCCGTCATGCGGACGGTCACCGAGAAGCAAGCGTTCAGGTACTTATTCACCGCCGAACAGTTCGACGCCGCCACTGCCCACGAGATGGGCTTTACCACCGACGTCGTTGCCGCCGACGAGTTCGACGCGGAACTGGACGCGCTCGTCGACGACCTCGTCGGGCCCTCCTCGTTCATGATCGAGCTCGGCAAGGAGTCCTTCTACAACCAGCGGGAGATGAACTTCGACGAGGCGCTGGACTACATGCGCGAGATCGTGACGATGCTGGCGATGAGCGACGACGCCGAGGAGGGGTTCAACTCCTTCCTCACCGACGAGATGCCCGACTGGAAGGGCCGCCCGGACGACGAATAGCCGACGACCATCGACGCAAACCAACCGACCCACATCACAACCCATGACAATCGAACAAGAATCCGTCAAAGGCAACGACCCCGAGAGGGCGATAATCAGCGCGTCGCTGACCGGCGCGCTCACCACCCGCGACCAGTGCGAGCACATCCCCTACACGCCCGAGGAGATAGCCGAGGACGCCGCCGAGGCCCGCGAGAACGGCGCCGCGGTCGCACACGTCCACGCCCGCACCGAGAACGGCTCGCCCACCTTCGACACCGAGGTCTACCGGGAGATTTACGACGAGGTGCGCGCGAGGACGGACATCCTCATCAACTTCTCGACGGGGGCGCTGCACGAACCCGCCGACTCCCGAATCGAGTACGTCGAGGGGGTCCGGCCGGACATCGCGGCGCTGAACATGGGGTCGATGAACTACGCGAAGTATAGCGAGTCCCGCGACGACTTCGTGTTCGACATGGTGTTCGAGAACCCGTTCAACGAGATCGAGTCGTTTCTTGAGGCGATGAACAACGCGGGCGTCAAGCCGGAACTGGAGTGCTTCGACACCGGCCACGTCGGCAACATCCGGCCGTTCCTGAAGTCGGGTACCCTCGAGCACCCCATCCACTTCTCGCTCATCATGGGCGTGCTCGGCGGCATCCCGCCGACCATCGAGAACCTCGCCCACCAGGTCCGCCAGGTCCCGGACGACGCCAACTGGCAGGTCATCGGCATCTCCGAGGACCAGTGGCAACTGGCGGCCGGCGCGCTGTCGATGGGTGGCAACGTCCGGGTCGGTCTGGAGGACAACTTCTACCTGCCGGGCGGCGAGATGGCGACGAACGGCGAACTGGTTGCCAAGGCCGCCGAGTTGACCCGCAACGTCGGTCGGAAGCCGGCGACCCCCGAGGAGGCCGCCGACATCATGGAAATCGACGCCGACCACCTGTAACTGACCCGCTCGAGGCCGGTTCTCGCTCCTCGTCAATCGACTTCCTGGGTCGGGCCGCTCGTCGGACCGGCTCCAGCTACACCCCCGAGGGGGGCGATACCGACGGTCGCACGGAGGGCTCTGCGTCGCACAGGGTAGTCACCGCACGCCGCTCCGTTCCACCAGGAGTCGAGCGTGGCGCGCCGTCGGACCGGTTCGTACCCCCGCGCTAGTACACGTCCTCGACGTCCGCCTCGTGGTGGCTGTGCTCCTCGGCGGGGAACTCGCCGTTTCGGACGGCGCCGGCGTACGATTCGATGGCCTCCCGCATCTCCCCGCGGGCGTCCCCGAAGGCCTTCGAGAAGGGAGTGGTGTCCTCCGAGAGGCCGACGACCTCGTCGATGACGAGTACCTGGCCGTCGCAGTCGGGGCCGGCGCCGATGCCGATTGTCGGTACTGAGATGGCGTCGGTGACGTCGCGAGCGAGGTTCGCGGGGACGTGCTCAAGCACGAGCGAGAATGCACCGGCGCTCTCGTGGTCGCGGGCCAACTCGATGATGCGCCGGGCGGACTCCTCGTCGGTGCCCTGCCGGAACAGGCCGGTCTCGTTCTCCCGCTGTGGCGTCAGGCCGAGGTGCGCCTGCACCGGGATGCCGAGCCGTGTCAGCCTCCGGGTCAGCTCGACGGTGTGGGGGCCGGACTCGAGTTTCACCGCGTCGGCGTCGGCCTCCTTCAGCATCCGGCCGCAGTTCTCTATCGCGTCGCCCTCGTCGGCCCCGTAGGAGAGAAACGGCATGTCGGCGACGACCAGCGCGTCGTCGACCGCCCGCGCGACGGCGGCGGTGTGGCTGGCCATCTCATCGACGGTTACCGGTAGCGTCGAGTCGTAGCCCAGGCGCGTGTTGCCCACGGAGTCGCCGACCAGCACCATGTCGACGTCGGCCTCGTCGACCAGTTCGGCCGTCGGCGCGTCGTAGGCCGTCAGCATCGTCAGGGGGTCCTCGCCCGCCCCCTCGCGGATGTCCTTCGCGCGCATACCCCGTGGTGAGTTACGGGCCGGGTTAAACGCTGTTACTCCGCCCGCGGCGGGCCGAAGGCCCCCGAACCGTAACCGCTTACCCGGCGAGGCCCCGACTCGCGGCCATGCCAGAGCGCGTCGAGACGACCGACCCCGAGGGGGTCGACCACGGGTGGGTGATGCAGACCACCTTCGTTCTCACTATCGTCGTCGGCGCGCCGGTCGTCGCCGCGCTGTCGCTGTTCGTAACCCTGCCGGACTGGCCGACACGGGCGGAGTTTGCCGTCCGCGTCGGTGCCGTCGTCTGGCTCTGTATCGGGATTCCAGTCTACGCGTACGCCCGGAGCCACTCGGAGACGTCGGCGTAGTCGGTGCCGGCGCGCTCGGCGGTCCGCTCGTCGCGCTCGCTGTCGCCGACGAACAGCGTCTCGGAGGGCTCGCCGTCCAGCCGTCGCACCGTCTCCAGAAGTGGTTTGGGGTCGGGCTTCTCCGTCCGGACGGTGTCTCGGCCCACCACGGCGCCGATGCCGTCGATGCCGTGGGTTTCCAATGCGATGTGACACGCCGCCTCGCAGTTCAGCGAGCAGACCCCTACCCGGCCCGACGGGACGGTGCCGGCGGCCGGCAACCGCTCGGAGTTGTGCGCGCCGTCGCGCTCGAACTCGCCGATGACGGCCTCGACGGCCTCTCGGTGGCCCGCCGCCTCCGCCGTCTCCAGCATCGCCCACAGGTTCTCCGGCGGGGAGACGCCGCGCTCCTCGAGCGCCCCGGCGACGGCGTCGGCGACCCGCTCCCAGTCGACGGCGAGCCGCACCAGCGTCCCGTCGAGGTCGAACACCAGTGTCTCGTGGCCCACGCCCGTCATCACTCTAGCAGCTCTCGAGCGATGACCTTCTTCTGAACCTGGGTCGTCCCCTCGTAGATGGTGGTGATCTTCGCGTCGCGGTAGAGCCGTTCGACCGGAAAGTCCGTCGTGTAGCCGTAGCCGCCGTGGACCTGTATCGCCTCGTTAGTCACGTCCATGGCCGCCTCGCTGGCGAAGTGCTTGGCGGTGCTGGCGGCCATCGACGGCGGCCGTCCCTCGTCGAGCTGTCGGGCGGCGTCGTACGTCAGTAGCCGTCCTGCCTGGGTCTTCGTGTGCATCTCGGCGAGCTTCTGCCGGATGGTCTGGATGTCCGCGATGGGTCCGTCGAACTGCTCGCGCTCGGTGGCGTACTCGACGGCGAGGTCCAGCGCCGACTGGGCGAGGCCGACCGATTGAGCGGCGATACCCACCCGGCCGCCCGTGAGGATGGACAGCGCCGCAGACAGCCCGCGGCCCTCCGGCGTCAGCCGGTTGGCCTTCGGAATCCGGACGTCGTCGAAGACCAGCGTCGTGGTGTCGCTGGCCCGCAGGCCGAGCTTCTCCTCCTTTTTCCCCACCTCGAGGCCGTCGGCGTCCTTCGGGACGACGAACTGGGTGACCGTCCCGGGGTCGTCGGATTCGGTCTTCGCAAAGAGGATGACGACGCCGCTGCGGACGCCGTTGGTTATCCACTGTTTCGTGCCGTTGATGACGTACTCGTCGCCCTCGGGGCGGGCTTCGGCCGACATCTGGGCGGGGTTCGAGCCGGCGTCCGGTTCCGACAGCGCGAAGGCGCCGACCGGCTGGCCGTCGACCATCTCCGGCAGCCACCGCTCCTTTTGCTCGTCGTCGCCGAACTCGGCGATACAGGACGTTGCCAGACAGTGGACCGAAAGCGCCGTCGCCACCGCCAGCTGGCCGTAGGCGACCTCCTCGTTGGCGACGGCGTACGTCATGCCGTCGACGTCCAGGCCGCCGTACTCCTCGGGGACGGTCATCGCCGTCAGCTCCAGGTCGGCGAGGCCGTCCCACACCTTCTCGGGGAACGTCTCGGTCTCGTCGGCCTCCCGGGCAGTCGGGCGTATCTCCTCGACGGCGAACCCCCGGACGGTCTCCCGGATGGCCGCCTGCTCCGGCGAAAGCTCCATGTCCGGGACTCGGCCGCGAGTGGCAAAAATCGTCCGTTCGCTACTCGTCCCGCAGGTGGGCGAGAACCGCCTCGCCGTCGGCGCCGAGGCCGCCGGCCTGCGCCACCGCCGGCGACCCGCCACCGCCGCCGCCGAACTCCTCTGTCACCTCGTCGACCACGTCGCCGGCCTCGGGGTCGCCGCCGGTCCCGACCGCCAGCTGGCCGGCCGGCGTCACCAGCACCAGCACGTCCACGTCGTCGGGGCGGTCGCTGACCCGCTCGGCGAGGGCGTTCGCGTCGGCGTCGACGACGCCCGCGGCCCATCGCCGGCCGTCGCGCTCGAAGGCGTCGGCGGCGGCCTCGGCGACCGCGGCATCGAGGAGCCCGTCCCACAGTTCGTCCCGCTCGGCCTCCAATTCCGACAGTTCCGACTGCAACCGTTCGGCCTCGTCGGGCAGCGAATCGACGCCGGTGCCGAGCGTCGCCGCCGCCTCCAGCGCGGCGCCCTTCTCGGCGACCCGACGGTCGATGCCGGCCGGCCCGACGGCGAACTCCACGCGGGTTAGTCCCTCGCCGGGGTTGGACCGTTCCAGCACTGTCACCGGGCCGATGTCGCGGGTATTGCGGACGTGGGTGCCGCCGCAGGCGGCGATGTCCCAGCCGTCGATTTCGACGACCCGGACCGTCTCGCCGGTGATGCCCTCCTCGGTCTTGGTATTGAACGCGACGTCCTCGCGGTCCAGCGCCTCCTCGCGGGGGAGCCGCTCCCAGGTCACCTCGCGGCTCTCCCAGACGCAGTGGTTAACCAGCCGCTCCAGTTCCAGAAGCGTCCTGTCGTCGATGTCAGTGGTGGTGGTGAAGTCCACGCGGACCTTCTCCTCTCCAATTCCGAACCCGCCGTACCCCAGGTCGTCCAGCAGTCGTCGCCCCGCGCCGTACAGCGCGTGGCTTGCAGTGTGGGCCCGCCGGCAGTACCGCCGGAACTCGGAGTCGACCGCGCACTCGACGGTCCGGCCGGCCTCGACGGTGCCGTCGAGGGTGTGGACCACCTCGCCGTTGCGCTCCTGGACGTCGAGCACGTCGAGGCCGTCGACGGTGCCGCGGTCCGCCGGCTGGCCGCCGCCCTCGGGGTAGAAGTACGTCTCCGAGAGGACGACGCCGCTGCCGCCGGACTCGACGGTGGCCTCGAAGGCGAGCGTCTCGGGGTCGTCGGGTGCGAGCGAGGACGTCATGCCCGCCAGTAGGAGCGTCGGCGACAAAAGCGGGTCGGAACCGGACGGCTACTCCTCGGCGAGTTCGACGTCGAGGCGGTCCTCGAGCGCCCCGATGACCGAGCCGCCGACATTCGCGCGGGCGGCGCGGCCCTGCTCGACGGCGACGACGTCGGCCTCGTCGACGTCCAGTTCCGCGGCGAGTTCGTCGGTCCGGAGGCCGGCGTCCTGTCGGGCGGCCTCCAGTGCCGCACCGTAGTCGGAGACAAGATACGGCAGGGGGTCGTCCTCGTAATTCGTCCCCTCCTCGAAGTCGGTGTCGACTTTGCGGGCGTCGTCGATGCGGGCGGCGTTCCGGGCGGCCTTCCTGCGGCGGTCCTGCTCCTCGCGGCCGCTGTCGCCGTCACCGGACCCACCGCTGGAGTCCTCGCCGTGCTGGGCACACTCCGAACAGACCTCGAGTTGCGCGCCGGCGACCGTCGCCGTCTCGAGGGTGCGGTCCTCGGCCCCGCAGAGTTCGCAGGCGCCGCTGGAGTCGCCTCCGACACCGCCGGTCGAGTACTTTGCCATATGGGGGAAACTGTCGGTACGTACTTCAACTAAGCGATAGCGCGAGCAGAGTGGGGTAGTCGACCTCCGCGTTCCGCGGCACGGGCCGGCCGCCGGGTCTCGCCTTCGAGTTCCGGACGGAAACTCGGAACCCCGGTTCGCTGCTCCGCCTCCCGCCGGCACGTTCGGACGATTTCCGCGGCGAAGACGATTGGGACCGAGCCCGGAATCGGGGGCCGCCGACCGGTCTGTCGACGAAGGAAAGCCCTTTTATCGCCCCCCGGGCTACGCACGTCTGCGGCGAGACGCTGCGTGCGTGGGTAGCCAAGCTAGGCCAACGGCGCAGCGTTGAGGGCGCTGTCCTGTAGAGGTCCGCCGGTTCAAATCCGGTCCCACGCATGTTCTGCCGCGCCGGTTCAAATCCGGTCCCACGCATTGCCCTTCTGTGCTACGTCAGGGGCCAGTAGAATGCTCGAAGACGGCACCCACGCAAATTCCCACCGAGGACGCGCCGAAGAGCGGCGCCGGGATCGACGTCCGGGCGCCAGCGGCACGCCGAAAGAAATCGTCACAAACTCCGGCTGACGCCGATATTTTTGAGGTAGCCGCCGCACGAACAGAGGCGCGCGTCGGGGTCCTGCTGGCGGTCACCGCAGTCGATACACTCGTAGAGGGTGGCACCCTCCGGCTCTGATCCGCGCATATCGTTCCGACATCCGGGCCACGGGGTGATAAGCGTTAGCACACGACAGCAGAAGTCGACGTATCGACGCTTCCGGCGTCGAATCACAAACACATATCCACCGGGCGTCCGTACCGGTGGGCATGGAAACCCGGACGTGGGCCGGCGAGCACGTGCCGGCGCTGACCGCCGTCCTGACCGCGGTGTCGCTGGTGCTGGTGTTCGGCGCCGCCCTGCAGATGCTCCCCGTCGAGGCGCTCCCAAGTCCGCGGGGCGTGCTGGAGGCGATACCGCACGTCAACGCCGTCGTCAGCCTCGCGACCGGGTGGCCGTCCTTGGGCCGACCGAGTTCACCGGCCCCGCCGTCGTCCGAACCTACCTCTATCTGCCCTTCCTGTTCGTCCACATTTCCTTGGCCATCGTCTGTGTACCGTTCGTCTTCTACGCGCTACTGATCGGCAGCACCCACTCCGTCGATGAGATATACGAGACTCGCCACCGGACCGCCGGCCGCGTGGCGGCCTCACTGTGGCTGATTTCGTTCACCATGGGCATCGCCATCTACGCGATGCTGTACCACGTTTTCTAGAGCGCCGTCCGGTCAGCGACGAGGACGCCCACCTGCTCGTGGACCTTCTCGACGCCGACGAGAGCGAACCCGGCGTCGGTCAGCGCGTCGGCCAGCACGCCCACCGTCGCCGGGTCGTCGACCTCGGGGCTGTAGAACGGCTCATTGGGGTCCAGTTCGCCGAAGAACATCACGTCTCCGAGCACGAACCGGCGCGGTCCGAGGCCGGCGATGACCTCCAGCGCCTCACGCTTTTCTCCGTCGGAGAGGTGGTGCATCGCGAAGTTCGAGACGACGACATCGGCGACGTCGACGGCCGGGTCCCGGAAGGTGCCCTCGCCGAACTCGACGTTCGAGAGGCCGCGCTCGGCCGCCTTCCGTTCGGCCTGCCGCATCATCCCCTCGCTCACGTCGCGGCCGACGACGCGGTCGGCGGACTCGGCGAGCCGCAGGCCGATGGCGCCGGTCCCACAGCCCACGTCGAGCACTGTCTCGTCGGCCGCGGGGTCGGCCGCCTCGACGACCAGGGAGACGCAGGCGCGGTACTCCTCGCTTTTGTCGTCGTCGTACTCGTCGGCGATGGCGTCGAACCGGGCGGCGTGCTCCTCATGGGTCCTCTTCATGCTCCTCGATACGGACGCCGGGCTCTATGAACGTCTCGGAGCGCCGCCGTCGGTTCCGCTCGGCCAACTCGCCCCACGCCCGGAGGCCGGCCTCGACGGTCCCGCGGTCGAACCCGACGGCCTCGCCGACGGCGTACAGTTCCCGCGGCGCCCGCAGTTCGAGGTGGGAGGCGGCGTCGGCCGAGACCACGAACGGGGCGTCGTGGGCCTCGACCAGTTCCCGGAGCTTCCGGAGGTCCTGGATGGCCTGCACGCGGGGGCCGCCGTCGGCCCGGAGCACCCGGCCGAGATTGAACTCCAGGTGGACGCCGTTCTCGACGGCGGCCTTCGTGAGCACGTGGTTGACGTCGCCGTCGCGCATGGGATGGGCCAGCACGTCCACTTTCGGTTCCTCGACGGCGAAGCGGTTCAGCGGCCCGCCGTGGACGCAGACGACGTCGACCTTCGAGCGGTAGTTGCCGATGAGACCGCCCGCCTGTCCCGGGTCGTCCGTGCGAATCTCGATGGCCGAGACCACGTCGAGACCGTACTCGTCGGCGACGGCCTCGGCGTCGTACTCCGCCCGGGCGTCGCCGTGGTTCCGGACCACGACCCCATCGTACCCGTAGTCGGCCGCCGTCCGGGCCAGGCGGGCGACGGTTGCCTCGCCGTCGGGGCGCGCGTGGACCGCCTCGTACATACCCGGGATTCCGAGTGCCCCGGTCTTCCGTGTTGTGACTCGTATCATAGTGATTGCTGTAACTGTTTATCGGTACGACCGCACGACAGCGTGCGGTCGATCCGGTACTGACGTACAGTAACCACTATCAGTCCGCGGCCGGCCGCCGGTCGGCGCTCGACGGGTGTAGCAGTCGCGCCCGACCGGCCAGCAGTCCGACCAGAAAGCCGGTGAAATGCGCCACAAGGGCGACGCCGGGCGCGGCCGTCGCCAGCGTCACGACGGCCGCAAGCACCGCAAACAGCAGCAGCGACCCGGCCGTCCCGAGCGGCAGCCACGACAGCGCCGTGTAGGAGGCACGGTTACCGACCAGCAGGTAGCCCATCAGCGCGAAAATGGCGCCGCTGCCGCCGAGGACGCCCGTCGGCTCGAACGGCAGCGTTGCGATTACCTGGACGACGCCGGCGATGGCGCCCGAGACGACGAAGAACGCGTGGAACCGGGTCGGCGTGGTCTGGTAGGCGACGAGCGGGCCGAAGATGGCTAGCGCCAGCATATTGGCCGCCAAGTGCCCGAGACCGCCGTGAGCGTACACGCTCAAGACGACCGCCGCGGGCCGGTCGGTCAGCGGCCACGCGAGCACGAAGACTGAGGTGTCGAGGCCGAACAAGCCGCCGAACGCCTGCAGTCCGAACACCACGACGAACAGCGTCAGCGTCGTCAGCGTCGGTCGGCCGGCCATGATCAGTACTCCAGGTCGTCGGTGTAGCGATCGAGCACGAACACGAGTCCCGCGCCGACGAGGAGGGGGACGGCCACGACGGCCGCCGTCTCCGCCGTCGTCCCCTCGACGTTCGTCCGGACCTCGTAGACGGGCAGTCGGAGCGCCCCGATCATCAGGCTGACGAGAAAGACGAGCGTCGCCTCCCGGTAGCGCTCCAGGGCCGCCCGGACCGCGTAGGCAACGGAAAAGAGGCCGACGAACGCCCCCGCGACGAACGCGAGAAACGGCACGAGCGCCTCCAGCAGCGGTCCGACGTCGCCGCCGAACGCGGCCACGGCACCGCTTGCGATGTCCCGGGGGATGCGGGTTGCCGGCTCGTACTGTCCCATCACGTAGAGGAGGAAGGCCCCCGAAACGCCCGGGAGGACCATCGCGGAAATGGCGATGGCTCCGGCCATGAACAGCACCAGCGGCGTGGTCCCGTCACCCCCCTGGGACAGCGCGGGGTCGGTCACGAGAAACGCGAGGACGACGCCGACGGCGGCAACGGTCGCACGACCCGGCGTCGAGGCGTCGACGTAGCGGTAGAGGACGACTGCCGACGCCGCGATGAGACCGAAGAAGAAGGCGTTCGTTGGCGCCGGATACCGCTCGACGGCGACGCTCATCGCCGACGCTATCGTGGCGGCCGCAGACAACACGCCGGCACCCAGGACGAGCAGGAAGGGTACGTCCATTCCGAGCAGGTCCTCCGCGAGCGCGGCGCGGCCCCCGGCGGTGTGGAGCGAGGCGACGTGGCGGACCGCCCGCGGGTCGACCGAGGTGAGCGCGGCGATGAGGCGCTCGTACACGCCGAGAATGACCGCGATGGTGCCGCCGGAGACGCCGGGGACGGTGTCGGCGGCGCCCATGCAGGCGCCCTTCAGGTAGACGACGAGC
>PXSE01000026.1 GCA_003022905.1 Halobacteriales archaeon QS_9_68_42
CGCTGGGAGCCGGTCACCGACGAGTTCGAGGACATCACCTACCACCGCGGCACGGACGTGGGCGCGGTCCGCATTGCCTTCGACCGGCCGGAGGTCCGCAACGCGTTCCGCCCGGAGACGGTCGACGAGCTGTACACCGCTCTGGACCACGCGAAGCGACAGACCGACATCGGCTGTATCCTTCTGACCGGCAATGGCCCGTCGCCGAAGGACGGCGGCTGGGCGTTCTGCTCGGGCGGCGACCAGCGCATCCGGGGCGAGGCGGGCTACGAGTACGAAGACGGAGAGGCGTCGGAGACGCCTCAAGCAGACGGCGACAGCGAGGAGCAAAGCTCCTCGGGCCGTGCGAGCGAGCGAAGCCCGCGAGCAGAAGCCGTCGACAGCGAGGCGCCACGCGCCTCGGAGAACGCGAGCGGGGAGGGAAGCGACCCGCGAGCGACGACTGACGCCGAGTCCCAGAACGCCCCACGACTCCACGTCCTCGAGGTCCAGCGGCTCATCCGGCACGTCCCCAAGCCGGTCGTGGCCGTCGTGCCGGGGTGGGCCGTCGGCGGCGGCCACTCGCTACACGTCGTCTGCGACATGACGCTGGCGAGCGAGGAGCACGCGAAGTTCCTCCAGACGGACCCTGACGTCGCCTCCTTCGACGCCGGCTTCGGGTCGGCCTACCTCGCCCGCCAGGTCGGCCACAAGAAGGCACGCGAGGTGTTCTTTCTCGGGAAGACCTACTCGGCGGCGGAGGCCGTCGAGATGGGGATGGCCAACGAGGCGGTCCCCCACGAGGACCTGGAGGAGACCGCCCTGGAGTGGGCCGAGGCGGTTCTCTCGAAGTCGCCGATGGCGGTCCGGATGCTGAAGTACGCGTTTAATATGGATTCGGACGGCCTGGTCGGCCAGCAGGTGTTCGCCGGCGAGGCGACCCGCCTCGGCTACATGACCGAGGAGGCCCGGGAGGGCCGGCAGGCGTTCAACGAGGGCCGCGAGCCCGACTTCGACGAGTACGACTGGTACTACTGACGTGCGTGCGCGCAATCGAACCGGGTACGGCGGTCCTGCGGCCGACGCGTTCCGGAGCGGTACCCGGCGGTACCGACCCCACCGTACCCGGACGTTTTGGTATTGAGTGTATCTGACCGGTAGTAGATGGTATAGAAGGGTAAAGTTTATATCCCTCCGTCCCGTCCATTCAGGTACAATGAGCGAGAACGACTCCCCTGTCAGTGCCGTGTTCGAAGCCCAGCGTAGCGCCGTCGAGCAGACCCACGACGTCGTGACGCGCACCATCGAAGTCCAGCAGGACGTGAACGAGCGGTTCGTCGAGACGGTCGACCCCGCGCGTGACGTGACCGAGCGCAGCAACAACCTCGTCCGCACCGGTTTCGAGGCCTACTTCGACGCCATCGAGGCCGCCGTCCCCGGCGATCAGGACGTCGTCGCCGACCTCCGCGACACTATCGACGACCAGCTCGACACCCTCGAGGACGGCCAGACCGACGCCTTCGACGTCCTTGAGGAGAACCTCGAGGACGGCTCCGGCTCCGTCGACGAGCTTCTCGAGGAGTTCCTCGATACCCTCGACGAGCAGATCGACTCCGTCCTCGAGGCGCATGAGGACCTCGAGGGCCAGACCACCGAGGCCTTAGACCAGCTCGAGGAGGCCGTCGAGGACCTCCAGGACGAGCTCGAAGAACAGAGCGAGGAGTTCCAAGACCGATTCGAGGACCGCCTCGAGGACCTCCAGGAGCAGATCGAAGACCAGACCGAAACCCTGCAGGACCGCCTCGATGACGTCACCGACTCCGTCGACGACGCCACCCCCGCCGCGTAACTGGCCAACTCGTCCTTCTTTCGCCGCCACGCAACGAGCGGCGGCACTGCGCCCGTCCGCGGGACCGCCGTTTCCCCGGCCTCACCGTTTCCCCCGGTCTTTTGGGAGTGCCGTCCCGAGAGCCGACAATGACGGAGACGGGTTCGCGGACCCGGGCGTGGATGATGGCGGCCCGGCCACAGACGCTGCCGGCCGGCAGCGCTCCCGTCGTCGTGGGGACCGGGCTGGCGGTCCACGACGGCGTGTTCGCGCCGCTGGCGGCGCTTTTCGCGCTCGTCGGCGCGCTGCTGTTGCAGATCGGAACCAACTTCGCCAACGACTACTACGACGCGGTCCGAGGGGCCGACACCGACGACCGCGAGGGGTTCACCCGCGTGACCGCCGGCGGCCTCATCGAACCCGAGGCAGTCCGGCGCGCGATGGTCGGCACGTTCGGGCTGGCGGTTCTGGTCGGGGTCTACCTCGTCTACGTCGGCGGCCTCCCGATTCTCGTCGTCGGCCTCGCCTCGGTGGCCGCCGGGGTCACTTACACCGGCGGGCCGCTACCGTACGGCTACCGCGGCCTCGGCGACCTGTTCGTGTTCGTCTTCTTCGGCCTCGTGGCCGTCGCCGGCACCTACTACGTCCAGGCGGTGACGACGCCGCTCCCGCTCGGGGTTCCGGCGGGGACGGTCCCGGCGGCGGCCGTCGTCGCGGGCCTGCCCGCGGCCGGCCTCTCGACGGCCATCCTCGTGGTGAATAATATCCGCGACCGGGAGACCGACGCCGCGGCCGGCAAGCGGACGCTCGCGGTCATCCTCGGCTACCGGGCCAGTCGCCTCGAGTGGACCGCACTCGTCGGGATGGCCTACGTCGCCCCGGTCGTCTTCTGGCTGGACGGCTACGCGCCGACGGTGCTGTCGCCGCTTTTGACGGCGCCGCTTGCGGCCAGCCTCGGGGAGACCGTCTGGACCCGGACCGGCGGCGAGGCGCTGAACCCCGCTCTCGAGCGGACCGGGAAACTGCTCTTTGCGCACTCGGTGCTGTTCGCCGCCGGGTTCGCGCTACCCGCCCTGCTATGAGAACCGAACGCTTCTCATTGCCGCTTGCCCGGCCGCTGGAGACGGCTGCCGGCACCATCGACGCCCGGGAAGGATTCCTCGTCCGCGCGACGGTCGGCGGCCGGGAGGGCCTCGGCGAGGCAACGCCGCTATCCGGGTGGACTGAATCCATCGAGGACTGTGCGGTGGCCCTGGAGGACGTCGACGACCCGGTCGCGGCCCTCGAGCGCGGCGCGCTCGACGACAGCCCGGCCGCCAGACACGGCGTCTCGCTGGCGGTGCTGGACGCCCGGGCGCGCCGCGACGGCGTGCCGCTATATCGGCACCTGGGCGGCCGGCCCGGACGCGAGCGGGTGCCGGTCAACGCCACGGTGGGCGACGGCGACCCCGAGGCGACAGCCGCCGCCGTCGCCGAGGCCGGCGCCGAGGGCTACCCCGCGGTCAAGCTCAAGGTCGGCGCCGGGTCGCTCGGGCGGGACCTCGACCGCCTCGATGCGGTCCGGGCGCGGTGTCCCGCAGTGGAGTTGCGGGCCGACGCCAACGGCGCCTGGGACGAGCCGACCGCCGAGCGCGCACTCGCGCGGTTCAACGCGTTCGACGTCGCGTTCGTCGAGCAACCGCTGCCGGCGGCGGACCTCGCGGGCCACGCCGCGCTCTCGGGCGGCGAGGTGGGCGTCGCCCTCGACGAGGGCCTCCTCGAGCACGGCGTCGAGGCAGTCGTGGAGGGCGGTGCGGCCGACGTCGTCGTCTGCAAGCCGATGGCACTCGGCGGCCTCGACCGCGCCCGGGCGGCGGCCGGAACCGCCCGCGATGCCGGCTGTTCGGCGGTCGTCACCACGACGATAGACGGCGCGGTGGCCCGGGCCGGGGCGGTCCACCTCGCGGCCTCGCTGCCCGGGGGGCCGGCCTGTGGGCTGGCGACGGGTGGCCGCCTCGCCGCCGACCTCCGTGAGGGAGTCGCGCCCGTCGCCGACGGGACGGTCGCTGTTCCGCAGGGAAAAGGCAATATCCCTCCACCCTGAACGGTTCAGAGACGATGCGCGACTGGCTGGCCATCCGGGCCGAGGCGACCCCGGAGTCGACGGCGCTGGCGGCGGCGGGGGACGTCGAGACGGCGTCGAGTTACGCCGACCTCGACCGACAGGTCGAGGTGCTGGCCGGTCGGCTCGCGGCCCGGGACGTCGGCGTCGATGACGCGGTGGCAGTCGCCTCGCCCACCAGGGCCGAGTTCATCGAGTTGGTCCACGCCACCCAGCGCCTCGGGGCGACGCTGGTGCCGCTGGACCCCCGACTGACCGCCGCCGAGTTCGAGACCCGTCTGGAGCGGGTGCGCCCGCGTGCGACGGTCTGTTCGGGCGACTCCGAGGCGGCCGTCGTGGCGGCCGCTGACGCCCCGGTCCTGTCGCTCGACGCCCCGTCGGCCGGCGCCGAGCGGCTGGCCGAGGTCGACCCGGAGCCGTTCGACCTGCCGGAGTGGACGGCCGACGAGCCGCTGGTCGTGATGTTCACCTCCGGGACCACCGGCAACCCGAAGGGGGTCGTGCTCACGCTGGCGAACGTGCTGGCCAGCGCGACGGCCTCGGCGTTCCGGCTCGGACTCCTCCCCGACGACTGCTGGCACGTCACCCTCCCGATGCACCACATGGGCGGGCTGGCGCCGGTCTACCGGTCGGTTCTCTACGGGACGGCGCTGTCCGTCCAGCGGGGGTTCGACCCCGGGGAGACGCTGGCGGCGCTCCGGGCGGCCGACGCCACCTGCCTCTCCGTGGTGCCGACCATGCTCGAGCGACTGCTTGCGGCCGGCCGGATGCCCGACCTCCGGTTCGTCCTCGTCGGCGGGGCGCCCTGTCCAGCCGACCTGGTAGAGCGCGCCCACGACCGGGCCGTCCCGGTCGCGCCCACCTACGGGATGACCGAGACGGCCTCCCAGATAGCGACCGCCCGTCCCGGGGCCGCCGCCGAGCACCCCGAGTCGGTCGGCCACCCGCTGATGTTCGCGGAACTATCTGTCGTCGACGAGGCGGGCGCCCCCTGCGACCCCGGCGAGACCGGCGAACTCGTCGTCAGCGGGGCCGTGGTGACGCCGGGCTATCTCGACGACGCGGCGACGGCCGAAGCCGTCTTCAACGGCGGCCTCAGGACCGGCGACCGGGGCTACCGCGACGAGGCCGGCCGCCTCCACGTCGAGGGCCGAATCGACGACACCGTCGTCACCGGCGGCGAGAACGTCGACCCGACGGAGGTGGCCGATGCCCTCCGGAGCCACGCGGCCGTCGCCGACTGTGCAGTCGTCGGCCTCCCCGACGAGGAGTGGGGCCAGCGGGTGGCCGCGCTGGCCGTCCTCGACGGCGAGGCGACGGCCGACGACCTGCGTGCCCACTGCCGGGACCGACTGGCCGACTACAAGCGCCCGCGGACGGTCGGGTTCGCGGCGGAACTCCCGCGGACGGCCTCGGGCACCGCCGACCGCGGGGCGGTCCGACGACTGCTCGGGGGGACGGACACCGAGGGCGGGTCGAACTTAACCGACGCCGACCCGTAGGCCGGGGCGTGTGTACCCTTATCGTGGCCTGGCGAGCCTTCGAGGCGGCCCCGGTCTGTGTGGCGGCCAACCGTGACGAGCGGTTCGGTCGGCCGTCGTCGGCGCCGTCGATCCGCGGCTCGGACCCGCGGTTCCTGGCGCCCCGCGACGAGCGCGCCGGCGGAACGTGGATCGGCTACAATGAGGCGGGCGTCCTCGTCGCTGTGACCAACCGCTGGACGGCCGGCGAGGGCGACCGCTCGAGGGGGCTTCTCGTAACCGACGCCCTTGAGGAGCGGACCGCGACGGCCGCCGTCGAGCGTGTCGAGGCCGAGCTCGCCGCCCGCGAGTACGCCCCCTTCCACCTCGTCGCCGCCGACGCGTCCGACTGCCTGCTCGTCGAGAATGGCGGCGGCGAGGCGCTCGAGGGCCACCGGACGCGGGCGCTCTCGCCCGGCGTCCACGTCGTCGTCAACGTCGGCGCCAACGGCGAGTGGTTCGTGCCGGCGGCCCGTCCCGAGGCCGGCCGGCGGCAGGCCGGGAACGCCGAACGGCTGGTCGCGGCGCTGGAACCGACAGACGGCGAGGGCGCCGCCGACTGGACCCGGCGGGCCGGCGAGGTGCTCGGCGACCACGAGTTCGGCGTCTGCGTCCACGCCGAGGGGTTCGGCACCCGCTCGTCGTCGCTGGTCCGACTCGGCACCGAGCGGGCCTTCGAGTTCGCGGACGGACCGCCCTGCAGGACGCCCTACGAGCGGGTCGACGACAGACTTTAAACCGCCGGCCGGCCGAGTAGGACGTAATGAGCACCACCGTCGAGGAGGACCTCTCCGACGTCGAGCGCGAAGGGCTGCAGCTGATCCGGGAGACCGGTGGCATCCACCAGAGCGAGTTCTGGAAGGAGCTGGACGTCGACTCCCGGAAGGGAAGCCGCATCATCGACAAACTCGAGGAACTGGGCCTCGTCGAGCGCGAGGAGACGGTGTACGATGGCCACAACACCTACCTCGTCGCGCCCGTCCGGGACCCCCGCGACCTCGATTTCTCGCTGCTCATGGCCGGGGACATGCTCTCGCCGTTCGTCGGCGACGAAGAGATCGATCCCCAGAGCGACGCCTTCTCGCAGTGGGTCATGAGCCTCGCCTACGAGGATTGACTTCCTCCCCGGCGTTCAGGCCGGGGTTTCCCCGCGCTCGGGGTCGGGGCGGTCCCGACATCGACGGAGGCAAGATTCCGCCGCATGGGCGTACTCCGGTTTGTGCTCGGTACTTCGGCCCTTTGCAGGGTGTGGCGTGTTGCACGTCCCGGCAGGGACGCGGTATCCGCTCGCACAGCGCCCGATACCGCATCGGGCGACCGGCCGCCATTTGACGGCGGCCGGACACGGGCCGTGCCATCGGCCTGCCTGCCCTTTCTGTGGTTCGAGAGACGGAGTCTCTCGTCATCACGAAAGACGCCTCGCGTCTTTCGAACGACCCAGGGGCAGGGGTACTGTGAGCGCCGGGTGGCGCGTCTCGGCGGGAAGGACCCCAGTATTTCCGGATTAGTTTCGGCGATTGAGTTACCGGACGTTCGACCTCGCCCGGCATAAATCCGTGGCAAGTGGAGTGAAAGTGAACGCGATTCACGCCCGGCGTGAACAGAGAGGGATCGGAGATCCCTCAGGCAGTCGGGCATGGCCCGACGACAGCGTGGCGTCGGAGACGCCACGAGCAGACGGCGCAAAGCGCCGTCGACGCCGGGACTCTCTCACTGTAATAGGTAGCCCCGCTTGGCGACGCCGACGGACAGGGGGTGCCGCCGGGCGATACGGTCGATGCTGCACGACCCAAAGCGAGCGTCGAAGAAAGAATCGGTCGACTGAAGCGCTACGGGACCGTCAGTGCCGCCGATAGAACAGCAGCAGGCTCGCGAGTAGCGCGCCGACCGCGATGGCACCGCCGAATCCTGCGCCATCCCCGTCGGTGGGCGACTCCGTCTCGTCGTCGTCCATCGAGTCGCCGTCGGTCGGCGTTTCGTCGTCCATCGAGTCCTCGGTCGGCGTGTTGTCGTCGATTGGGGTCTCTTCGTCGGTCGGCGTCGGCGAGGCGGTCGGCGTCGGCGAGGCGGTTGGCGTCGGCGAGGCGGTCGGCGTCGGCGAGGCGGTCGCGGTGCCGTTGTCCGACGTCTGGACGCTCGCTGAGTCGCTGTAGTCGCCGTCGTCGGCGCCGTCGTCGTTGGAGGAGTCCTTGGCGGTCACCAGTTCGAGGGTGTAGTCGCCGTCCTCGCCGGCCTGATAGGTCGCCTCGTAGCCCTCGACCCGGCTGCCATCGAAGTCTTCCTCGGTCAGTGTGCCGTTGTCGGGGCCGCGAACGTCGACCTCGATGTCGACGAGGGTCTCGTTGCTGTCGAAGGAGACCGTTATCTCGTCGCCGTCGGAGGTCACCTGGTAATTCGAGATGTCGGGGCCGTCGTCGGAGCTGTCCGTCTGGGCCACCGCTATCGAGCCCGAAACTGCCGCGAGAACCGTCAGGAGGGCAACCGCTCCGATTACCAATACTGATTTATCTTTCATAATGCAGGTGTAAAGTGAGACGCGTGGTACATATTTATTTTTATTATGCTAACTGTTTTCTGGTAATTACAGGGATGGTATCTATCCACACGGTGGCTCGACACTCTGTAGTAGTTTGACGGGCCGTTCCCGACAGGAGCGACGGTCTCGAATGGCGGGGTCCCGCTACCGCAGTAGCGTCGTCATCTCACAGGAGACGACCGTCTGGTCACGCTGGTTTCTGACCTCGACTGCGGTCCGGACGGTGCCGTTGCCGGGGCCTTCGTCCTTCGAGCGGGTCTCGAGCACCTCCGTCTCGACGCGGATGGTGTCGCCGACGTACGTCGGCTGTCGGAACCGCAGGTCGTCGATGCCGTAGAAGGCGACGACGGCCTCCCGCTCCTCGGGGGACCGGGCCTGCCACAGTAGCCCCGTCGCCGCCGAGACGACGAGCATGCCGTGGGCGATGCGCTCGCCGAACATCGACTCGCTCATCCGCTCGGCGTCGGTGTGGAGGTGGTTGAAGTCCCCGGAGACGCCGGCGAAGTTCGTCACGTCCGCCTCGGTGATGGTTCGGCCCTGGGTGACGTCGGTGTCGCCCTCTTCGGTGTCCGCAAAGACCGACGGCTCGTCGCTCATCGCTCCTCCCGGAACAGCCGGTAACTGGTGCCGCCGGCCGCGACGACCTTCCGTTCGCCCTCGTGTCGGGTGGTCACCTCCGACTCGGTGACGCCCATCGACCCGCCGGCCCGGACCACCTCCGCCTCGACGCGCAGGCGTCGACCGCAGCGCGAACCCGGAGGCGGTATCGATGACCGTCGCCGTGACGCCGCCGTGGACCGTCCCCGAGGCGATGTTGGCGAACTTCTCGTCGAACGGCAACTCGAAGACGATGCGGCCCGGTTCGACCGTCTCGATGTCGAGGTTCAGCCACTCGAACAGGCCGTGCGACCGGAGAACGGCCTCGAGGTCGTCGGTCGGCGTTCCGGCCGGCTCGGAGCCGCTCATCTCACTTCCCCTCGAACTCCGGCTCCCGGTCGGCCATGAACGCCTCCGCACCCTCCATCATGTCGTCGGTCTCGAGGAGGAGGCCGAACGCCTGGGACTCCAGTTCGAGGCCGGCGCCCAGGTCCTGGTCGCGGCCGCGGTTGATAACCCGCTTTGCCTTCCGAAGGGCGACCGGCGGTCCCGAGACGATGTCGTCGACGAACTCCCCGACCACGTCCTCGAACGCCCCGGGATCGACGGCGCGGTTGATGAGGCCCCAGTCTTCGGCCCGCTCGGCCGAGATGCGGTTGCCGCGGTAGATGAGTTCCTTGGCGCGGGCGTCCCCGACCATCCGGACCGTCCGCTGGGTGCCGCCGCCGCCCGGGATGAGTCCGAGGTCGATCTCCGGGAAGCCGAACTCCGAGCCGGTTGTCGCGACCCGGAGATCGCAGGCCAGCGCGAGTTCGTGGCCACCGCCGAGACAGAACCCGTCGATTTTCGCGACCGTCGGGCGGGGGAACTCCTCAATGGCTCGGTACACCTCGCCGGGTTCGACCTCGTGTGGCTCGTAGCCGCTGAAGGCCGTGATGTCCGCGCCGGCCGAGAACGCGCGGTCGCCGGCGCCCTCGAACAGCACACACCGGACCTCGCCGGCATCAACCGTCTCCAGCAGGTGGACGACCTCGTCCATCAGGTCGGGGCTGATGGCGTTCAGCCGCTCCGGGCGGTCCAGCTCGACCGTCAGCAAGCCGTCGTCGTCCAACCCGGCGTTGATCGTGGTGTAATCCCGGTCGGTGTCGTCGCCGTACTCGTAGAAGCCCGATCCGGCGTCCTCGCCCGTGCGCCCCGCCTCGACCAGTTCGCGGAGGTAGCTGGACGGTTCGTACCGCTCCTCACCGTACTCCTCGTGGAGCGACTCGAGTTTCTTTAGCACTCCATCGAGACCGAGCTTGTCTGCCCGCCGGCAGGGACCTTCGGGAAAGCCGGCGCCGAGACGGAGGCCGGTGTCGATGGCCTCCGGCGTGGCGACGTCGTTGCCGACGAGGTCGGCCGCCTCGTTGATGATGCGGGCCTCGACCCGCAACCAGTCGAACGCATCAGAGGCGTCCTCCGGGTCGTAGTCGGCGCCGTCGCCGTCGACGGCTTCGCCGTCTGCCTGAGGCGTCTCCGACGCCTCTCTGTCGGCGTAGTCGTAGTACCCGACGCCGGTCTTCTGTCCAAGCTCGTCGGCCTCGACCTTCTCCTCGACGACCGGCGGAATCGGCTGGCCGGCCTCCTTGCGGACGTGGTAGCCGATGTCGATGCCGGTCATGTCCGACAGCTCGAACGGTCCCATCGGGTAGCCGCGCTCGTGGACCATCGTGGCGTCGGCCTCGCGGATCTCGGCTTCGCCCTCCGAGACCATCCAGGCGGCCTCGTCGCCGAACGGTCCCAGCACGGTGTTGACGACGAACCCGCGGACGTCCTTGCGGACGTGGATGGGGGTCCTGTCGATGGACTCGACGAACTCGTAGGCGGCTTCGGCCGCGGCGTCGGCGGTCTCCTCGCCGTGGATGACCTCCACGAGGTCCATCTTCACCGGCGGATTGAAGAAGTGGGTGCCGACAACCCGCTCGGGCGAGCGGGTGGCCTCGGCGATGTCGGTGATGGGAAGCGAGGAGGTGTTGGAGGCGAGAACCGCGTCGTCGGACGCCATCTCCTCGAGATCGGCGAAGATGTCGTGTTTGATCTCCAGCTCCTCGGGGGCGGCCTCGATGACGAGGTCGGCGTCGGCGACGGCGGACCCGAGGTCCGTCGTGGCCTCGATGCGGTCCAGCACCTCGGCGGGCGCCTCGTCGATGCGGTCCTTCTCGGCGAGTTTCTCAAGCGACCACTCGATGTCCTCGTAGCCGTCCTCGACGAACTCGGTCTCGATGTCGCGCATCGTGACCGGGTAGCCGGCAATGGCGACGACTTCCGTGATACCGTGGCCCATGCTTCCCGCGCCGAGCACGGCGACGCGGTCAATATCCTCGAGCGTCATACGACTGCTTTGCCACCGGAACCCTCTTAATGGTACCTCACGATGTTATCGTTGTTAGGGTCAAGGCCGCCATCTCCAACAGCTGTAAACTGCGACACCGAGATCGACGCGGGGGCGACCCCTGTTTTCAGATTCGGAAGATATTTTTTCACGGACGTAAAAGAGCATCTCCATGAGCGTGGAAACGGAGGACAGGATTCTATCCGTTCTGGAGGATGACGCCCAGGCCTCCTACGCGGAAATAGCCGAACGAGCCGACGTATCGAAGCCGACCGTCCGGAAGTACATCGACAAACTGGAGTCCGAGGGGGTCATCGTCGGCTACTCCGCCGACGTCGACCCCAAGAAGCTCTCGGAGAAGTCCATCGCCCTCGTGGGTATCGACGTCGCCAGCGAGCGGTACGTCGAGGTGACGGGCGAACTCAAGCACCTCGACGCAGTCGAGTCGCTGTACACCTCCAGCGGCGACCACATGCTGATGGCCGAGGTCCGGGCCTCCGACGGCGACGCGGTCGGCGAGGTCATCCAGGAACGGATTCTCTCCATCGACGGCGTCGAGGCCGCACACCCCTCCTTCCTCCAGGAACGATTGAAGTAACGCGGGTCCCTCCGTCGTCCGTGCCGTTTTGACGCTCGGGTGCGTACCGCCGACATGGCCACGTACACGCGGGAGGCGCGGGTCCGGGCGCCCTTCGAGGAGGTCTGGGAGTTCCACTCGACGGTCGACGGTCTCGAGGCGCTGACGCCCGGATTCATGAACCTCGAGGTCCGGCGCGTCACCGGCCCGGACGGCGAGTCAGGCCCCGAGGTGCTGGATGCGGGGTCGCGCATCGACCTCTCGATGCGGCCGTTCGGCGTCGGCCCCCGACAGGAGTGGACCTCCGTTATCACCCGACGGACCGAGTCCGGGGGGGCCGCGATGTTCCACGACGTCATGGAGGGCGGCCCGTTCCCGACCTGGGAGCACACCCACCGGTTCTTCGCCGACGACGGCGCGACGGTACTCTCGGACCGCGTCGAGTACCAGTTGCCCGGCGGCGCCCTTGGCCGAGCGGTGTCGCCGCTCGGGTGGGTCGGCTTCGAGCCGATGTTCCGCGGCCGCCACGGGAAGACGAAGGAACTGCTGGAGTAACCGCACCTACCGGCGCGGAACCACGACGACGCCGATCGACACGAAGCCGCCGCCGATCATAACGGCCGAGTCCGCGCCCGTGACGAGCGCGAGGCCGACCACCAGGTTCCGGCCCCGGAGGCGCCGTAGTTCGCCCCGAGCGGTCGGTGTGGTCTACACGACCGCCGCCGCCAGGCCGAACCGTAGGGACACACCGTCAGAACCGACAGTCCTGCGTCGCCGACCACCACGCCGAGGACGCCGGGCGTGCCGAACCCCGCCCTCGGACAAAGGACGAACAGCGCACCGACTCGGGCGTCGTCCATACACCCGCCAGCCCCGGGGGATGAACGGATTGCGGAACCGACTTGCCGGCCCGGGTTCGAGAGAAGGCCGTGCTGGGTCGTCTCGAGGAGCGGACGCCGCCGATGGCCGCGCTGACCGTCGCCATCGCCGCCGTCTCGACCAGCGCCGTTCTCGTCCGGTGGAGTTCGGCGCCCGCGGTCGTACTGGCGTTCTACCGGGTGCTGCTGACGACGCTCCTGGTCGTGCCATTCCTGTTCACCCGGCACCGCGGGGAGTTTTCGGCCTTCCGCCGGCGGGACTGGGCCGTCGCGGCGGCGACCGGCGCCGCCCTCGCCGTTCACTTCGCGGCCTACTTCGAGAGCCTCGCATGGACCAGCGTCGCCGCCAGCGTCACGCTCGTCCAGTCGCAACCGCTGTTCGTCGCCCTGGGCGCCGCCTTCGTCCTCGACGAGCGAATCGGACCGCGACGGACTGCCGGCATCGCCGTCGCCGTCGTCGGGATGGCCGCGATGTCCGCCGGCGACCTGCTGGCCGGCGCCGCGGTGCGGGGCGACGACCCCCTGTACGGCAACGCCCTGGCGGTGCTCGGGGCCGCGATGGCCGCCATCTACGTCCTCGTCGGCCGGTCGCTCCGCCAGCGCGTCGCGCTCGTTCCGTACGTCCTCGTGGTGTACGCGGCGTGCGCCGCGACGCTTCTGGTCGTCGCGCTCCTTCAGGGGGCGCCGCTGTCGGGGTACGGCGCCCGCGAGTGGCTCATCTTCCTCGGCCTCGCGGTCGGCCCGGGCCTGTTCGGCCACACCGTCGTCAACTGGGCGCTCGAGCACGTCGAATCCTCGGTCGTGAGCGTCTCGCTGCTCGGCGAACCGGTCGGCGCGACGGCGTAAGGAGTTCGTCGAACACTACAGCTGATGCTGGACGTTATAAACGTGAGGAAGGTGCGGATTGTTCTCGCAACGGTTCTACTGACTCGTAGCATCGTTTTCGACGGCCATGACCGGCATCTTCTAGACGCTTCGGAGGACTCCGGCGACGATGGCCTGATATATGCGGTCTCGGACACGCTGTGCTCCGACGGCGGAGACGAGGAAATGACGGACAACGGTCGTACTGGGGAACAGTCACAGTAACTACTATCACTCGCCGTTCCGGCGGTGGAGCGAGGCGACGCGTTCGCGCAACCGTTCCGAGCCGTGTGTGAGATGCGAGCGACAGTCACAGTCGGAGGCACCGAACCCCTCGACCGGGCCGTCCGGCAGTCGTCGGGCGACGGCACACTCGCGGTCCGCGCCCGGCGAGCGCACGTCACCGGGGAGTTCCGTTCCCGGGTGTCCGAGCAGGTAGTCGACGTGCCAGTGGCGGGTCGTCCGGTCGCCGGCCGCGAGTTCGTGGTGGCGGTCGACCCGGGCGAACCCGCCGGCCCCGAGCGCGCTGCCGGTGTAGGCGTACCACCCCGCCGGGAACTCCTGTTCGCCGAGAGCGCCGACCTCGATCGTCGCCGGGTCGGAGCGCCACAGTAGTAGCGTGTAGGTGCCGCCCGTCACGGGGTTCGCTTTGCGGCCCGCCGTCAAAACGGCGTCGCTGCCGCGTCGTGACCCGCCATACTTTTCCCCCGGCCCCCCCGAGACGACGGTATGAGGGAGTCGCTGATGGACATCCTGTGCTGTCCGCTCGACAAGAGCGAACTGGACCTCGAGGTCATCCGGGAGAACGACGAGGAAGTACTGGAGGGCCGTCTCGTCTGCACGGAGTGTGGCGAGGAGTACCCCATCGAGGACGGCATCCCGAACCTGCTGCCGCCGGACATGCGCGAGGAGGCGGCGGCCTAACCGGCGCGCCGGCGTCGTGACCACAGCCGGAACGATGCGTTCGAGGGGAGGCTTTTTGTTCTCACCGCCTCACCCTCCCTCGTGATGGACACCCTCGCTGTCGACGTCAACCGGAGCGGGCTCCACACCCTCGAGGTCGACGAGCGGTTCGAAACCGACGGCCCGTTCGTCGTCGAGCTGTCGAACCACGGCGAGGCGACCCACGTCCATCTCCACCTGGACGACGAACTCTCGGAGATGGCGCGGCTCGAGGCGGCCAACCACTACGTGGATGGCGACGAGCGCCGATCGGTGCGGGTGAAGGCGCTGAACCCCCGCGAGTGGCCGGGCGATACGATACGTGGCAAACTGAAGGTCGTCGCCGCCCACGGCCAGGAGAAGCGGTTCGTCGACGTGGTATTCGACCGGACGCCCGACGACAAACCCGTCGAGGTCGACCCCGAACTCGCCACCCCCGGAAGCGGGGGTAGCTCCCGGCCGACCGCCGTCTCCGACGGTTCCTCGGCGCTACGGGTCATCCCCGTTGCCGTGCTGGGCGTGGTCGCCGTTCTCCTGGCCGCCGGCGCGCTGTTCGCGGCCGACGGCCTTGAGTTCCTCTTCGGCGGCTTCTCGGTGCTCGCGGCGGCGCTGTGTGCGGTGGCCGGCTACTACCTGTAGCTACTCCTCGTCGGTCGGCACGCCGCAGAGCCGGCCCTCGTCGTCGAACCGTTTGCCCCGGAGGAACCGCGCCCGGTAGCGGTTGGCACCGTCGTACACGTCGGCCTCTCGGACGTCGTCGGCCTCGCCGTCGGCGACGGTGTCGATTATCTCCTCTATCTGCTCCTTCTCGCTGGGCGTCAGCTCGAACTCGTAGGTCCTCGACTGCTCGCCCTCGAGTTTGGTCCACTGCCGGGCCGCCGCGACGACAAGCGAGCAGGGCTCCCGGCAGGGGAATGCCCCGTCGCCGCCGTCGACCTCCAGGTCGGTCTCGTCGTCGTACTCCCACTCCCGGCGCTTCAGGCACTGTGAGTCGTCACAGCAGGCCTCCGCGACCCAGTTGACGTGCTCGTGGCCCTCGCCGCGGTCCCACGTCCGGATGACGCCGTAGATGCCCGTCTGTCGCTCCATCGTCTCCCGCCAGTGGCTGACGTCCAGTTTGCCCTCCCGCTCGAGGTGCCAGTTCGTCACCGTCGCCGGATAGATGACGTCGACGGCCCGGACCAGCGAGCGGCCGTCGAGGTCGACGAACGCCCACCCGGTCTGCAGCGTCGGGGCGGTCTTCAGCGGCCGGTAGCGGCCGCGCTCGTCGTACTTGACGAGTTCGCGCGCCTCCAGCGGGTCGGCGTGGACGTCAAGGGCGCCGTACTCGCGGTCGGCGTCCTCAGTGTGACGAACCGCGTAGGTGCGGTGGCCGTCGTCGCCGAGCGTGACCTCGATGGCGAGTTCGCCCCAGGAGGCCTCGATGCCCTCCGCGAGTGCCTCGTAGCGCTCCGGGACAGCCTGGCCGGCGGCGCCCTCCAGCCAGCGGAGGAACGCCGTCTCCGCGGCGGGCCGGTCGACGGTCGACCAGTAGTACCAGTTCGAGACGAACCAGGGGTTCTCGGCGGCGACCGACCGGAGGCCAGCCTCCTCGAGGCCCGTACGGGCGCTGTCGGGCGTCTCGAAGCGGTAGCCGTCGTCGCTACGCCCGACGCGGAGGCCGTCGCAGTCGACGCCGTCGTCGGCCGCCGCCACCAGGGCGTCGAGCTGGTCGTCGTTCACGTCAGTCCCCCGCGCCCGCGTCGGCCCCGTTCGCGCCGGCAACCCGGGTCCGGCGTCTGACCTCCGCGACGGCGTCGCCCACGTCGGCCCCGGCGTCGGCGGCCCGCTCGAGGACCACGTCGGCCATCAGCGCCTCGGTGCCGACGGCGCCGGCGTACCAGACCCGGTGGCCCTCGACCTCGGCGGGCGTCTCCCATCCCGTCCGGTAGTCGTCGGTCAGGCCCATGTCCTCGGGGATGTCCTCCTGGGTGTGGTAGCCGTCGGCGACGAACAGCGGCACGACGATGATGTCGGTCGACTCGAAGAACTCCGTCACGTCGTCGACCTCCGGGTCCTCGTCCATGAACAGCGCCTTCACCTCGTCGAAGCGGTCCCGCTCGGCGATGCGGTCGGCGTGGTACTCGATGGCCTTCGCGGAGTTCTCGTTGCGCTCGGTACCGTGGCCGACGACGGCGAGGCCGAACTCCTCTCCGACCTCGGGGTCGTCGGTCACCGTCTCCGCCCGGCGAACGATGACGTCGCTCATGGCGTCGTGGGTGCCGACCGGGCCGCAGTAGTGGACCTTCTTGCCGACGTCGCCGGCCTCCAGGGTCGCGTGGGTGGCGCTCGTGCCGTCCGAGTCCCAGGCGTCCTCCTCCCACTCCTCGAGCCGGAGCTCCCGAGGGATGACCTGCTCGGTGAAGTAGCCCTCGGAGATGAACAGCGGGACGACGTACACCTCCTCGCTGTCGACGGTCCATAGCACCTCCCGGAACGACGGTTCCTCCTTCCAGAACGCGGTCCCGACCTCGTCGAAGGCGCCGGCCTCGCGGATGGTGTCGGCGTGCTCGTAGGTCGGGGTGCTCGCGTCCGGGTTCAGGTGCGACCCGTGGGCGACGATGACGAGCGATTGCATGTCCGAGACAATGGTCAGCCCGCTCTTAGGGGCTTCGGGAAGCGGGCGGCTTGCTGGTACGTCCCGACGATGGGATGGTTTTTATCCGCCGCTGCCGAGCCCGATGTATGGACGTCCGACAGGGGTTCATGATAGAGCACGGCGGCGACTACCGGCCGGCCTTCGCGGCTGCCGCCGAGGCGGGCTTCGACTACGTCGAGTTGAACATGGAAGCCCGATTCTCTCGAGAGACCGTCGACGCCGCGACCCTTCGAGAGACCGCAGCCAACCACGACCTCGACATCATCGTTCACCTTCCCTACACCGTGGACATCGGCTCGCCTCACGAGCCAGCCCGCGAGGGCGCCTGCCGTGAACTGGAGGCCAGTATCGATGCCGCCGTCGAGTTCGGCGCCGAGAAGGGCGTCCTCCACGCGCGGTCGTTCGCCTGGCCCTTCCACTGGGAGGAGTCACGGGTCGTCGACGCTATCCACGAGTCGGTTCGCCGATTGGACAAATACGCCGAGGAACGCGGGTTCAGCGTCTGCGCCGAGAACCCCAAGGACGACTTCGTCGACGCGACCGACTTCCCCGCGCTGTTTTCGGCGACCGACGCGGCGATGTGTCTCGACACCGGCCACGCCTACGTCTCCGGGATGGACGGCACGGAGCAGGCCGCGTTCCTTCGGGAGTACGGCGACCGAATCGCTCACGTCCACCTCAACGACACCCGTATGGACGAAAACGACGAGCACCTGCCCGTCGGCCTCGGCCGGGTCGACTTCGACGCCATCGCGGCCGCGATTGTCGAGACCGGCTGGCGCGGCACCTGCACCCACGAGGTGCTCCGGTTCGACGACACCTTCGAGTACGTCCGGACGGGAAAGCGCCGGTTCGAAGCGCTCCTCGCGGACGCCTGACTCACTCGTCGTGCTCGAAGGACTGGACCTCGACGGTCCGGGCCTCCGGATCGGTCGCAAAGAACTGGTATATCTCGTAGCGCTCATTGTACCGCGGCTCGCCGTCCGCGACCGACGCGAGGCGGTCGTACAGGTCGTCGACCGCCGCCTGCGAGTCGACGACGAACGTGAGAATCCCCTCGGTCTCGGCGCCCTTCCGCTCGCAGAACCCGAACCGGAAGCCGCCCGCCCGGAGGATGGTGCAGCCGGGCTGTTCGAGCCACACCTCGGCGCCGATTCGCTCCGTGTAGAACTCAACGACGGACTCGAGCCGTTCGGTCCGCTGGAAGACGATGCCGTCCATGCGATTCGGTCGGGCGACGCGGACAAAAAACCACCCGCGAGCAACGGCCGGCGCCGCCCGAATCGACACCGGCTTGGGCCGTCGGCGAGAGGAGCCACCCATGACAGTCGCCGCCGAGACCCGGGAGGCCGTCCGCGAGCGGCCGTTCCTCGAGACCGCACTGCGGGCCGGGGTGGTCAACTACACCGCCGCGGCCCGGTTTCTCGACGTGGGTGACGAGGAGGCGGTGACCGCCGCCCTACGGCGGTACGCCGAGGAGCTAGACGACCACGAGCCGCCCGACCGTCGTGCCAGCGTCTCGATGCGGTCGGGGGTCGGCCCCGCTGACGGCGACGACCCGTTGCTCTCGGTCGGGGGGCAGGCCTTCGCCGCCGATGACGGCGATTTCACCGCCGTTCTCGCGGAGGGCGACGTCGACGCCGCGGCGCTCGCCGACGTGCTGGGCCGGCTCCGGACGGCGGGCGTCGAGGTGGAGGCGGCCGCCGCCGCCGACGGGACGCTCGCTGCGGTGGTCGGTCGGCGGGACGGTGCCGACGCCGTCCGGGCCGTCGAGTCGGCGCTGTAAGCGACGGATTGAAACCGCCGCCGGGCCAGCCTCCGACAATGACGCTCCGCGTTCTGAACACGCTCTCGGGCGAACGCGAGGAGTTCGAGCCGGCCGA
>PXSE01000033.1 GCA_003022905.1 Halobacteriales archaeon QS_9_68_42
GGCGGTCCAGCTCGTAGGCGAAAAGCAGGTTCGCCAGTTTGCTCCGGGCGTACGCCTCCCACCGGTCGTAGTCGTCCTCGCCGTGGAGGTCGTCGAAGTTAATTTCGCCGCGGGCGTGGATACCGCTGCTCTGGGTGACCACCCGTGGGTCGGGCGCGGCACGCAACCGCTCGAACAGCAGGCCGGTCAGCGCGAAGTGGCCGAGGTGGTTGACGCCGAACTGAGTCTCGAAGCCGTCGGCCGTCTCCTGCCGAGGGATGGCCATCACGCCGGCGTTGTTGCAGAGGACGTCGATTCGGCCCAGTTCGTCGCCGGCCCAGTCGGCGAACGACCGGACCGACTCCAGGTCCGCGAGGTCCAGTTCGCGGACGGTCAGCGACGCGCCGGGGAGGTCGGTCAGTATCGCCTCGCGTTCGCTCTCGGCGTCGTCGACGCTCCGGCAAGCCATCACGACGTGGGCGCCCGCCGCCGCGAGCGCCTCCGTCGCCGCCAAGCCGATGCCGCTGTTGGCGCCGGTCACGACGACCGTTCGACCCGCACAGTCGGGCACGTCGTCGTCGGTCCAGTCGGTCACACCCGGACGTTCGGGAGCGGGGGGCCATAGTTACTCCCTCCGCGGCAACTGGCACCGCGTTCATGGTTTATAGAGTCGGGCGTGCTCGGCAAAACGTCGAACCGTGGCGAGCGGCACGTCACGGACATAAGACGGACGACCCTTCGGGCGTTGCTAGTCGCGGCCGCGATAGGCCTGGCCGTCGGCGCCCTCGATGGCCTCGCGGCCACGGACCACGCCGGCGACTCGAAAGTCGACTCGAACACCTCGGTTACGGTCAATGACCAGGGCGGCCACTTCCACGTCCTCTGTACTGGGTCGCTGACCGAACACGACTGCGACAAGAGCGACGAACTCGACGCCGGGCCGGCGAGCGTCGACTACGAGGGGTTCAACGACGACAGCCTCCAGAACCGCTCCTCGCGGTTCGGCGACACGTTCGTGGTCACGGTCGACGGCGAAGAGTACACCGTCTCGTTCACCTGCGACCTGAGCGACGAACCGCCGGAGGGTAACCCCTGCCCCGTCGACCACCGGGTGACGACGGTGAGGCCGACGACGAGGGCGACGCCCGGGACGACCGCCGCGGGAACAACTGCTCGCCGGACCGCGCGAACGGCCCGTAGTCGTCTGCTTCTCTTCGCCCGCCTCGCGGGTCGCAGTTCCGTTCTAGGCCGTGAGCCGCCCGCAGGGTATAGGCCCCCCGCGTGCGTACCGAGCGCCGAATGCCGGCTATCCAGACGCGGGAGCTATCGAAGCGGTACGGCGACGTCGTCGCGCTCGATTCGCTGTCGCTGGCCGTCGAGGGCGGCGAGTGCTACGGCTTCCTCGGGCCCAACGGGGCGGGCAAGTCGACCACTATCAATATCCTGACCGGCCAGCTCCGCCCCGACGAGGGGACGGCCCGCGTGGCGGGCGTCGACCCCGTCGAGACGCCGGTCGAGGCCCGGCGGCACGTCGGTATTCTGCCGGAGAGCGGCCGGCCGCCTTCCTTCCTGACGGTTCGGGAGTACTTCGAGTTCGCCGCCACGGCCCGCGGCCTCGGAGAAGCGACGATGGCCGAGCGGGTCGACCGCTGGGCCGAGCGCCTGGAGTTCGCCCACAAACTCGACACCCTCTGTACCGACCTCTCGCAGGGCGAACGGCAGAAGGTGCTGTTGACGCAGGCATTCGTTCACGAGCCCGAGGTGGTGTTCATCGACGAGCCGCTGACTAACCTCGACCCCATCATGCAGGAGCGGGTCAAGGAGTTCTTCGAGACGTACCGGTCGGCCGGCAACACGCTGTTCCTGTCGACGCACTTCGTCGAGACGGCCGCCGAGGTGTGCACGCAGGTGGGCATCATCAACCGCGGCCGGCTGCTGGAGGAGTTGCGCCCCCGCGGCATGGACGGCGACGCGCTGCTCGACCGGTTCTTCGCGTCGGTCGACGACGACGTCGCCGAAGCCACCCTGACACAGTCGCCATGACGCCGTCGACGGGCTATCTCGTCCGGCTGATGGCCGTCGAGGAGTGGCGGCTCCACAGCCGGACCTTCGGCGGCCGGCGGTTCGCGCTGTTCCCCTTCTTCGTGGCCGGCGTCGCCGCCGGGACGGCCGCCTTCTTCGCGCTGGCGGACGCCCGGACCGGCCTGTTGGTCGACGGTCTCCATCTCGTCGTCGCCGCCCTCGGGCTCCAAGTCGGCACTGTCGGCCTCGTGGGGCGGGACGCCCTCGACGACCTGCTGGGGGAGACGACACTGCTGCTGTTCGCCGCCCGGAGCCTCCCCGTCGCGCCGAAGAAGCTCCTCGTCGCCTTCCTCGTCAAGGACGTCGCCTACTACGCGGTGCTGTTCCTCTTGCCGCTGACGGTCGGACTGGTCCCGCTGGTGGTGCTGGCCGACATCGCGGCGGCGCGGCTCCCACTTTTATTCGTCACGAGCGTCGGCGTCTTCGCCGTCGGCGTCGCCGCCAGTTTCGCGCTGGTTGGCGTTCACACCCGCTCGCGGGCCGCTTCGGCGGCCGTCGCCGCCGTCACCATCGCCGCGCTCGTCGTCGACGGCGGCCGACTGCTCGCGGTGACGCCATATGGCCTCCTGTCGGGCGTTGACCCGGCCGCCGTCGCCGGCAGTCTCCTGCTTCCGGTCGGCCTCGGGGCGGTCGGAATCGCGCTGTTCCAGTTCGACCGCCGGACGCCGACCCGGACCGCCGAGAACCGGTTCGGGACGCTCCAGGGCGCCCTCGGCGGCGTCGACGGCCAGGGCTTGCTGGCGAAGTCGCTCCTGGACGTGACCCGCTCGTCGGGCGGTCTCTGGAAGGTGGTTTTCTCACAGGGGCTGGTGTTCGCCGTGCTGGCGGTCCTCCTGGCGTTCCTGCCGAGCGTAGTGCCCGTCCGGCCGGAACCGGGGCTCACCATCGCCAGCGTGCTCGCGCTCGGGTCGTTCACCACATATAACTGGCTGTGCCAGTTCGACGACACCGCGTTCTACTTCCGGTTCCCCGTCGAGTTGGCCGACGTGTTCCGCGCGAAACTGCTGGCGTTCGCGCTGCTCGCGCTGCCGTCGGGGCTGGCCTTCCTCGCGCTGGGCGCCGTCGCCTTCGGCACCGGGACGATGCTCGTCGGTGTGGCCGTCTTCGCGCCGCTGTGTCTGTACGTCTTCGGCGTCACCGCCTACGTCGCCGGCCTGGAGCCGACCGAGCTGCTGTTCGACACGCCCGTCTTCGCCGCGTTCACGCTGGCGATGATGGTGGTACTGATTCCGCTGGTCGTCGCGGCCATCGCGTTCACGCTCGCGCCGACGGAACTAGCGCTGGGTAGTGTCGGCTACGCGGCGCTGTCGGGCGGCGTCGGCGTCGGCCTCTACCGCCGGGCCGGGTCCCGCTGGGAGCGGAAGGCCCTCGCCGAGGGCGACTGACCGGCGGCGTCCTCATCGACAAAGACAACTATGCCGTTGAAACCGTTGCCGCCGGTCGTCCGGTGGAGGAACCCGTACCGGGCGTAGTCGTCACCAATCCGGTCGCGGAGGTCATCCGGGGCTCGCAGTTCCTCCGTCGCCTCCCGACACTCGACGGGCCGGTCGAGGGCGCACTCGGCCTCCGTGACCACGACGGGCGGCAACTCCTCGGGCGGTCCCTCGTCGTGGCTGGCGCAGTCGACCGTCGCGTCGGCGGCCCCGAGGTACCAGGCCCACGGGAGCGTCCCGGTCCACTCGACGCAGGCCGGGTCGCGGAACCCGCCCGCGGCGAGGAAGTCGTCACCCCCGTAGAACAGCACGTCGGGGTCGCCCTCGTGGCGCCCGGCGACGGCGACCGTCCGGTCGGCCGGTTCGCGCATCTCCTGCTGTGGCTGGGCGAACTGTACGAGGTCGTTGTCCGGGCCGGTCGGGTCGACGAACGCCGCCGAGACGCCGACGACGGCTACCTGTCCGACCGCCAGCACCAGCAGGAGGGCGACGATGGCGGCGCTGATTCGGTCGTCGTCGGCCAGCGACTCCCGGCCGATGTCGACGAGCACCCCGAGGCCGGCCGCCGCGGGCACCGCTAGCGGCACCAGCGCGTTGACGATTATCCAGGCGCCCCAGATGTCCGTCCCGAGGGGGTAGCCGACGACGCTTGCGACCCCCCAGTATCCGCACCCGAGAACGAGCGGGCGGGCCTCCTCGCGGCGCGCCACCTCCGAGAGGAGGCCGAACGCGGCGAGACCGGCGAGGACGCCGGCGTACTCGGCGCCCGTCCCCACGAATCGGGTCAGGTTCTCCCGGTACTCCTCGACTGTCTTCTGGTTGCCCTGGTCGAACCAGTGGCTCAGGCCCGCCTCGAGGTCGGCGTACGTCGCGTCCAGCGTGGCGCCGAGGTTGCCGGTCCACAGGCCGGCGTCGCCGCCGCGGGGCGCGAACAGGAACAGGACGACGAGCCCCGCCACCGCCGCCGCGCCGGCCAGGTGGACGCCGGTGTCGGCCAGCCACTCGCGGCGGGTGGGAGACGCCCGGAGTCGGTCGCGGATTCCGCCGAGGAGGCCCGCGACCGGGACTCGGCGGCCGACGGGCGGCACGGGGCCGATGATGGTGCCGGCGACGAGCAGGCCCGCGGCCCCGAACCAGCAGAGGACGTATACGACGGCGTTCTCCTTGGCGCCGAAGCCCAGGGCGAGAAACGCACCTGCAACGTAGAGGTACCCGACGCCGTCGCCGTCGTACCACCGGACCAGCGCCGCGAAAGAGACGAAACAGAACGCCGCGACGAGCACCGTCGAGCGGGCGAACCGCGAGTAGTATAACAGGATGGGGTCGACCGCGAGGGCGGCCGCCAGCGCGACCGTCTCGACGCTCGAGAGGTGCCGCCGGAACCACAGCGCCACCAGCGGCAGCAGGCCGCCGACCAGCGCCACCGGCGCGCGCATCACGAAGTCAGTCGCGCCGAACCAGTCGAACAGGTACCGGTGGAGAAACTGCATCAGCGGGCCGTGAATGATGTACCGGTAGCTGGTCTCGCCGGTCGCGAGGTAGTCGAGCCCCCACCAGGCGACCCGACCCTCGTCGAAGTGTGCGACCCGCGACCCCAGCAGGACGAACCGGGCGAAAAGCGCCAGCACGGCGATCGCGACGACGAGACGGACGGTCCGGTCGTCGGTTCTCATCGCGGCGACGGGAGGGGCGTCGGCTGGCAGTTCGGCGCCCGGTGCCGGCGGAAACCGGACGACGGCGACGACCGGGCGGCGTGCGGAAACATACCGGTCAGTCGATCAGATTGGGCAAATGTCTTTTCGTCGAGGGCGGTCAGCGGTCGAGGTCGTAGAGGGCGCCGAACTTCGACTCGGCGTACTCGAGGAAGTAATCGGCGGTGAACGACTCGCCGGTGGCCTCCGCGACGAGCTCGTCGGTGGTGTAGCGCTGGCCGTGGCGGTGAACGTTGTCGGCCAGCCACTCGTGGAGCGGGTCGAACTCACCGGCCCGAACCTTCGACTCGAGGCCATCGATGTCGGCCTCGGCGGCGGCGTACAGTTGGGCCGCGAGCACGCTGCCCAGCGAGTAGGTCGGGAAGTAGCCGAAGGAGCCGTGGCTCCAGTGGATGTCCTGCAGACAGCCCTCGCCGTCGGCGTCGGGACGGACGCCGAGGTACTCCTCCATTCTGTCGTTCCAGACGGCGGGCACCTCCTCGACATCGAGGTCGCCGGCCAGCAGGTCCCGCTCTATCTCGAACCGGAGGATGATGTGGAGGTGGTAGGTGAGCTCGTCGGCCTCAACCCGGATGAGGTTGTCCTCGTACACCCGGTTTGCGGCCTGGTAGGCCTGCTCGGCCGTGAGGTCGGTGCCGTAGACGTCGTTGAACCGGGGGGTGAACAGCTCCCAGAACGGCCGGCTGCGGCCGACGTGGTTCTCGAAGAGCCGCGACTGGGACTCGTGGACCGTCAGCCCGCGGTGCTCGCCCAGCGGCGTGCCGTAGGCCTCCTTGGGGAGCCCCTGGGTGTAGGTGGCGTGGCCGAACTCGTGGACGGTCGAGCCCAGCGAGTCCAGCGGCTCGGACTCGTCGAACCGGGTGGTGACGCGGGCGTCGAACTGCGTGCCGCTGGAGAAGGGGTGCGGCGCCGTGTCGACGCGGCCGTGCTCGAAGTCGTAGCCGAGCGTCTCCAGGGCCTCCTCGGCCAGCGTCAGCTGGTCGTCCTCGGGGAAGGTCCCCTCGACGGCGTGGAGGTCGGCCTCGGAGTCCCGGATGTCGTCGATGAGCGGGACTAGCCGGTCGCGGAGCCGCTCGAGAACCCGCTCGGCGACCTCGAGGTCGAGGTACGGCTCGTAGTCGGCGAAAAGCACTGCGTAGGGGTCGGCGTCGGGGTCGATGTGCCCGGCGTACTCCCGCTTGAGGTCGAGCAGGCGCTCGACGGTCGGCGCGAACGTCGACCAGTCGTCCGCCGCTTTGGCCTCCTGCCAGACGGGGTGGGCGTCGCTGGTGGTCTCGCTTATCTCCTCGACGAGGTCGGTCGGAACCCGGGCCTTTCGCTCGTACTGGCGGCGTATCTCCCGGACGACCGCCGACTCCTCGGCGGACAGCTCCGCGGCCTCGAGTTCGTCCAGCCAGGCGCCGACGTCGTCGTCGATGAGCAGTTCGTGCTGCATCGCCGAGACGGCGCTGCGCTGTTTGGCCCGGGCCGGCGTGCCGCCCCCGGGCATCATCACCTCCTGGTCCCACGACAGCACCATGTTCGCGTCCCCGAGATACGTCGCACGGCCGTACTGCTCCAGCAGCTCGTCG
>PXSE01000034.1:0-19923 GCA_003022905.1 Halobacteriales archaeon QS_9_68_42
GCCGATGGACATCGCCTCGCCGGTCGACTTCATCGCCGGACCGAGTTCGAACTCCACGTCGGAGAACTTGTCCTTGGGCCACCGCGGCACCTTCGTGACCACGTAGTCGATGGCCGGCTCGAAGGCGGCGGTCGTCTCGCCGGTGATCTCGTTATCGATTTCGTGGAGACGCTTGCCCATCGCTACCTTCGCCGTGACGCGGGCGATGGGGTAGCCGGTGGCCTTCGAGGCCAGCGCCGACGACCGCGAGACGCGGGGATTGACCTCGACGACGCGGTACTCGCCAGAGGGCGTCCCGTCGTCCCGCCAGGCGTGCTGGATGTTACAGCCGCCCTGGATGCCCAGCTCGCGGATGACCTTCAGCGCGGAGTCGCGCATCTCCTGGTGGGCCTCGTCGGGAATGACCTGGGAGGGCGTCACGACCGTCGACTCGCCGGTGTGGATTCCCATCGGGTCGATGTTCTCCATGTTGCAGATGATGATACAGGAGTCGTCGGCGTCCCGCATCACTTCGTATTCGAGTTCGACCCAGCCGGCGATGGACTCGGTTATCTGGACCTCGTGGTTCCGCGACAGCTGGAAGCCCTTGCGCGCGATCTCCCGGAGTTCGTCGGTGTCGTCGACGACGCCGGAGCCCGACCCGCCCAGCGTGTAAGCGGTGCGGGCGATGACCGGCAGGCCGCCGACGGCCTCGACGGCGTTCTCCAGCTCGTCCATGGACTCGATGGTCTCCGAGCGGCAGACCGGCTCGCCGATCTTCCGCATCCGCTGGCGGAACTGCTCGCGGTCCTCGGTGGCGTAGATGGTGTCCAGCGGCGTCCCCATGATATCGACGTCGTACTCCTCGAGGACGTCCTGTTCGGCGAGTTCAGCGGTGACGTTCAGCCCGGTCTGGCCGCCCAGCCCCGCGATGACGCCGTCGGGCTCTTCCTTCCGGACGACCTCGGCGATGGGCTCGGGCGTGATGGGCTCGACGTACACCTTGTCGGCCATCTCCGGGTCCGTCATGATGGTCGCCGGGTTCGAGTTGACGAGTACGACTCGGGCACCCTCCTCTTGGAGCGCCCGGCACGCTTGGGCACCGGAGTAGTCGAACTCTGCGGCCTGTCCGATCTGAATCGGTCCGCTCCCGATGAGCAGGATGGTCCGGTCCTCGTCGTCGGTCATTACCCCGAGGGAGTTCGTACATCGTAATAAGCCCGGCGATAGGATGCGGATTTCGTAGCCCGAGTACGAATTTCGAATCGCGCAAACGTCGCCGGCTGTACGGCCGGAGCGACTGCGTCCGGCCGTCGCGCTCGTCACCCGGGACAGCGCGCTCGCGGGCGCGGTCGTCGGAGTACTGGCTCGTGGCGGCCGACCTGCTACGCTTCCCCGGGAGCGTAGCGGGTCGTCCCGACGGCGGAATCAGCTACCCTCGCCGAGCCGGTACCGGTAAGGCCGGCCATCGATGACCTCCACCTCGCCGGCCTCGGCCTCGCGGCCGAGCACGGTGGCGACGCGGTGAGCGCTGTCGAACTCCTCGCCGTGCTCCTCCAGCAGGTCGAGAATTTCCCGGGCCGTCAGCGGCTCGTCGGGGTCGGCCTCCGACAGCACCGAGCGGATGCGCTCGAACTCACCCCGGCGTATGCGCATGTTCTTACACACGAGTCGGTCCCGGCTCGCACCGGTGTCGGACACGCACGGCCGAAAACGTGTTACACCCGCGGCCGGAGAGTTCCGTGCTGACTGCTGTGAGCCACTGGCGAATCGACCACCCGATTGCGGGCGGTCGTAGACGAACAGTCACGGCAATCGGTATCAGACCGGTGTGTCGATCTCGGACTCGAACCCCCGCTTCTCGCGGTACTGCTCGACGAACGCTTCGACGTCGAACTCCCGCATCTGTGCCTCGAACCGCTCTGCGGTGCCGTCGTCGCCGTGGCTGGCGGCATGCTCCATCAGCTCGACCAGCAACTCGACGACCACCTCATGGAGCCGCCGGGAGTCGAAGTCGGTCACCCACAGCAGTGCGTACCCGACGTGGCCGTCCTCGGCGACGTCGGCGACCGCGACCTTCTCGGGGAACTCCTCGAGGACGACGCCCATGACGTGCGGCGTCCCGAACTCCGGGAACTCGTCGTCGGTCTCGACGGTTTCCCGCAGCACGTCCACGATGGACTCCGGGACGAACCGCGAGACGGGGTGAACGTCGACCACGATGGCGTGACGCTCCCCGCAGTCACACCGCATCTCCCGCATCCCCATGTCGAGGTCGCCCGCGTGGGCCGTCTCCCCGCAGGGCAGCTCGAGGGTCGCCTCGTCGCCGCCCGGCACGCGCGGTTCTGCCATTGTCAATGCTTGGCGCCGCTCGCGCTTAAAAATAGCGTTCCGGCGGCGGCCCGGTCACTCCAGCGAGACCTCTTCGTCGCCTTCTCCTTCCTCATCGGGGTCCTCGGCAAGAATCTCGGCCTCGACCTCGATGTCGAGGCCGGTGATCGAGAGTTCGGCCTCCGCCGTCTCCGTGTCGCCGACCTCGATTTCGAGTTCGTTCTCGTCGACCTCGATTTCGACCTCCACATCGACGTCGAGTTCCGCGTCACTCATGCGTCGTGGTTGGACCCCACGGGACAAATAGGCAACCATTCCGGCTACTCGGGGATGTCGTCCGGTCCCAGCGCCGCGTCGTAGGGGTCGGCCGTCGTCTCCTCATCGATCTCCGGTTCCCGCAATTGCAGGTAGGCCCGAGTGACGACGGCGGCGCCGAACGCCGCCAGCACGCCGCCAGCGACGGACGAGACGAGCGCCGCCATCAGCGGCGAGACCTGCGCGAGCGCGAAGCTTGCGACCGCCTCGAACTGTGAGACCACCACGACCAGCAGACCGAGCGCGAACACGGTGAGGCGGTCGCCCCGCGTCAGGCGCCACGACTCGGCCATCGCCTTGACGAAGTTCCGGTCCTCGAGGGCGATCTCCTGTCGGAGGAAGTAGAACGCCACGGCGAGAAACAGGCCGGGCAGGAGGAACGCGACCGATCCGGCGACGATGAGCCCCCAGACGACGATGCCGCCGACAAAGCCGTTCAGCGTCGCCGAGAGCAGGCCGTCGGTCTCTCCGGTCGGCGACGTCTCGCCTTCCTCGGCCGCGAAGACGCGGACGGCGACCATGGAGACGGCCTCCGCCAGTATCGCCACGACGAGCAGGCCGCCGGCGGCGACCGAAATCGGCACCTCCAGCGCCAGCGGCGACGACTCCCTGGTTGCTTCCAGTTGCGTCTCCAGCACCGACACCTGCCGGTCGTACTCCCCCTGGCTGACCTCGAGTTGCTCCGGGGAGAGGCCGCGGTAGAACTCGAGCAGCGCCTCGAGCCCCTCGACCAGCAGGGTCTGCGTGAGCACGGCGGAGACCAAAGCGACGGCGACGAAGGCGACGGCAAGCGACAGGCCGCCGGCGGTCGTCAGCCGCGAGAGCCCCTCGCCGAACGCCTCACCGATGTCCAGCGACATACCGAACGACGACGGGCCCGGGGATTAAGAACCATCGAAACGGTCGTACGCCGCCGCGGCCGCGGCGTACCCCAGTCCGACGACGAGGCCGACCGCGAGCGCGTACCTGAGGGAGCCGTCAAAGACGACGCTCACGATGACGAGGCCGGCGAGGAGCGTGCCTACTACCCGCAGCACCGCGGGAAAGAGCCCGGAACGCACGTTCTTATACTGATTGCTGTAACTGCTTACCGGTACGACCGCACGACGGAGTGCAGTCGATCCGGTAATGACTTACGGTAATCACTATCAGGGCCAGTCGTCGCGAGCGTCGTCGGCCGCCGCCTCGTCGCCGTCCTTGGGGTCGCCGAGTTCCCAGTCGGCGGCCTCGGCGGCCCGCTCGATCGGCAGGTGCTCCCACTCGACCGTCGCCGCGAGCTCGGCGTCTTCGTTGTCGACGCCGACGAACACGTGCCGTTCGGTGTCGAACTGTGCCTTCACGTTCTCGAGGCTCTCCTCGCGGCCCCGCGGCCCCGAGAAGAAGTCCTGCCGGATGCGGCGGGCCAGTCGCTTGAGCGCCTCCAGCTCGAACGCGAGCGTCATGTTCGTAGAGCCGCCACCGTCCATACCCGAGACGGGGACTCGCCCGGAGAAAACCCTTTGGATACGCGTCGTCCGGGAGCGGTCGGCGCCGCCGCCGGCGCGACGACGACCCCGCCGCTTCCGGCGAGCCCGTGGACAACGCCGACGGCGAAGGACTCCTCGTCGACATGCTCGTGTCGTAGCATTGCGGTGCCGAGCGCCCCCCGGCCGGCGAGCGCCCGGCTGGACGAGGCCAACCTGAGAGGAGGGCTCTTTGTGGTCCCGCCCCCAGGAGCGGGTATGAGCAACTGGCAGCGCCGTGCCATCCTGTACCTCGGGACGGTGTTCGGGGCGATGGTGTTGTTCTCGGTCCCGTACCACTACGGGATGGTCCACCTCGAGGGCGAGGAGGGCCGGCTGTACGTCGAGTCCTTACAGCACGTCGTCGAGACGTTCACCGCGACCGGGTACGGGTCGGACTCGCCGTGGAGCACCGTGGCGATGAACCTGCTCGTCATCGTCATGGACCTCGTCGGCGTCGCCGTCGTCTTCCTCGCGCTCCCGGTGTTCGCGTTCCCCCTGGTCCGGGACGCGCTCTCGACGACGGTGCCGACGAGCCTCGAAGGGGCGACCGACCACGTCGTCATCTGCACGTACACCTCGCGGGCGGAGTCGCTCATCGGCGAACTCACCTCCCGTGGCGTCCCCTACGTCATCGTCGAACCGGACCGAGAGCAGGCGCTGGACCTCCACGAGGACGGCCGCGAGGTCATCCAGGCCGACCCCGAGTCGGCGGCGGGCCTCCGAAACGCGCGCGTCGGCCACGCCCGGGCGGTCGTCGCGGACGTCTCCGACGAGGTGGACACGAGCATCGTCCTGACGGCCCGGGAGATAGCCGACGACATCACGGTGGTGAGCGGCTGGCGCGGACATCGTGCTCTCGCCGCGGCCACTCCTGGGCCGGAGCCTCGCCTCGAAGGTGACTGGCGCCGTGACAGCGAACCTCGACGACGCCGTCGAGATCGGCGAGGAGTTCGAGATAGCCGAGTTGGCCGTCCAGCGGGGCAGTCGGCTCGCGGGCAGCACCCTCGCCGACAGCGGCATCCGCGAGCGGACCGGCGCCAACGTCATCGGCGCGTGGTTCGAGGGCGAGTTCCGAAGCTCGGTCGACCCTGACGAGACGCTCACCGACGGGTCGGTGCTTCTGGTCTCCGGGGAGAGCGACCAGCTCTCGGGACTCCGGTCGCTGGTCCGGTCGCCGGTCAGACGCGTCGAGCGCGGCGAGGTGGTCGTCGTGGGCCACGGCGAGGTGGGCCGGACCATTACGGACGTCCTCGAGACGGCCGGCGTCGAGTACACGGTCGTCGACCTCGAGGACGCGGAGGGCATCGACGTGGTCGGCGACGCCGCGGAGCCGGAGACGCTACGGCGGGCGGGCATCGAGGAGGCGCGGTCGGCGGTGCTGGCGCTGCCGGACGACACCGTCGCGGAGTTCACGACGCTGGTGGTCGACGACCTCAGTCCGGGGACCGAGGTGGTCGCCCGCGTCGAGAGCGCACAGAACGTCACGAAGATGTACCGCGCCGGCGCCGACTACGTGCTGGCGCTGTCGACGGTGACCGGCCGGATGGTCGCCTCGGCGCTGCTGGAGGAGCAGGTGCTGACGCCGGAGCTCCAGATAGAGCTGGTCCGGACCTCGGCGCCCGGTCTCGACGGGACGGCCCTGGCAGAGGCCGACATCCGTTCGCGGACCGGCTGTACGGTTGTCGCCGCCGAGCGGAGCGGGGAACTGGTCACGGACATCGGCCCGGAGTTCGTCGTCGATACCGACGACACACTCGTCGTTGCCGGGACCGACGAGGGGTTACAGCGGTTCAGGGAACTGGCCGGATAGTTACTCCGGCGTCGCCGCTTCCTGGAACGCCTCGACGTCGATTGACTCCTTCAGCAGGAGCTCCTCGTTGCCGGTGACGTCCACCTGCCGGCGGGCGAGTTTCTTCAGCGCCGACTGCGCCGCGAGGTCGCCGATGAGCACGCCGCCGATGACGCGGCCGTCCCTGATGGTGACGCGCCGCCAGGTACCCTCGTCGTATTTCCGGTCGACGGTCCGGTCGCCGAGCGTCGGGTGGCCGAAGGAGAGGAACGGGAAGTCAAAGTGCGTGATGGAGTACGAGGAGACCCACTCGAATTGCGCTTTTTCGGCGTCGGCGGCCATGTTCTGGCCCGCAATCGAGCCCTGCTCCTTGGCGGAGCCCCAGGCGCCGTTCTGGGCGCGTTCGCCGAGAATGATGTCGTGGAACCGCGTGATGTCGCCGGCGGCGTACACGTCCTCGACGTTGGTCTGCATGTGCTCGTCGACGATGATGCCGTTGTCGAGTTCGATGTTAGTGTCGCGGATGAACTCGGTGTTGAAGTTCAGGCCGATGGCGACCCCGGCGAAGTCGGCCTCGAAGCGCTCGCCGTTTGGGTCGACGGCGGCGGTGACGTGGCCGTCGTCGTCGGTCTCGAAGTGGTCGACGCCCGAGTCGAACACCGGTGTGACGCCCTTCTCCCGGAGCGCGTCGTGGATGATCTCGGCACCCTCCTCCGAGAGCGCGTACCGCCACCAGGCATTGCCCCGCATCAGGTAGTGGGCGTCGACGCCCTGGGCGCCGCAGATGGCCGCCAGGTCGATACCCAGCAGGCCGGCCCCGACGATGACTCCATTCTCGGCCTCGCTGGCGCTCTCCTTGATGTCACGGGCGTCCTCGAACGTCCAGAAGTGGTGGATGCCGCCGGCGTCGCTGTTGTCGACCGGTAGCTGCGTTGGGGTGCCGCCGGCCGCGATGAGCAGTTTATCGTACTCGTACTCCTCGCCCTCGTGGGTCCGTACCACGTGGCCGTCGGTGTCGACGCCGGTGACGACGGTGTTCAACTGGAGGTCGATGTTCCGCTCGGCGTACCAGTCGGGGTCGTGAATCGAGACGGGGGCGGCCGGGAGTTTCCCCTTGGCGAACTCCTTTATTAGAATGCGGTTGTAGAGGGCCTCCCCTTCCTCGGTGATGACGGTGACGGCGGCGTCCGGGTCGGCCTCGCGGATGGTCTCCGCGGCCGAAGAACCGGCGATGCCGTCACCGATAATGACGTACGACGCACACATGAGCGCAGGTACGACACCCGGCCTAATGTGAATTGCTATGTAGCGATTCCTCACGACGGACCGCCGGCCGTTCCGACTCCGGGGGATTTTACCGTTCCCGCGCCCTACATTTCTACATGAAAATCCGCCAGAACGTCCGTCACTGGGCCGCAAAGAAGGCCCTGACCACCCCGGTCATCGGCGACATCGCCAACGACAAACTCGTCGACCTGCACACGGGCATCTTCCTCGACAAGGCCGACGAGAGCAACCGCGAGGAGCGCCGCCAGCACCTCGACGAGTTCTTCGACGCGACGATGGACACCTACGTCGCGGCGCTGCAGGCTGGCCACACCGAGGCCCAGGCCCGCGAGATCACGCACGTCCAGGCCAACTTCAATTTCTTCGTCCACGGGTGGACCGAGATGATGGAGATCCCCGGCGACGAACTGGAGGCCCACTACCGCCGCTACGAGGCGTTCTTCGTCGAACACGACATCACCATCGACGACCCGCTCGGCGAGTTCCGGCCGGCCGACGGCATCGCCGAGGCGCCCGAGACGCCCGAGAAACTCGAGCGACCCGAGTACGAGAACGCCATCGCGGGGTTCGCCGACGACGTGTACGTCGAGACCGACGACGGCGAGACGCTCGTCGGCGACGGCACCGACGAACCCGACGAGGTCGACCCGACCGACGCTCCCGGCGTCGACGAGGACATCGAGGCCGACTAGGCGGGGCTCGGGTCCGGCAGGTCGTCATCGTCAGCGGCCGGATGACGGAGGTGCGATTTGACTCGCCTGCGGGCACGACCCAAAGCGACGCCGGCGACGGCACCGCCGACGGCGGTCCCGACCGGCACCGGGTGGGACACAGCGACAAGCAGCGCCGGGAAGCCCAGCAGGAGGCCGGCGGCGACGGTGACGTAGCGGACGACCGACGGCACGGCGACGGTGGCGTGGTGTGGCTCTCTCATACACGTACACTCACGGGCCGTAACGGCATAAGTATAATCTGAAATACATTTATGTAGCCGCGTTTACTGAACTGGATTTCAGTACCCCGGCCCGAGCAGTCGGTCGGCTGCCGCGTACCCGGCCTCGATGGCCCCGTTGAGGCTCCGCTCGGGGTACTGCGCCCGGGAGGCCATCCCCGCGTAGTAGACGCCCGGCGCGACGGCCGTTCCGAGGTCGTAGGGGATTACCATCTCGAGGTAGCCCCGCTCGTACACCGGCGCTGTCTTCGGGTTCCGCCCGACAAACGTCCAGTTGACCGCCTCGCGGTCGAACGACGGGAACAGCTTCTCGATGCCGTCCAGCCATAGGTCCTCGACGCCCTCGTCGTCCAGCTGCCACAGCTCCTCCGAGCGGTCCTGGATGTAGCTGGCCACGTACAGTAGATGCTCGCCGCCGTAGCGGTCCGGCGGCACGAAGTTGGTGTGCTCGATGAGCGCGCCGAACGGCGCCTCGTCGGCGATGTTCAGCCAGTACGCACGTGTAGCCCGTCAGCGACTCCAGAACGTCCGGCATCGTCGCCACCACGACGCTGTCGACCTCATGGGGCTCCGTCCGGCCCTCGCCGCCGGGGTCCCGCCGAACCGAAAGCGATTCGACGCCGCCCTCGTCGTACGTCAGGTCGGTCACCGCGGCCCCGGTGACGACGTTCTCCTCGCCGACGGCCTCCAAGAGCGCGTCCAGCAACACGCCGAACCCGCCCTCGAAGTAGCCCAGAACCTCCCCGCGCAGGATGTCCCGCTCGCCGCGGAACTTGATGCGGCCGAGCAGCCACGCCGCCGAGACGTCCTCCTTGCGGGAGCCGAACTTCGCGTCCAGCAGCGGCTCGAAGAAGTACTCGTACACACCGCGCGTGGTGTGCTCGAGCAGGAACTCCTTGATGGGCACATCCTCGAAGTCCTCGAGGTTCTCGTAGGTGTCCCGGCGGGGGACCCCGCCGCGGACGTCGACCCCCAGCGTCAACATCGTCAGCCGGAACTTGTCGTAAGCCGACAGGTGTGGGTAGGCCGCGATCTCCCAGGGTGCGTCCAGCGGGTGGGCGACGCCGTCGACATAATAGGCGTTCTCGCCGACGTGCCACTCGACGCGGTCGCCGAGGCCCAGTTCCTCGGCCAGTTCGACGATGGTCTCCTCGGACTTCGAGAGGTGGTGGTAGAACTTCTCGATGCGGTCCCCGCGGGTTTCGTAACTGGCCGCGAGGCCGCCGAGGCGGTCGCCGGCCTCGAACACTTGCGCCTCCCGACCGGCGCGCTGGAGGCGGTAGGCGGCCGCGAGGCCGGCGAGGCCGCCGCCGACGATACCGATCATACCGGGCGGTCAGTCGCCGACGGAATGGGCCTTTCGGGTCCGCCGTCGACCCGACTGCCGGGCGCGGGGTCGCTACCTTTTTCCCCGGCGTCCGGGAACAAACGGTATGCTGACCATCAGGGCCCCCGCCACGAGCGCGAACCTCGGCAGCGGGTTCGACGTCTTCGGGGCGGCCCTGGAGCGGCCGGCGGACGTGGTCCGCCTCGAGCGGGCCGACCACACCACCATCGAGGTGACCGGCGCCGGCAGCCAGTACATCCCCGAGGACCCCGACGAGAACACCGTCGGGGCCGTCGCCGAGGCCCTAGATGCCCCCGCCCGCATCCGAATCGACAAGGGCGTTCGGCCGGCTTCCGGGCTAGGATCGTCGGCCGCCTCCGCCGCCGCGGCGGCCGTCGGCCTCAACGAACTGTACGGGCGGGGGTTCTCGCGGGAGGAACTCGTCCCCATCGCCGCGGAGGGCGAGGCCGTCGTCTCCGGGGCCGCTCATGCCGACAATGTCGCGCCATCCATCATGGGCGGGTTCACCGTCGCCCGCCCGGACGGCGTCACGCAGGTCGACGCCTCCGTCCCGCTGGTGACCTGCCTGCCGGAGATCGTCGTCTCGACCCGGGACGCCCGCGAAGTTGTGCCCGAGGGCGCACGGATGGAGCAACTGGTCGAGATGGTCGGCAACGCCGCGACGCTGGCGGTCGGGATGGCCCGCGACGACCCCGTTCTCGTCGGCCAGGGGATGGCCGACGGCATCGTCACGCCCGCCCGCGCCGAACTCATCGCCGGCTACGACGCCGTCCGGGAGGCGGCCGCCGACGCCGGCGCGGCGGGCGTCACCATCTCCGGCGCCGGGCCGACCGTCATCGCCGCCTGCCGGGAGCGGGACCGCCGCGAGGTTGCCGGCGCGATGGTCGACGCCTTCGAAGCCGAGGGCGTCGACGCCCGCGCCTACCAGACCCGTATCGGCCAGGGCGCGACGGTACACTGAAACGGTGAGCAGGGCTGGTCACCGAAACAACAGGCAGGTAACGGTTAAGCGAGTGGGCCAGGGTCAGGTTAGAGGCAAGCATCCGCGAGCGCCCGCAGGGCGCGAGCGGTTCACCGGACGCGAGACCGAAGGTCGAGCGTCCGGCAGGAGTTTTTTCCCCACGTTTTTGCGACTGAGTGGTGCCCGCAGGTCGCCGGAGGCGACCGAGGACACCCGAAGGAGTAAAAAGTGGGTGTTTAGAAGCCCTTGCCCTGGAGTTCGCGGGCGATAATCATCTTCTGGATTTCGGTAGTGCCCTCGTAAATCTGGGTGATTTTGGCGTCCCGGTAGAGCCGTTCGGCGTCGAAGTCATCGACGTAGCCGGAGCCGCCGTGAATCTGGACGCACTCGTTGGCCGCCTCGACGGCGATGCGTGAGGCGTACTCCTTGGCCATCGAGGCGAGCTTCGTCAGTTGGCCGTCGGCGTGGTCGACCGACCAGGCAGACTTGTAGGTGAGGTTACGGGCGGCCTCGCATTCGGTGTGCATGTCGGCGAGTTTGTGCTGGATGGCCTGGAAGTCGCCGATGGGGCGGCCGAACTGTTCGCGCTCCTGGGCGTACTCGAGGGCGCGCTCGGCGGCACCCTTGGCGATGCCGACACCCTGGGCGGCGACGGCGGTTCGCGTCTCGTCGAAGAACTGCATCTGCTGTAGGAAGCCCATCCCCTCGGTGCCGACGAGGTTCTCCTCGGGCACCCGCACGTCGTTCAGGATGAGTTCGGCCGTGTCGGAGGCGCGGATGCCGAGTTTGCCGGTGATTTTGTCGGCTTCGAAGCCGTCGCGGTCCGATTCGACGATGATCTGGCTGAAGCCGTTGTAGCGGCCCTCGGCGTCGGGGTCGGTCTTGCAGAGGACAACAAAGAAGTCACCGACGGAGCCGTTGGTGATCCACATTTTGTTGCCGTTGATCACCCACTCGTCGCCGTCCTTTTCGGCGCGCGTGCTCACAGAGGAGACGTCCGAACCCGTGTCCGGCTCGGAGATGGCCGCGCCCATGATGGCGTCACCGGTTGCGATGGGCTCGAGGTACTCCTCCTTCTGGGCCTCGGTGCCGAACTCGGTGATTGCCTCGCTACCGAAGGCGGTCGAGGAGAGACACAGGCCGATGCCGGGGTCGGCGGCGAACAGTTCCTCGACGATGATAGCGGTGTCCAGCACATTGTAGCCGGCGCCGCCGTACTCGAAGGGAATCTGCGGCGCGAGTAGTCCCATCTCGGCGGCCTTGTCGACGACCTCCCAGGGGTACTTCTCCTCGCGGTCGTACTCCTTTGCGACGGGGAGAATCTCGTTTTCCGCGAACCGCTGCACCTCGCTTTTCAGTTGCTCCTGTTCCTCGGACAGCTCGAAGTCCATGGCCCTCTATTTTACCCGAAAGTATAAAAGACCAACTTTTCCTAACGACGTTTGCGGCATGTACTTTCCTCGTTTACAACGATAACCGGACACTAACGGGAGATTTATAACCGGCCCGGGCGCACAAGGGCTCACTTCAGGTCGACGTACTGGTCCTCCCACTCGCTGCGGGCCTCCATCTCGCGGCGGCCACGCCGCGTCAGCGTGTAGAAGTTCGTCCGGCGGTCGCGCTGACCCTTCTCGACGAGGCCCTTTTCGACGAGCGTATCAAGGTTTGGGTAGAGACGACCGTGGTGAATCTCCTTCTCGTAGTAGTCCTCGAGTTCCTCCTTGATGGCTAGCCCGTGTGGGTCGTCGCGCCCCGCGATAACGTAGAGTAGGTCACGCTGGAATCCTGTCAGGTCGTGCATCGGTAAGTTCTGTCGTCCTGTTACTGTCGCATTCGCTTAAATATGTCGACATCGAGCGTCGTCAACCTCCCACGTTCGGGCAACAGACGGCCGACAGGTCTCGTTCCGCGAACGAGTCCTGGATGTAAAGGCACGAGACAGCACAAGAATTATCTTCGTGCTTGTAGGATCTGTCGGCGTTCTTTCCCGCTCGATTAGGCTTTCCGCTTCCCACCCCCAAGGGCGCGTACGGTCACATTAAGTTAAGCATGATTCCACCAGACGGCGAAGGTTGTAGCCATCATTCGACCGTCGTCGGCTGCGCGTGACTGGATATGTTTGAAAACGAATACGTTCGTTGTTTTGCCTCTCTAAAGACACGTTCAACAGCATTCCGATTTCCGTGGCGACGCTTCTGAAATCGGAGTCCGAGCCGCGACAATACAGCTTTGAGATGGTGGGCATCATTGATCAAAGTCGTTACTTGGGTGACCGGCACAATCTGTTGAAGCTCCCGTAAAAACAGCACCGTGAGCTGCGTCGTTCTCGTCGGGAAAAAGCCGAGCGTGAAAGAATTCGTTCGTCTCAGGATTGACAGCAGCGTACAGCCAGCGCCGCTCGTCATTTACCCGGATTACTGTCTCGTCAACTGCGATGTGATCCGGCGCCCTATCGCTGGTCGGCTGTACGTCGGGTTTCTGTACCCAGTTGCGGATGGCCGTTCGACTCCGTTCAACACCTAACCTTTCAAGATACTGTTTAGTATTCGAAGGTGATAGCCCAGCCAGATGCAGCTGAATACCGACTTCAATGATTCGTTCAAGTGTCCGTTCTCGCTGGACAAACTCTAAGTCTATCTAATCGGTACTACCGCTGAGGCGGTCGATTTCGGGCATGGAAACTCAGAAATCCACTGCCTTACTCTCAACTTAATGGCGCCGCGCGTATAGAGGAAGTACTCTTCGAGGTCGAGCGGAGTCAGTCGCGATATGAGGTAGCGGAGGCGCTCAGAGGGGTAGCCGACAAGCTCGAGGCCGACGAGTTGCTGACCCTTTCGGCGGGGGGTTGAAGACCGAACACAGCGTCGAGTTCGAACTGGAGTGGAGCAAGGCGACGACGCGGACGGCGAACTGGAGGTATCCTGAACTGTCGAGTATTGTTCAGCGAGAGAGGAAAGCGACCGACCGACGAAAAGGCGGTCGGGCGCTTGCCGCCCTGAATTGGTCCCCGCTGACGCTTCGGCCCTCCAAGCGAAGCGTCACATGGACTCAGCATCCGTCACATCATAAATCTACCGACTACGGTGAATGCGGTGTTTAGACAAGCAGTAGTCAGCTGAACACACCTCGCCGGGGGGAGTAAAAGGGGCTGGGCTCTCAGCCAGCTCCGGCGACGCAAGCAGCGAGGGAGCCGCAGGCTCCCTCAGGCAGTCGGCACTGTGCGCCGATGACCGCGAGAGACCGAAGGTCCCTCGGGCCGCTGGCGTGGCGGCGACGCCGTGGTTCGAGAGAGCGACGCTCTCTCGTCATCCCGAGGGAACGGAGTTCCCTCGTAGCTCGCGGGACCGAAGGTCCCGCTCACTCACAAAAGGCGCGAAGCGCCTTTCGAACGACCACGGAATAAGTTGCCGGCACTGCCGGCAACCCGCGCGACGCAGCCGCATGAGAAGACCGCAGGGCGGAGTCCGATGCCCGTAGTTCGAAAGACGGCTCCGCGAGCCGTCGTTCGTCATCCCGGAACTCGCTAATTGCTGGAGACGGCGAGTCGCGGCGGCCGAACGCCCGGGGGCTTCCGACATCCTCGCTGCCGCCGCTCCAACTCCACGTCTCTTCTCTGGACCTATCATAGTGAATGACATCCTCCCCGGCGTGAACGCCGGGGGTTCCCAAGCGTTGGGATATTATGGTTTACAGCGCACCTGCTCTTGTGGGGCGACTCGCCCCGTGGATTTGTCGAACAGGCGCACCGCTGGCTGTGCCATCCAGCCGTTATCCCTATCTCCCCCATCACAGGCGAGACTCGGGAGTACCTTCTGTCGGATGTTCTCAGCCCCGTTCACATCGGCGTTAGCGACCAACTCACACACCTCGCAGACGTACAGGCCGCGTTCGACACGCTGAGTGTCATCGGTCGTCCCACAACAGGCGCACGATTTCGAGGTGTCGCGTTCGTCCACGAGGTCGACGCTGATACCGCGTTCTGTGGCTTTGTATTCCAGCATCTCGGTGAAGCGGTCGAACGCCCACTCGTGTACGTCGAGATTGCCGTGGTCGCCCCAGTCAGTACCCTCGCGGATACCAGCGAGGTCGCCCACAACAATCGTTCCAACGCCCCGGGCGGCACACTCGACCACCATATCCGCCGAGACGGCGTGCAAGAAGTGGGTACGCCGGTCATCGCGCTTCCGGTCAACTCGCCGTGCCTTCTGCGAGTCGCTGTCGTCACACTTCGCCCGCTCTTTCTGGAAGTAGTAGTCGTCCTCTTTGAGCGCCCCACCAGGATACAACAGCGCCTCGTCACCGACTGCGACTGCCGCGAAGTTGCAGATACCGAGGTCGATACCCGCAACCCGGTCGCCGGGAGCATCAGCATTCTCAATTTCGACGCGGCAGACGATGTGTAACTCCCATTCCTCGTCAGTCCAGACCGCTCGGACCTGCTGGACATTCTGTACGTCCACATCGGGGTCAGCAGCGTACTCACAGAGGATGAAGTCACTTCGCCCGTCTTTCAGGTTTCGACCCTTCGAGAGCCGAACCCGATTGTGGTCGGGGTCGTGCTTGAAGCCGTCCTCTTTGAACGTGACCGTCGAGCGTGGGTGGTCGTCACCGTATTTGCGGTAGCCGGGCGGGTTCGCGTTCTCGGTGCCGTTCTCACGGTGAGCGTACCACGAGTCGAACGCTTCAGCCAATTCTTCGAGAATTGCCTGACTGGATTGAGCGTTCAAATCCGCGTAGCGTTCGTTCCGGTCGCAGGTCCACCGGGCAATGTTCCAGAGTTTCGAGGCAGCGAACCCGAGGGAATCGAGGTCGGCACGCACCTGCTGGTGGTTGCGAACGGACGCAACGTAGGTGCGCGTGACCTGATCCGCCATACATAGCCGGTTATATGCGAGATTGATAAGTGGTAGCCTGCCGGAGTGAATGTGGAAATCCGGGCCGGGAGTCCCAGTTGAGAAGACAACTAGGCTTACGCGATTCACGCCCGGCCTAAAGGCCGGGATTCTCTCGCTGTCACAAGATAGACCTGCCCCTAAATGTACTCCTCTTCGAGCACCCACCCGAGCGCGCGCTTGTAGTAGGTGAACATCTGGCGGACGCCCTCGTGGTTCATGTCCTCGTCGTCGAGTTCGTTCTTCAGGAATTCGTACTGCTCGCGGATCTCCTCTTCGTCGCGCATACCCGAACGTCGGCCGCTCGCCAAATGAAAGTTCGTGAGCCGGACCGGAACGGTGAACAGTCGGCCCTTCACAGTCGGAGTATGCGCGTCCACGTCATCGCAACCGGCGGGACGATAGCCTCGACCGCCGACGGGGCCGAGACGGGGGCGGCGCCGGCGCTCTCCGGCGACGACCTCGTCGAGGCGGTCCCTGGTCTCGAAGAGCACGCCGACATCACCGTCGAGACGGTCGCCGACCGGCCGGGATTCGACATGTCGCCGGCCGTCTGCGGTCGCGTCGCCCGCAGAATCCGGGAACCCGGTGACGAGGTCGACGGCTTCGTCGTCACTCACGGAACCGACACACTCGCCGAAACCGCGCGGTACCTGGACCTGACGTGCGGGGCACCGGTGGTCGTCACCGGCGCCCAACGCCGTCCAGACGAGGCGGGCAGTGACGGGCCGACGAACCTCCTGACCGCGGTCCGGGCGGCCGCCCACGAGCGCCTGTCCGGCGGAACGTTCGTCGCGTTCGACGAGGAACTGCACGCCGCGGCGACGGCCCGCAAGGCCCACACCTGCGCGCTGAACGCGTTCCGGTCCCCCGAGGCGGGACCAGTGGCCCGGTTTACCCGCCGGCACGTCCACTGGTACCGCCGGCCCTCCGACGGCGACGGTCGCCTGCCGATACCCGACGACCACCCGACCGTCCCGCTGGTCGTCTCCGCCGGCGGTGTTGGCCGGGCGGCCTTCGAGGGCGCCGCCGCCCGGGGGGAGGCAGTCGTCGTCGCCGGGACCGGCCTCGGGAACACGACGTCGGCGCTGGGCGGAGCTATCGCCGACGCGGAGTGCCCCGTCGTCGTTGCCTCCCGATGTCATGCCGGGCCGACCGAACCCGTCTACGGGACGCCCGGCGGCGGGGCGACGCTAGCCGGCCACGACCACGTCCGGTTCGCACACGGGACGCCGTGGGCCGCGCGGGTCGAACTGCTCCTCGCGGTGGCCGCCGGGCGGGTCGACGAACGGTTCGACGCGTTTCCGGTGCCGTCCGGGGAGATTTAGGGGCCGGGGGTCGGAGTGTCGGCCATGAAGATCCGAGGCCGGCGTGAGTGCAAGGAGTGTGGGACCCGGTGGTCCTACTACGACACCGGCGAGGCCGCCTGTCCGTCGTGCGGGAGCCTCTACAGCGTCGGCGTCGACGACGAGCGGTCGTTGCACACGGCGACGTCGTCGACGCTCGACCTCGCGCCGGTACGCGGGGATGTCGACAACAAGCCGGTGCGTCGTCTCGCGTCGACGGCGGCCGAGCGATGCCGGGAGTTCACCCGCGGCTACGGGTTCATCGATGCCGGGGAGTTGCAACCGCTCGACGACACCTACCTCGCGGCGATGGAGCTCCGGTCGGTCGGGAGCGAACTCGGCCGCAGGCTCAAGGTGTCCGACGACGAGGAACTGTATTTCACCGAGTTGCTCCGGGCCGACGAAGGGTCGCGGCCGCCGCCGGAGTCGGTCCCGGAGTCGCTGCAAGCGTCGCGTGGCCTGGCCTACGCGAACGCCATCCGGGAGTACCGGTCCGACCTCCGGACCTACCTCGACGAGCATCCGGACCGGCCGGCAGAGCGGGTGCTCGGCCGCTCTCGCGGAGGCGGAGTCGAGACTCGAGCGGCTACCCTGAGACGGGACCGCCGGTATTTTTGCGGCAGTCTCGTAACCGGCCATCATGGAACTCTGTGACCTCACCCTCCGCGAGGCGTCGCAACGCCCGGGACGGGAGTACACCGTCGACGAGCGCGTCGAGGTCGGGCGCGCGCTGGACGGCCTGGGCGTCCCGTTAATCAGTGTAAGCGCACCCGACACTGATTCGGCCGAGGGCGGGGCGATCGAGCGTCTGGCGTCGGAGTTGACCGCTGACGTCGTGGTGTCCTGCCGGCCGACGGTCGACCACGTCGAGGCGGCGCTCGAAGCCGGCGCCGACGCCGTCGAGGTGTCCGCTCCGGTCTCAAAGGGACGACTGGACCCCGGGCTCGGGTGCTCGCGGGACGGGGCGTTCGACCGCGCGGCGGACGCGCTCCTCCGTGCACGAGAGGGCGGCGTCGACGTCAGCCTGGCGCTCGTCGACGCCTTCCGGGCGGAGGTTCCGGCCGTCGCGGGCGCCTTCGGCCGGTTCGACTGCCCTATCGTCCTTGTTGACTCCGTCGGCGCCCGGACCCCGCCGTTCGTGGCCGGGTTCCTCCGGACGCTGGCCGACGCGAGCGCCGACCTCTCCGGGGCCGGCGTCCGGTTCCGCGACGACCTCGGCTGTGCGACGGCCAATGCCCTGGTGGCGACCCAGGTGGGCGTCGGGCGAGTCGACGCCGCCGTGGCGGGCCTGGGGCGCCGGGCTGGCCTCGCCGCCACCGAGGAGGTGATCGTGGCGGCCGAAACCGGCGGGTCGGCGGCCGATGTCGACACGGAGCGGGTCGTGCCGGCGTGCCAGGACGTCCTCGTGGCACTGGAGGAGTCCGTCGACGAGCGGAAGGCCGTCCTGGGCGAGGCGGCGACCAGACGCGCGGTCGACGAGGCGTACGCACTCGAGGCCCCGGAGGCATTCGAGCCGTTCGACCCGGAGAGCTTCGGCGGCCGTCGGAGGCTGACCTTCGGCGCGGAGACGGAGTGGGACGCCGCCGAGACGCTCCTCGAGCGGGCCGACACCGCGGTCACCGAAGAGCGCACCGGGGCGCTGCTGGAGCGTCTGGCCGAGGAGGGACCGGTCGACCTGGAGACGGCGCTGGGACTCGCGGCCGAGGAGTAATCGAACAGGCGACACCGTCACCCCCGGAGCGGCGTGTCGCACTCCCGCGGAACGCTCCGGAGCGAGTCACTTGAGCACGGCGACGCTGGTCCCGTCCTGCTACTTGAATCTCCGGGCGAGGCGAGCCACGAGTTCGCGGTCGAAGGTGTTCTCCGGAACCTCCGTGCGCCAGGCGGCCTCATCAATGCCCTCCCCGGGTCGTCCGGGGTCCGCCGCGAGGTCGGTCGAGGTCGGTTCCGCGAGGAACGTTGCGAAGGAGAACTCGAAGGAGTCGTCGCCGCCCTCCCGCTGAAAGGTCTGTTCGGCGACGGCACCCAGGCCGGCTATCTCGACGTTGACGCCGGTCTCCTCGCGGACCTCCCGGCGGGCGCCCTCGGCGGGCGTCTCGCCGGTCTCTAAGCGCCCGCCGGGGAGTAGCCAGGTGTCGTCCTCCCGGACGAACAGGATGCGGTCGCCGTCGGCGACGAACGCGCCGACGCCCCAGGCGCCGTCGTCGCCGCGCTCGAGGGCGCGGTCGAACCGCTCGGCGTCGATTTCGACGCGCTCGGCCTTCCGGTAGACGTCGTCGTAGCGGGCCGCGAGTTCGTCGGGCGTGATGATCATGTGCCCTCCAAAAGCCGCAACAGCAGGTCTGAGGGAACACCATCCACGTGGTCGGGCAGTGACTCGAACCACGCCGCCTCGGTTATTTCGTCGGCGTCCGTACCGAATTCACCGGACAGTTCGGGCCGTTCGGCGGTGGCGTCGAAGACGACGAGATGGCCAGTCACGGATTCGTCGCCGTGGACGAACGTCTGCTCGACGCAGGCCAGCGGTTCCTCGATTCGCGCATCGACGCCGGTCTCCTCGCGGAGTTCCCGCCAGGCGGCCTCGGGGAGCGATTCGTCATCTTCCGCCTTTCCGCCCGGCAGAACCCACCCGTCGCTCCAGCGATTGCGGACGAAGACGACGGCTTCGTCGTCGGTACAGGCCACTGCCACGTACCAGTCGTGTCCGTTCTCGATGGCCGGTTCGACAGTCGACCACTCTTCGCCGGTCAATTGAACGCGGTGACCGGCGACAATTGCCGCTTGCGACCGATACCGGTCGAGGGAGGCGGAATAGCTCAGGGTAGTTCGACCTCAATACCTTCCTGAATCCCCGCCGCCTTGACCGTGTTGTACAGGAGCATCGCGCGGGTCATCGGCCCGACGCCGCCGGGGACCGGCGTGATGTAGTCGGCCTTCGGCTCGACTGCCCCGTAGTCCACGTCGCCGACGAGTTCGTACCCCTTCTCGGTGTCGGCGTTCACCCGGTTGACCCCGACGTCAACGACGGTCGTTCCCTCGCTGACCATTTCGCCGTCGATGAACTCCGGCCGGCCGGCGGCGGCGACGAGGATGTCCGCCCCGCGGGTCTTCGCCGTCAAGTAGTCAGTTCGGGAGTGACAGACCGTCACCGTCGCGTTCCCGTCGTCCCGTTTCTGGAGGAGCAGGTTCGCAAGCGGCTTGCCGACGATGTCCGACCG
>PXSE01000034.1:20050-20840 GCA_003022905.1 Halobacteriales archaeon QS_9_68_42
CTCGACGTGGACGCTCTCGATGCCGACCTCCTCGCAGTCCTGCTGTTTCATCGAGACGTACGTCTCGCTCGCGGGGTCGTCGCTCATCAGCACCGTCGCCAGGCCCGGCGTGACGCCCGCGGCCTCCAGCGTTTCGATGCTGTCAGTCAGCGCGTCCCGAACGTCGGCGGCGACCGCCTTGCCGTCGATGACCTCCGTCATTACGGGAAACGTGAGGCGCCGAGCATATCAATTGTTCGGGTTCGTGCCACTTCAGGGCTTACGCCTTCCGAATCTATGCACGTTTGTGATTACTCCGGGCAGTCGGTCGCGTCGAACGCCGAGCGGTCGGGTCCCTGCCGGAGCAGGCGGGTCACGCCGGACTCCAGGTCGACGAGCGCCGCCTGGCCGCCGTACCCGTGGGTCCGGTCGTGGCCCCGCACGACGACGCAGTCGGCCGACTCCGGGACGTCGACGGTCTCCGAGCGGGTGAACTCCCGGGTGCCGTGAGCGTGGGCGAGGTCACGGCGGCCGAGTCGGTCGCCGTCGGGGGTCTCGACCTGCCACCAGTTCGCGTACCCGTCCTCGCCGTCGTCGTCGTGGATGAGCGTCACGGCGAACCGGTAGGCGCCGCCGTCCCGCGCCTCGAGTTCGACGCCCATGATGTTGGCCTCCCGGAGGTCGAGGTCGGCGGCGTCGGTCGCCGTTCCACCGTCGGTGGCGGGCGTCGCCGCGTCGGTCCCCGGGTCGTCCGCCGTTCCCTCGCCGCCTCCGGGATCGTCGGTGCACCCGGCGAGTCCGCCCGCCACGG
>PXSE01000035.1 GCA_003022905.1 Halobacteriales archaeon QS_9_68_42
CGAGAGACCGCTCTCCGGGCCCGGGAGCGACCGGCGATGTACACGGCCGTCTGTGACGGACGCGACACCGACGCGGCGTCGGTGGGCCGGCGGTCGGACACGGATGAGGCCTCGCGGTCCCGCTGGACCGCGCCGTAGCCCCGTCGGCCGTCTCCCGCCGGCGACTGCCGGCCGCCCATCCGAGTCCGGGGCGACCGTTGCTCGGTTACCCAATACTTTCCGCTCGGCACTTAAAAAGTGCGTGGGTTCGGTCAGATGAGCGGCGAGACGGCCAGTCCGGCGCCGGTGACCGCGAGGGCGGCCCCGACTCCAGCGTAGAGAACCCGGTCACGGCGGGCCAGAAGCTCCGACTCGGCGCTGTCGGCGACGAGGAAGAGTCCGAATCCGGGCGGCCGTCGTCGGTCTCGGCGACGACCTCGAAGTCGTCGCCACCGAATTGCTCCGCCCCGACGCGCGTTGCCGTCCCGTGGACGTAGGCCTCCTCGCCCAGCCGGAGGACACGCTGGTGGTACCGTCGGTCGCCGGCCTGCGTCCCCCAGTCCAGCGCCCCGAGGAGCGCCCCGCTCGGCTCTCCCGGCGTCGACTCCATCTCAACGAACTCCCGTATCGGTTCGGGCGGCGTCTCGTCGGCCCCTACCCCGGTCGTTCGCCAGTCCCCCGAGAGTTCGACGGTCGCACCGTCGGGACGGACCAGCACCTCGCCCGTGTCGTCCTCGACGTAGAATGAGACCGCGAGGCTATTTCGGCGGACATAGTAACCGAGTGTGCCGCCTGGGGCGTCGGAACGATTGCAGTGGGCGACCTCTCTGGTATCCGCGAGGGTACTGACTGGGGCGACCACGGCAATCTCGACGTACACGGGTGGGCGTTCGACCGCTTCACCGGGATGCTGGAATACAAAGCCGCAGAACGCGGTATCAGCGTCGAACTCGTGGACGAACGCGACACCTCGAAATCGTGCGGCTGTTGTAGGACGACCGATGACACTTAACGTGTCGAACGCGGCCTGTACGTCTGCGACGAGTATGGGGAGGTCGCCGACGCCGACGTGAACGGGGCCGAGAACATCCGACAGAAGGTACTCCCGAGTCTCGCCTGTGATGGGGAAATAGGGATAACGGCTGGATGGCACAGCCAGCGGTGCGCCTGTTCGACAAGTCTACGGGGCGAGTCGCTTCACAAGAGCAGGTGCGCCGCGAATCATAATAACCCCAACGCTTGGGAAACCCCGGCGTTGACGGCTTCGCCGTCCGCTCGTGGCGTCTCCGACGCCACGCTGTTCACACCGGGGAGGATGTCATTGGGACGATACTGCTCACGGAACACCACCTCGAGCGGAGGGCGACATGGACGCGCCTGCGGGTCCCGACGACTTCGATCCAGGCGATTCTCCCGGCCGTTAGGTCAGTACGGCGAGGGCAGAAGCAGGTGGCCGCCGTCGACCGGGTAGTACGAGCCGGTGACGTACGCCGAGGCCGCCGAGGCGAGAAAGACCGCAAGCGGCACGCAGTCGCGGGGCTGGCCGAACCGGTCGGCCGGCACATGGTCGAGAATCTGCTCGGGAAGGGCACCGCCGGCGGCCTCGGTGACGCCTTCGGTTTCGATGATGCCCGGCGCGATGGTGTTGGCTCGGACGCCGTACTTGGCCCACTCGCTTGCGACCGTCTGCATCAGGTTGTGGACGCCGGCCTTGCCCGCTCCGGAGTGGCCGTGGAACGGCGCGCCGTGGACGGAGTTGGTCGCCCCCATCGAGATGACCGAGCCGCCGCCGTTCTCTATCATGTGCTCGCCGACGCTCATCGTACAGAAGGCGGTGCCGTCGAGTATAGTCCCGACGACGGCCCGCCAGCCGTTCGCCGAGAGGTCCTCCAGCGGCGTCAGGAAGTTCGCCCCAGCGTTGTTGACGAGGACGGTTATCTCGCCCAGTTCCTCGAGGACGGTATCACGCATCTCGTTGACGCTCTCCTTCTCGCGAACGTCGACCGTCGTCGCACAGGCGTCCTGGCCCTTCGCCTCGATGGCCTCGGCGACGGGTTCGAGGTGGTCCATGTTCCGCGAGGCGACGGCGACATCGGCGCCGTGGTCGGCGAACGCGAGCGCCATCTCCTCGCCGATGCCCGTTCCCCCGCCGGTCACCAGTGCCGTCTCGCCCGCAAGCAGGTCATCCGCAAAGATGTCGGTACTGTCCGGGGTCTCTGGCCAGTCGTCAGGCATGGCGAGTACTCACTCACGGCGAGACCCTTAATCCATTGCCTCCCATTACCGTTCGCCGTCAGAACTCCTCGCGGAGCGACACCTTGTCGATCTTACGGGTCGAGGTCTTCGGCAGTTCCTCGACGAATTCGACGCGCCGGGGAATCTTGTAGTCAGTCAGCCGCTCCCGGCAGTGGGCCTCAATGTCGTCCCCGGAGACGCTCTCGTCGGCGACGGCGGCGGCCGTTACCGTCTCGCCGAGGCGGTCGTGTGGGGTCCCGATGACACCGACCTCGACCACGCCGTCGAGTTCGTAAATGACGTCCTCGATTTCTCGCGGGTAGACGTTCTCCCCGCCAGTGATTATCATGTCGTCGATGCGGTCTTCGACGAACAGGTGGCCGTCGGCGTCCATGCGGGCGATGTCGCCCGACCGGAGCCACCGCTTGTGCTCCCCGTCTGCGGTCTCACCGCTTCCCCCTTGCTGTCCCGGAGGGACGGCGCGCTCTACGAACGCCTCCTCGTTCTTTTTCGGCATCCCGTAGTAACCGGGCGTGACGGTGTCGCCGTGCCACAGCAGTTCGCCCTTCTCGCCGACATCGACGGCCTCGCCCGTTTCCGGGTCCTCGATACGGACGTCGACGACCTCGTAGGCCGGCGGACCGATACTGCCGGCCTTCCGGACCTCCTGATCGGGACGATTGATGGCCGCCAGCGGCGTCGTTTCGGTCATCCCGTAGCCCTCCAGCAGGGTGACATCGAAGGTCTCCTCGACGGTTTCTATGCGCTCTCTGGGCATCGGCGAGCCGCCGACGCCGACCGTCTCCAGCGACGACAGGTCGTAGCCCTCGACGCCGTGTTCCAGCAGGTCGATGACCATCGTCGGGATGAAGAAGGCGTAGGTGACGCCGCGGGCCGCCATGGTTTCCAGGGCAGACTCGGGGTCCCACTGCGGGAGGAAGTGGTTCTCGGCGCCAACGGTCAAAAGTGGCGTCGTCGAAACGTTCAGCCCGGAGACGTGGAACAGCGGACAGACCGTAAGCGAGACCGTCTCGTTCGACCAGTCCATCGCCTCGACCAGCCCGCGGGCGTTGGTCTGGAGGTTCCTGTGGGTGTGCTTGACGCCTTTTGGGCGTCCCGTCGTTCCGCTCGTGTACATCAACTCGGCGAGTTCATCCTCCTTGCGGGGGTGGGCGTCGTAAGTGGTGTCGGCGGCTCCGACGAGTTCACGATAGGAGTGGCCTGCGTCGCCGTCGGCGACGACGAGATGCTCCAGCGACGGTACCTCGAGGTCGGCAATCATCCCCTCGAACTGTCCGTGGGTCACCGCAGCGACGGCCTCGGCGTCCTCGAGGACGTACCGGACCTCCTCGCCCTGGAAGCGCATGTTGATCGGAAACGGGACCGCGCCGCGTTTCATCGCGCCGAGATACGCGGCCATGAACCCGACGCTGTTGGGCAGGTACAGCGCGACCCGGTCGCCGGCCTCCACGCCGAGGTCCTCCAGCGCGTTGGCGACGGCGTTGACCTCGCCGGCCAGCTCGGCGAACGTCACTTCGCGGGTGTGGTCCGACATTGCAAGGCCCTCGGGGTCCGTGCGCGCCATCATGTCCGCGTACGTTGCGAAATTCACGTCCGTGTCATGGTATACCAGCACAATGAGCGTTTTTCCAAATCAGTTGTCAGGTCCTCTCGCCGTCGAACGACTACGGCTATAGGCCCGATCGTGTGCGAGGGTGAAATTATAATATCACACGATGCAACGGCGTAGCATGGTCGACTTCACGTTCTCCGAACAGGAACGAGCGGTCCGCCGGACGGCCCAGGAGTTCGCCGAGGAGGAGATTGCGCCGGTCGCCCGCCACCACGAGGAGACCGGCGAGTGGCCCCGCGAGGTGTGGGAGAAGGCCGTCGACACCGGCCTGGTCGGCGGTACCATCCCCGAGGAGTACGGCGGCGCCGGCCTCTCGCAGGTCGAAACCTGCCTGTTCATGGAGGAGATTTGCCGGGTCGACGCGGGCATGCTCCCGGCCATCGGCACCGAGTTCGGCACCCGGATGATCCGCGAGTACGGCACCGACGAACAGAAGGAGTGGATTCTGCGCGGGGTCGCCGAGGGCGACCTCATCGGCGCGCTGGGCAACACCGAACCCGAACACGGCTCCGACGCCGCCGCCATCGAAACCACCGCTCAAAAGGAGGGCGACGAGTACGTTATCGACGGCGTGAAGACGTTTATTACCCACGGCACCATCGCCGACTACGTCCTGACCATGTGCCGCACGGGCGAGGAGAGTCACGGCGGCATCTCCGCCATCATCGTCGAGACCGACCGCGACGGGTTCGAGGTCGAACGCGAAATCGAGAAGCTCGGGTGGAACGCCTCCGAGACCGCCCAACTGCGCTACGACGGCGTCCGGATCCCCGAGGAGAACCTCGTCGGCTACGAGGACGCGGGCTTCTACCAGCTGATGGAGTTCTTCGAGGAAGAGCGGGTCGGCATCGCCGCACAGGCGCTCGGTATCGCTCAGGGTTGTCTCGACGAGACCGTCGAGTACGTCGGCGAGCGCGAGCAGTTCGACCGCGAACTCCGGGAATTCCAGGCCGTCCAGCACATGATCGCCGACATGGCGATGAAAATTGAGTTGACCCGGCGTCTCGTCTATGATGCGGCCGCGCGGGTTGACGCCGGCGAGAAGCCGACGAAACTCGCCTCGATGGCGAAGCTGTACGCCTCCGAGATCGCCGAGGAGGTCGCAAGCGACGCCATCCAGCTCCACGGCGGCAATGGTTACACCCGTGAGTACCCCGTCGAGCGACACTACCGCCACACCAAGATCTACCAGATCGGCGAGGGCGCAAGCGAGATACAGCGCAACATCATCGCAAAGGAGATTCTGGACCTGTAGGTCAAATCGCGATTTCACCCTTGGTAATAGTCTTACACATCGGCGAGGTATGCCGTGTATGGATCGAACCAGACGACGGATACTGAACGCTTCGGGCGCACTACTGGTCGCTTCGCTCGCTGGGTGTACCGGCACCGAGGATACGACCGAAACACCGACTCCTTACGACCGAAACACCGACTCCTGCTGGGACCGAGACGCCTACCGAAACCGATACCGAGTCACCGACCGAAACGGAGTTGACCGCGGAGGAGCGGCTCGAGCAACTCGCCGCGGACAACGCCGCCTTCGCAACGGACCTGCATCGCCATCTCGCGGCGGGGACCGGGGACAATATATTCGTGTCACCGTACAGCATCAGTGTTGCGCTCGCCATGACGTACGCCGGCGCGCGCGGGAAGACCGAGCGCCAGATGCGCGAAACCCTCCACTATACGCCCGGCCAGCAGGTCCACCCGGCGTTCGCTGATCTCCGGTCGGAACTCGAGAGCCGCGAGACGACGGGGGATTCCGGCGAGGACGAGGTCGATGCCTTCCAACTCTCCACGGCCAATGCCCTTTGGGGTCGTGAGGGATACGAGTTCGCGAACGATTACCTCGACCTGGTCGACGAGAATTACGGCGGTGGTCTCCGGCGGGCGGACTTCGCAGGTAACCCGGAAGGGGAGCGCTCCCGAATCAACGCATGGGTCGCCGAGCAGACGGAAGACCGCATCGATGATTTGCTCCCACCGGGTTCGATAACGCCGGGGACGGTTCTCGTGTTGACGAACGCGATATATTTCTTGGCCTCGTGGCAGCAGGAGTTCGACCCTGACGACACGGAAGATGCCACGTTCACCGCGCTTGACGGTTCCGAGTCGAACGTCCCGATGATGCAACAGGGACTTCGGACGGACTACGCGTCGGTCAGCGGCGCCGAAGCGATCGAACTGAAGTACGTCGGCGGCGAGGTTTCGATGGTCCTGATTCTGCCGGAGCAGGGGGAGTTCGAAGCTTTCGAACGGTCGCTGGACGGGGAGGCACTCTTCCGGATCTTCGAGTCGTTAGGCGACGCCTCCGGTGACCTCGCGATGCCCCGCTTCGAGTTCGAGACGAGCCTCCAGCTCTCAGAGGCGCTATCGAGCCTGGGGATGCCGAACGCGTTCTCGGGGAGTGCGGACTTCTCCGGAATGCTTCCGAGCGACGGCTCGCCGCAAATCGACGAGGTCTACCACGACGCGTACGTCAGTGTGGACGAGGAGGGCACCGAAGCCGCGGCGGCGACCGCGGTCATGATGGAATCGTCGGCCCCGTCCCGGTCCTTCGACCTGACGTTCGACCGGCCCTTCCTCTTCTGCATCCGCGACCGACCGACGAACGCAGTGCTGTTCCTCGGCCGGGTCACCGACGCCGGTTCGGCGCAACCGGAGTGAGCCCTACCGGGTCGCCTCTATTCCCCGGTCGGTGACCTCGACAACCACTTCGTCCAGTTTCTACGGGGGGCCGGAGGTACTCGCGGTCACGAGTTCCAGAAACGATGTTTGCACTCCGTCGTCCGGGCGTCGTCGGCCCTCGAAGACGGTTGACGGCCGACGGCCCCACGCTTATGAGCCTCGCAGCCGACTCGGGGGTCATGAACCTCTACGGGCGCTTCGCCCGGCAGGCACGCACCTGCCCCGACGACCCGGCCATCGTCGACCCGGACGGCACCGATATCACGTACGCCGAACTGCGACGGCGGGCGGCGTCGGTCGCGGCGTTCCTCGACGAGCGTACCACTCCCGGCGACCGCATCGCCGTGTTCATGCTCGACAATCCGACCGTCGTCGCCGTGGCGCTGGGTGCCTGGCGCGCCGGGCGCGCTTTCACACCCGTGAACTACCGCTTCGGCGCCGAGGAGGTGGCGTACGTCCTCGAGGACATCGACCCCGCGCTCGTAATCCACGACTCCGTCTTTGCGAGCACGGCGTCGGAAGCCGCCGAGGAGGCCGGTCTCGGGAAGTCGCTCGTCCACGGCCATGCCGGCGAGTTCCAGGAGGAGGCGTTCCGGCCGCCGGCGGATGCGCCCGACCCAACCACGAAGCTCGACGACGACCCGGCCATCGTGATGCACACTTCCGGGACGACTGGGGACCCGAAAGGTGTCATCCAGACGCACCGAAACGTCGGCTCACAGGTCGAGGCCGGCATTTCGACCTACGACGTGACCGCCGATGACACCGCGGTCGTCTCCGTCCCGCTATTCCACGTCGGCGGGTTCCACGGGGCGACCCTGATGGGACTGTTCATCGGCGGCTCGGTCGTCATCCACCCCGCCTGGGGGCCCGCCGAGTGGGCGCGACTCGTCGAAGAGACCCGAGCGACGGTGTCGGGGCTGGTGCCGGCGATGATGGTCGACGTTCTCGGGACCGAGGCGGCCCGCGACTACGACACCTCCTCACTGCAGATGTGCTTCTACGGGGGCAGTCCCGCTGCCGAATCGATGCTCGAGGAGTTCGAGTCCGTGTTCGGGGTGGACGAACTCCTGAACTACTACGGGCAGACGGAAGCGGCCGGGTTGACAGTCGCTGGGACCCCCGAGACGCCGAAGACCGAGGGCGCGCTCGGCGAACCTGTCGGGACCGTCGAGGCACGGGTGATCGACCCCGATACCGGTAGCGATGTCGACGACGGCGAGGACGGGGAACTGTGGCTCCGGGGCGACAGCGTGATGCCGCGGTACTGGGAGGCGCCATCGCTGACCAGAGCGGCCTTCGAGCCGGCGGACGGAGACGACGCACCCCCCTGGTTCCGAGCCGGCGATGTCGTTCGGCGCGAAGACGGGGTCCTCTATTTCGTCGACCGACTCGACGACATCGTGCTCTCCGGCGGCGAGAAGGTGGCTCCCTCACGGGTCGAGAGCGTCCTCGCTGAGATGGACGGCGTCGAGGCGGCGGCCGTCCTCGGGACGCCGCACGAGCGGCTCGGTGAGGCAGTCACCGCGGCAGTCATCGGCGAGGAGACGCTCTCGGCCGACGACGTCCGGGCCTTCTGCGACGACCACTCTGGGCTGGCGGGCTACGAGAAGCCCCGGCGAGTCGCGTTTGTCGACTCCTTCCCGCGGACCGGTAGCCAGAAGGTCGACAAGGCGGCGCTAGCGGATGACCTCGAGTGGGGCTGACAGGCGGTGCGAGGCCAGGTTCCGGACGCGCTGCACTGCGCTCCCGCTGGACGCGCCCGGACGATTCACTCGGCCACGGGGCGTCTGGCCCCGTTCCCGGATTTAAACCTTCACTCGATTCGCGTCCCCGGTTCGTCACCGTCGAGGAACGCCTCCAGACAGTCGAGGTCGAACACGTGCGCCGGCGCGTCGAGGCCCAGTAGCGCCCGCACCTTCCCGGCCATCCCGCCGCTGACGTCGGTCGCGTCGCTGCCGCCGAGGGTGCCGGCCGCCGACTCGAACGATTCGATGCGGTCGATGACGCTCCCGTCGTCGTCGTAGACGCCCTCGACCGCCGAACAGACGCCGACCCGGTCGGCCGCCAGCGCCTCGGCTGTGACGACCACGAGTTCGTCACCCGAGAGGACGGTCGCTCCCTTCCCCGCGTGGACGACGCCGTCGCCGTGGAGCACGGGTACGAACCCCTCCTCGAGCATCGTCTCGACCTGTCCGGTTGGGAGCGTTAGATCGCCGCTCCCGTCGCGGTCGGCCGTCGACATCGGGTGGACCGGAAGCGCCGGCACGTCCGCCTCGGCGAGCGCCTCGACGACCGCGGCGTTGAGCCGTTTCATCGCGCCGTGTATCGCCCTGATTGCGGCCGGGTCGGCCGTGCTCTGCGTCGTCGAGACGCCGTACTTCGCGGCGTGGTGGTGGCCGAAACTCCCGCCGCCGTGGACGAGTACGATGTCGTCACGGTCCGCGAGCGCGCCGGCGGCCCGTTCGAGGGCCACCCGGTCGACCGTCTCGGGGTCGTCCTTCTCGGTGACGACGCTGCCCCCAAGCTTCAGCACGGTCGTCATTCCTCGATCCGGACGCCTTCGGTGTCCAGTTCGGCCCGGAATGCCTTCTCGCATCCGGGGGTGTACTGCAGGGCGGTGTGGGTCTGCTCGCTGTGGTCGAGGGCGACGACGCAACCGCCGCCGCCGGCGCCGGTCAGTTTCGCGCCGATAGCGTCTGCCTCCCGGGCGGCCCACACCATCGCGTCCAGCGAGCGTGCCGAGACCCCGAGCGCCGACAGCAGCCCGTGGTTGAAGTCCATCAGCCGGCCGACCTCCTCGACGTCGTCAGCCTCGAGGGCTGTCTCCCCGCTTCTGACGATGTCGCCGATGGCCTCGACGGTGTCGCCGGCGAAGCCGTACTCATCTTTCAACGCCCGGACGCTGGCGACCAGTTCGCCCGTGTCGCCGGCGCCGCCGTCGTACCCTACCACGAACGGCAGGTTCGGGACATCCTCGAGGCGTCGACAGGCGTCGCCCTGCACGCGGACGGCCCCGCCCATCGCCGAACAGAAGGTGTCGGCCCTGGAGGCCTCCCCGTCCTGGACCTCGTGTTCGACCCGGTAGGCCCGGTCGGCGAGCTCCTCTCGCGGGAGTTCGACTCCTAGTTCCTGCGTCGCAGCGTCGATGCCGGCGACGACGACGGCCGCCGACGAGCCCAGTCCCGCCCCCAGCGGGATGTCGCTCTCGACGGTGATGTCGAAGCCGGCCTCGGGCGCGTCGGCGGCGTCGCGGGCCTGTGCCAGCGCGCCGTCGATGTAGCCCATCGCGGCCTCCACCAGCGGCGTCGGAACGTTCACGTCCGGTCTGTCGTCGGCGTCGCCGCCCCAGGTGACAGCGAAGCCGTCGAGGGTCAGTTCCTCCGCCTCGACGCGGACCCGCTCGTCGGCCCGCTCCTCGACGGTCACCCGCGCGCGGCGCTCGATTGCACACGGGACGGCCGGCTCGCCGTAAACAACGGCATGCTCGCCGAAGAGGTACACTTTCCCCGGCGCGCTCGAAGTGGTCATACCTCACCCTCTGGCCGGCCAATAAAAAGCGTGTCCGAAGTGAAGGAGTGTAGTAGAGCGAATCGTAGTGAGGGCCGGGAACCTACCCTGGCCGACCCTCCTGCTTCGACCCCGGTTCGTAGCACGTATCTCCGAGGCCTCACAGGGGATTAGCATGGACAAGCTCACCCGCCAGTCCCGAAAACGGAGCGACGAGGTCCTCGTTGAGCACGCCGCGGCTCACGGCGAGTTCGGAGTCCGGGAACTGACGTGGGAACTCTCCGCCGCCGAGTACGAGGCCCTGCTCGAGCGGTTCGAGGACGAGGCTGCCGGCGGTGCGGGCGTCTGGGTCACCCGCGGCGATGCCGTTCTCCTCGTCCGTCACGCCAGCGAGACGGCGTGGTCGGACCCCGGCGGAAAACGCGAACCCGGGGAATCGTTCCGCGAGGCGGCTTGCCGCGAGGTCCGCGAGGAGAGCGGCGTCGACATCGAAGTCGAGGGCGTCCTCGAGACCCACGTCGTCACCCACGTCACCGCCGGCCGTCCCCCGCTCGTTTCGCCCATCGTCGTCTTCGAGGGGACGTACGTCGGCGGCGACCCGACGCCCCGCGAGGACGACCGGGTCGCGGAGGTCCGGTGGTTCGCCGAGCGCCCCGAATCGCTGTTGTACGACGCGCTCGCGTCCTTCCCGATGCCCGAGGGAGACGGCTGACGGAGCGAGAGCGGCCTCGGCCGAGGCCCCGTGGCGTCAGCAACACCCAAATATCTGGCTCCCGGACCAAAGGTGTGTCCGCGGAATTGCTCCGGCACGTCAACGCCCTGGTCGCCGACTTCGCCGCCGAGCACGGCGGGGTGGACCTCGTGGGCCTCCGGGTCGACTGTGCGCCCGACGAGTACGACGCTGTCGTCGAGACCTTCGAGTCCTTCGGCGTCGTCGGCGGGGCAGGCGTACGAGTCCGGGACGACGACGGTCGGGTCCTGCTCGTACGCTACGAGGGCGCCGACGGCTGGGTCGACCCCGGCGATGGCCGTCGCCCCGGAGAGTCCTACCGCGAGTGTGCCGTCCGGGGGGTTCGGGAGGCAACGGGCGTTAAGCCCGAACCCGACGGGCTGGCGCAGGTCCACCTGCTCTACATGGACGACTGGACCGATCGCGACCCGATGCCGAACCCGTACGTCTCTTTTGAAGGCCACCCAGCGAACGCGAGCGCCGACGCCGGGCACGCCCAGCCGGGCGAGGGCGTCGAGGACCTGCGGTGGAGCGAGACGGTTCCCGAGAGCCTGCTGTACGACGAACTCGCGGAGCTGTCGCTGCGGGAGTAGGCGGGAAACAGGACGAAAACGCGCTACAGCTCGGTTTCGAAGTCCTCGAGGGCGTAGGCGGGCTCGGCGCCGCGGCGGTCCAGCGTCTCGTTGGCGAGCAGCCAGTAGATGACGCTGAGAGCGCGCCGCCCCTTGTTGTTCGTCGGGACCACGAGGTCGACGTTCGAGGTGGTGTTGTTGGAGTCACACATCGCAATGACCGGGATGCCGACCGTAATGGCTTCCTTGACGGCCTGGGAGTCGCCGATGGGGTCGGTGACGACTACGACGTCGGGTTCGATGTAGCCCTCGTAGTCGGGGTTCGTCAGCGTGCCGGGAATGAACCGGCCGGTCCGGGCGCGGGCGCCGACGGCGTCGGCGAACTTCTCGGCCGGGAACCGGCCGTACTGGCGGCTGGAGGCCACCAGAATCTGCTCGTCGTCGAGACGTCCAGTACGTACAGCCCGTCGGTCCGGACGCGGTGGATGAACCGCTCCATGGACTTGGTCTTCTGCTGGGTGCCGATGTGGACGCCGGCCGCCAGGTAGTCCTCGACCGGGATGAGGAGGTCGGCCTCCTCGTCCGGCATGACGTCCTCGTCGAGGACGGGCTCCTCGGCGGCTTCCGTCCCGTCGGTCTCGGCGGTTGTTTCGGTCTCGTCGGTCGCCTCGTCGGCGGCCGTCTCGGCGGGCGCTTCCTCGTCCTCGTCTGTGGGGTCGGCCTCCTCGTCGACATCCTCGTCGAGCTCTTCTTCGAGCTCGTCGAGCTCCTCGTCGAGTTCGGAGGCGTCGAACCCCTCTTCGTTGTTGCTCATGCGTTTGCCTCGATTCTGATGAGTTCGTTCAGCTTGGCGGTGCGCTCGCCGCCGACCGCGCCCGTCTTGACGTACGGCGCGTCGGTCGCAACGGCGAGGTGTGCGATGGTGGTGTCCTCCGTCTCGCCGCTACGGTGGGAGACAACGGGGGCGTAGCCGTTCGCAACGGCCAGCTCGATGGCGTCGAAGGCGTCCGACAGCGTCCCGATCTGGTTCGGCTTCACCAGGACGCTGTTGCCGGCGCCCGCCTCGATGCCCTCGGCGAGCCGGTCGGTGTTGGTGACGAACAGGTCGTCACCGCAGACGAGCGTCCCCCCCGCTCGCGGGCCGTGCCCGCTCGCGCTATCCGGGGCGCCGAGCGCCCCGCCGCCCACCCGGTCTGTCAGCTCGGCGAAGCCCTCGTAGTCGTCCTCGTCGAGGGGGTCCTCGACGTAAACGAGTCCGTACTCGTCAACGAGGTCCACGACGTACTCGATTTGCTCGTCGGGCGTCCGCGCCTCCTCGCCGTAGTGGTAGGCGCCGTCCTCGTACAGCTCGGCGCCGGCGATGTCGAGGCCGAAGCCGATCTCGAAGCCGACCTCCTCGGAGACGGCGTCGACGGCCTCGTCGACGATTTCGAAGGCCTCCTCGTCGGCGATGGAGGGCGCCCACGCGCCCTCGTCGCCCTTGGCGGCGGCGACGCCGCGTTCCTCGAGGATGTCGCCTACCTCGCCGTGGACGCGGGCGTTGGCGAAGACGGCGTCGGTCACCGAGGGGGCGCCGACGGGCGCCGCCAGGAACTCCTGGATGTGGGTCGCGTCGGCGGCGTGCTCGCCGCCGCCGATGACGTTCCCGAGCGGGACCGGGAACTCCCGCCCGCGGAAGGCGCCACCGAGGTGCTGGTACAGCGGCGCACCGAGCACGTCGGCGGCGGCCTTGGCGGCGGCCATCGAGATGGCGACCGCGGAGTTGGCGCCGATCTCCGAGAAGTCGTCGGTGCCGTCGGCGGCCCGGAGCGTGCTGTCGACGCCGCGCTGGTCGCCGGCGTACACCTGCCCCTCCAGCCGGGGAACGGCGAGTTCGCGGGCCTTGGTGATGGCCTCGCCGGCCGGTCGCTCGACGGCCTCGTACTCGCCGGTCGACGCGCCGGAGGGGGCGGCGCCGCGGCCACCCGGCGGAGCCGGACCTCCGTAACGAGGGTCATCTACTCCTCACCCCGGCGCACCGTGAAGGGGAGGACCTCGGCGTCGTACTCCTCGGCGGCGACGAGAATCGGCTCGGTCTGGTCGGTGTCGACGAGCACCGGCGCTCCGTAGGACACCTGCAGGGCTCGGGCCCCCAGGATGCGCGCCTTCTCGTATCGGTTGGTTCCTCTCATTGGTAGGGGGAGACGATGTCGACGAGGTCCTTGTGGGAGACGAGCATCCGCCGACAGCAGGCCCGCTCGACGCCGAGCTCGTCGAGCACCTCGGCGGGGTCCTCGTCGCCCTCACGGGCGCGGGCTTTGAACTCCTCCCAGTGCTCGCCGACGACGTTACCGCACGTGAAACACCGGACCGGTACCATCATGTCCTTATCACCTCAGCGATAGGACTTCTGGTAGCGGGCCCGCGCGCCGGGGCCGCCCCACTTCTTCGGTTCGGACTGCCGGACGTCGTTGACCAGCAGCGAGCGGTCGAAGGACATGAACGCGTCCCGCAGTTCGGCGTCGTTGGTGTGGTCGACGAGGCCA
>PXSE01000036.1 GCA_003022905.1 Halobacteriales archaeon QS_9_68_42
GTCTCGCCGTCGAACTGCTGGGCCGACGCCGACCCGACGGCCGACTCCGGCACTCCGGGACCGCCGTCGGGGTGGACCCACGCCAGCGTCCCCCCGCCGGCGGCCCGACTCAGCCGGGCGAACCGGTCGTCGACCTCGTGGTAGCGGTCGACCTCGCCGCGACCCGCGTCGAGAACGGCACCGAGCACGGCCGTCGGGTCCTCGTCGCTGTGGGTCTGCACCACGGCCGACTCGCCGACCGCGGCCGCCCGGGGCTGGTCGTCCCGCTCGTAGACCTCGAACTCGCCGTCGGCGCCGGTCCCGGCGTAGCCGGCCCGCTCGGCGGCCGCTCCGACCGCCTCCGGGTCGAACGTCCCGAGCAGCGTCGTCGCTCGCGCGAGGTCGATCTTGACGACGGCCTCGACGTCGCCGGAGTCCACGCCGAGGGGGTCCCGGCCGGTCCGGGCGAACAGGTTCCGCAGGCCGACGCCGGCCCGTCCGACGGGGCCGTCGCCGAGGAGGTCGGCCATTCGGAGGTGGCTCGCGTTGTAACGGTCCTCGCCGGGCAGGGCGCCGGGGGCCGGCAGCCACCGGCGGTACGTCGGCGGTCCGGGGTCGGGGAACTCGACGGTGGTCGCGGCGTCTTGGAGGCGTCGGAGACAGCCGGCGGTGCTCGCGAGCGCGGCGGCGCCCGCGACACCGAGAAACCGCCGGCGGGAGGGGCGTGCCATGGCAGACGGTCGAGCGTTCGGGTCAAAACTACCCGCCCGGTTTCAGTTCGTGAGCGATCGCTCCGAGGGCTTTCTGGATTCCCCAATCCGTATCTGAACACTGCTGTCGGCCCTAACCCCCGCACTTTAGTCCCGACCGACCGACGAGCCGGCATGCGCGACGCGTACGTCGTCGGGGCGGGCCAGTCGCCATACGGCTCCTTTCCCGACGAGAGCTACCGGTCGCTGTTCCGAATGGCCGTCGAGGACGCCATCGAGAGCGTCGACGACGACCTCTCCGTCGAGGCGGTTGACGAGGCCTACGTCGGGACGCTGGGCGTCGGCGGCCGCCAGCTGGGCCTCTCGGGGCCGGCCGTGACCGAACACGTCGACCTCCACGGCGTGCCCGTCACCCGCGTCGAGAACGCCTGTGCGGCCTCCGGGTACGCCCTCCGGCAGGCCGTCATGGCGGTCCGGGCGGGAATGGCCGACGTCGTCCTGGCCGGCGGCGTCGAGGTGATGACCGACCTCTCGGGGGATGCCGTCCGCTACTGGCTGGGCGTCTCCGGCGAGACGGAGTGGGAACGGCTCTCCGGGACCACCTTCGCGGGCGTCTACGCCCAGATGGCGTCCGCGCACATGCGGGAGTACGGGACCACCGACGAGCAACTGTCGGCCGTCGCCGTCAAGAACCACGCCAACGGCGCGAGGAACCCGAAGGCGCAACTGGACTTCACCTGCACGCTGGAGGAGGCCGTCGAGGCGCCGACGGTTGCCGACCCGCTGACGCTGTACCACTGCTGTCCGACCACCGACGGCGCCGCCGCGGCGCTCGTCGTCAGCGAGGATGTCGTCGAGGCGTACACCGACCGACCGGTCCGGGTGGCCGGCGTCGGCGCCGCCTCCGACCGCGTCGGGCTGTTCCGGCGGGACAGCTACACCTCGGTGCCGGCCGCCCGGCGGGCCGGCGAATCGGCCTACGAGGAATCGGGCGTCGGGCCCACGGACCTCGACTTCGCGGAGGTCCACGACTGCTTCGCGGTCGCCGAACTGCTGGCTTATGAGGACCTGGGCTTCTGCGAGCGGGGCGAGGCCGGCCCCTACGTCGAGTCGGGCGCGACCGAACCGGACGGCGAGTTGCCGGTCAACACCTCGGGCGGCCTCAAGTCCAAGGGCCACCCCATCGGCGCGACGGGTGCCGGACAGGTCGTCGAGGCGTTCGACCAGTTGACCGGACAGGCCGGTGACCGCCAACTCGACTCGCCGGCGGTCGGCCTGACGCACAATGTCGGCGGCTCCGGCGGCGCCGCGGTGGTCCACGTCCTCGAGCGCGAGGACCGGGAGGTCGGGTCGTGAGCCGCGGCATCCTCGCGGTCGGCGCCTACGCGCCCCGCAACCGGGTCACGGCCGAGGCCTTCGAGGCGGCGTGGGGCCGCTTCGAGGCCGCCGGCATCGAGCGAAAGGCCGTCCCCGACGCCGACGAGGACGCCCTGACGATGGGCGCCGAGGCCGCCCGCCGGGCGCTGTCGGCCGGCGGCGTCGATGGCGCCGCTCTTTCGTCAGTCTCCCTCGCGTCGACGACGCCGCCGCTTTCCGAGGAGGATCTGACGGCACGGCTCGGGTCGTACCTCGGTGCGCCCTCGCGGACGACCCGGCGGACCTACGGCGGCCACACGCGGGCCGGCCTCGACGCCCTGCTGGACGCTGTCGATCGGGACGGCCTCGCGCTGGTCGTCGCGGCCGACTGCCCCCGCGGCGAGCCCGACGACGCCCGCGAACACGCCGCCGGCGCCGGCGCGGCGGCCCTGCTGGTCGGCGACGACGCGCCCGCGACCGTCGCCGACCGCGCCAGCGCGGCCGACCCGCACCCGGGGACCCGGTTCCGGCGACGGGGCAGCGACCGCCTCGAGGGACTCGACGCCGGCAGGTACGACCGGGCGGCGTTCGTCGAGCCGATAACCGCCGCCGTCGACCGGGTGGACGCCGAGCACCTCGACGCGGTCGCCCTCCAGGCGCCCGACGGGAAACTCCCATACCGGACGGGACTCGACGGCGAGGCCATCGCGGCCGTCGAGACGGTGTCGGAACTGGGCGACACCGGGGCCGCGAGCGTGCCGCTGGGCGTCGCCCGGGCCTTCGAGAGCGGGTACGACCGGACGCTCGCGGTGGCGTGGGGCTCCGGCGCGGGCGCGACGGCGGTCCGCATCGAGGGCACCGCACCGGTCGACGCCTCGCTGTCGGCGGCGACCGAACTGGACTACCCCGCGTATCTCCGCCGGCGCGGCGAGGTGGTCGGCGAGAAGCCCGACGGCGGCGCCGCACACGTTCCGGTACCGACGTACCGCCGGAGCCTCCCCCAGCGGCACCGCCACGAGGCCGGCCGGTGCCCCGAGTGCGACGCCGTCGCCTTCCCGCCGGAGGGCGCCTGCCCGGACTGCCGCGAACTCGTCGAGTTCGAGGTCGTCGAACCGGCGCGGGAGGGCGTCGTCGAGGCGGCCACGACAATCGGGCAGGGCGGCGCGCCGCCGGAGTTCGCCGAACAGCAGGCCGGACAGGGCGCCTTCGGCGTGGCCATCGCCCGCTTCGAGGCCGGCGACGGCGCCGTCTCCCTGCCCATCCAGGTGATCGGCGAGGCGGCGGTCGGCGACCGGGTCACCGCCGTTCCCCGGCGCATCTACGTCGAGGAGGGCGTCCCGCGGTACGGGCTGAAGGCACTGCCCGACGCTCAATAGTCCGCCGACTGCGGCGTCTTGGTTGCCTCGCCGCTCCCGCTTTCGCTCTCGCTGACGCCGGAACTGGCGGACCCGGTGGCCGACCCGCGCTGCTCAACGCTCACCGTTCCCGGTTCGCCGTTCTCGAAGGTGAACGTCGCGACGTACTCGATTTCGACGACACACTGGGTGCAGGCCTCGGCGTCCTCGCGCTCGACGGCCTCGACCTCCACGTAGAGGGTGTCCGCGTCGCCGTCGTACTCGCCGCGGACGAGTTCGGCGGTGTAACAGCTGTTGCTGCCGTCGAGGACGCCCTCGACGGTCACCTCGCCGTTCTCGACGGTGACGTCGTGGCCGCCGTACTCGTCGCCGCACTCGACGTTTTCAACCTCGAAGGAGGAGTCCTCGAGCCGCGTTTCCTCGGACGTGGGGACCGGCGTCTCGGTGCCGTCGGGTTCGTCGGTTTGCGTCGGCTCTCCGTCGGAGCCATCGCCCAGACAGCCAGCGACTGCAGTCGTGGTCGTCGCCGCCGCGGCGGAGATGAACGCGCGTCGTCTCATACTCGGGTGGACACGAAAGGGTTGTCGGACGTTCAAACGGCTGTTTAGGCAATCGGAACGGCCCGCGCGGGACGCAGAACGTGGGACTGGTTCAAAATCGGCCGAGGCCGCTCCGGAAAACGGCGGCCAACGCGAGGTGCTGCTGCATCGCGCCGGCGATGCGCTCTCGGACCCGCTTCTCGTCGGCGATGCGGTACTCCTTTGTCCGGACGAGTTCCTGGACTTCCAGCAGGCCATCCTCCTCGAGTTCGTGCAGCCGCGGGTACACCGTCCCGGGGCTCAGGTTGGCGTCGAAGAACGTCTCGAGGTCGGACATCAGCCCCTCGCCGTGGGTTCCCTCCTCGCCGAGGGCGATCAACACGAGCAGCACCTCGTCGAGGGATTCCTTGACGAGCGCCTCCTCGAAGCCGAGGGTCCGGCCCTCCGAGAGTTCCTCGGCGACGTCGCCGACGAGTTCCGCCGGTAGGTCCGTCTCGCCGTCCGCTCGGGTCTCCACGTCCTCCAGTTCCCGGTAGAGTCGCTCGACCGACGCCCCGGTGCTCTCGTTCCTGCTCATGGTGTTTCTCTCGATAATAATACGTACGGGCGCCACAGGGATAAGCAGGCGGTCGCGTTTTCATCGGCTGAGAACGCCGAACGCCGCCCCGTCGTCATGCCATCAGGAGCGGCCGAACGGCGTACAGTAGGCCGTCCCAGCGGGGTCTCCCGCGACGAGCCGACTCGACCGCGTCCCGAAGGCGTTTTGTCGCTACTGCCGTCCACTACGTTCAACGGAGATGTGCCGTCACCTCGTCGCCGCGATTGCTCCGGCTTCGGAGTGGTTCCGGTGAGCTATCGCCGCGCGCTCTTGTTCCGCTGGTCCCGCGAGGACCGACTGGCGGTGGCCGTCATCGCCGTCACCGTCGCCTTCCTCGTGGGCACGACGCTGTTCGTGTTCGCGGCCAGCACCCAGACGGCGATGCTCGCGGCCGACTTCGAATCGACCGGCAGCGCGACGTACTACGGGTCGACGGCCAGCGCGGAGGCGGCCGCCCCGCCCGAGGCCGTCGTCCTCCCCGTCGCCGAGGTGACCGGCCCGGACGGCACCGACACCCTGGCGGTCGGCGTGCCCGAGGGACGATCTAGTGGGCGAGACGACGGTGACGGTTGAGGTGGGGCCCCGGAGCGGGTCGGTGCTTGCGCCGTCGTGGTACGCCGTCCCCCCGGAGACGGTCGCCCGACTAGGCGAGACCGGCGCGCTGGTCGTCGACCCCGGATCAGACGAGCGCGGCGAGACGCCACTGCGCGGGGTGTTGCGCTTCTTCACCGCCGGCACCCAGCAGGCGCTCGGCGTGGTCGCGCTCATCGCCGTCGCCGGCGGCCTGCTCGTCGGCATCACCGCCTACAGCGCGACGCGGATGACGGTGCTCGACCGCCGCGAGGACCTCCGGGTGGTCCGGGCGACCGGCGGCACGCCCGGCGACGTGCTCGGCCTCTTTGCGCTCCGGGCGGCCCTTCTCGGGACCGTCGGCGCCGCGCTCGGCTACGCGATCGGCGTCATCACGGCCAACGGCGCGGTCAGCGCCGCCGTCGCCGTCGGGCTTCCGACCTCGCTGTCGGTCGCGCTCACCCCCGACGTGGCGCTCTTTCTCGCGGCGCTCACGACCGTAATGGTCGCCGTCGCCGTGGTTGGCGGCGCGCTGGCGGCCCGCGGGGCGGCCGTCGCCCCGCCGGCGACGGTTGCCGACCGGAGGGGCGACGACGGGCCGCTGTCGCTGCGCGTGCTGGACGGCCGGGCGCTGGTGCCGACGGCCGCGACCCTGACGGCCTTCCTGCTCGTCTCGCTGGTGTTCGTCGCCGGCGTCTCGGTGCTGGCACCGGTCACCGCGACCGAGTCGGCGACCATCTCGGAACCGGGCGCCTCCCACCCGGTCAACAGCCGCGTCCCGGCCGGCTACGTCGACGGCCTCGAGGCCGACGGTATCGACGCCAGTGGCGAGATACTGCTGTTCGTCGTCCGGGACGGCGACCCGGTGCCCGCCCGGGGCGTCAACTACGAGAACTTCGCGCGCATCTCGGGGGCGGACATCGTCGAGGGCAGGGCCCCACAGGCACCCGACGAGGCCGTCGCCGGCACGAAACTCGGCGGCGACTTCGCGGTCGGCGAGACGGTCACGATCGGCGGGAGCACCCGCTCTGCGGTCGCGCGCGTCGAAATCGTGGGCCGGACCGAGGCCCCCGGCGCCGACGGCGCGGCGCTGCTCGTCTCCCGGCGGACGGCCCAGCACCTCTCGGGCGTCCGGGCCGGCAACGTCAACGTCATCCGAGCATCACGGCTACCGGAGCCGTCCGACGACGGCGTCGTCGTCACCGACGTCGGCTTCGAGTCGGAGCCGGTCGCCGACGACCCGCCGGTCCTCGGGGTCGGGCTCTCAAACACTGACCCGGCGCCGGCCGAGGCGTCCGTCGTCGTCTCGCTGGGCGACCAGCGGCGGGAACTCGACGTGGCGCTGGCGGCGGGCGAGACGACCCGGCGTCGCGTCGAGTTCGAGCCGGTCCCGGCCGGGAGTTACGAGCTCTCGGTCGGCGACCGCCGGTCGACCGTCCGGGTCCAGCGGCGCGACCAACTATCGATTCGCGGGCTCCCATCGTCGGCCCCGCCGGGGAGCCGGCCGCTCGTCGAGGTGGTCGACGCGACCGGCGCCCCCGCCGCCGGCGTGTCGGTCCGGGTCGCCGACGCCGAGCGCCGAACCGGCGACGACGGCCGGGTCCGGGTGCCGCTGAACGAGACCGGCAACACCGAGGTCGTCGCCGGCGACGGTGGGACCGCGGCCAACGAGACGGTCCGGGTCCGCGAGGGGGCTCGGCGACGGCCGACGGCCGATCTGGACATCAGCCCGGACAATCCGGACGTGCTGGTCCGGCCGGTTGCGAGCCTCGAGGTGCGGAACCCCTGGGACGAGCCCGTCGAGACGCCGGTGACGGTGGCGGGGCCGGCCGGTCGGACGACCCGGACGGTCGACCTCGCGCCGGGCGAGACGCGGACTGTCACGCGGCGCCTCGAGCGCCGGCCGCCGGGGACGTACAACGTCACCGCGACGGTCGGCGGCGAGCCGGTCGCCGACCGCGCCTACCGGGTTGCGGGCGACGAGCGGATACCCGCCGCTGTCGCCACGAGCGGTCGCCAGGGCACCTCCCCCATCGGCGAGGCCATCGAGGTGGCGTTCGGCAACCTCCAGCTGGTCGCGGTGGCGCTCGTGGCGCTGGCCGGAGCGATGACCGTCGGCGCGACGACGGCGACGTTCGCGGCGACGGTCCGGGCGCGCCGGCGCGAACTCGGCATCTACCGGGCCTCCGGGGCGCCCCCGCGCCGTATCCTCGCGCTCGTGGTCGGCGACGCGCTCCGGGTCGGGACCGTCGCGACTGCCCTCGCCGGCGCCCTCGCGGCGGTCGGCCTGCTCGCGCTCGATCGGGCGGGCGTGCTGACGATGTTCGGGGTCCGGCTGTTGCCCACCATCGACCCGTTCGTCGCGGGGTTCGTCGCCATCGCCGCCCTCGGCGTCGTCGCCGTCAGCGCGGCGCTGGCGACGGTATCGGTGCTCCGGACGCCGCCCGCCGACCTCGTCCACGAGCGGTCCGGCGACGGGAGGCCGACCGATGACTGACCGCCGCTCGTACCTGCTGGTGGGGCTGGCGGTCTTCGCCGTCGCCGCGGCGATGCGGGTGATTCCGCTGTACTGGAGTCCGCTCCCGCACGTGCTGGACGGGTTCGCACACGCGGGCCTCGCCCGGGAGACGCTCGCCGCCGGGCGGGTGCCCATCTCGTCGGATCTCCGGGCGGACCTGCTGGTGATCACCTCGCTGACGGCGACGGCGTCGCTGATCACGGGCGAGACGCCGCTGTACGTCATCCAACCGATGATGTCGCTGGCCGGCGCGGCGGTGCCGCTGGTCGGGATGGCGTTCACGCGGCGGCTGGGCGCGGACCTCGGGTGGCCGGCCCGCAAGGTCCGGGCCGCGGTGCTCGCCTGTGGCATGCTGTTGGCCGTCCAGGGGCTGTTCCTCCGGCACACCTCGATTCCCGACCCCGAACCCATTGGGCAACTGTTCGCGTTCCTCGCGGCCCTGTCGCTGCACCGGTTGCTCGTCCGGCGCGGGGCGGGCCGGTGGGCCGTCCCGCTCGTGGTCCTGCTGGCGCTGTTTCCCGTCCTGCACAAGTTCAGCACGCTCAACGCGGCGCTGGGGCTGACGGCGCTGGTGGGCGCCGAACTCGCACGGCGGCCGAGGGGACGGACAGCCCTGCTCGGCGGCGGCGTCGCCGGCGCCTTCTGGGCGCTGTTCGCCGGCTACTACGAGTTCGTCGAGCGCACCGGGATACTCGGCGTCGAGTACGTGGGTCGCGTCCGCAACCACCCGGGCCTATTCGTCGGCTGGGTGGTGGTCATGCTCGTCGGGGTGGCGTGGTACCAGTCGATATCGACCCGGGCGCGCCGGGCGCTGTTCTTCGGCCCGTTCGGCCTGCTGTTCGTCCTCGTCGGCGTCAACATCGTCCGGCCCGTGTTCCCGGGGACGATCCCGTCGCCGCCGGCGGTCATGGTGCTGGTATCGTTCCTGTTCGTGCCCGTCGCCTTCGCCGGGTACGGACTGTTCGCGCTGTCGCAACGCCACGAGACGGCGTCGCTCGTGGTCGCGTTGCTTGCGGCCCCGCTGGTCGTCATCTACTTCGCGCTGACGGCGAGTCTGACGCCGGAGTTCTTCGCGACCGCCATTCGGGGACAGGCGTTCCTCCACGTGCCGGCGTTCGTGCTGGTGGGGCTGGCGACGGCGAGCGTCGCCTGGCGGGCGACCGGCCTGACCCGACGGCGGGGCGTCCGTGCGGGCCTCGTCGCCGCGCTTGCGATCAGCACGCTGCTGACCGTGCCCATCGCCTTCGTCGCGCTGGACACGCTGGACTACCCGGGGACCACCGCCGAGTCGGAGTTCGCCGCGGTCGGGCACGCCTCGACCCACGTCGACGGCCGGTGGACGACCGACCACGGCCCGATGCGGGTGGGGCGGACCACCTTCGGCGCGAACGCCTCGATGGGGCCGTCCCGGACCTGGCTACGCGGTGGCCCCCCGCCCGGGTGTCCCGTGCTGTCGTTTTCCGGGTGGGTGACCAACGGCGCGAACTACTGGCCCGCCTCCCCGGAGTCAACAGAGCGTGCCCGGTACGACGCGACGCTGGCCGGGCGGGACGTGGTCTATACGGCCAGCGGGCGTGAGTCGGTGGTGCTTTCGGCGCCGGCCGACGCCGGGGCGCAAGGCTGTTGACTCGACGGAATGATTATATATATCAGTCGAGTAGTGGGTGACAGGTGATGGAAAATGGGAACACCGTCGTCGGAAGCGAATCAGATTGAGACGTTCACGCTCGCCGTGGACGATAGAGGACGGGTAACCCTCCCGAAACGGGTCCGGAAGCGACTCGGAATCGAGCCTGATGACGAGATTCCAGCGTCACTCGTCGGTTCCGTCCTCGAACTCAATCCCCGACCGAGTTCGAACCTGGAGACGGCGACGGCCGGTCGGGACGACTGGGAGGACACCACCCCGATGGACGCCGGAGAGACGTTGTTCGGGCCGATGCATCGGTGAGAGAGTTGCGAGATGTCCGAGCCACTCCCACCGGAAGTGACGGTACTCACCGACGTGAACGTTCTCGCGATCGGCTTGACCGACGACCATCCGGCACAGGAGGACGTGTACCCATGGATTCAAGACGCCCTCGACGGGCCGAACGTCCTGCTTGTTTTCGATTACTACCCACTGCGAGCACAATACGTTATGACGAGTGACTTCGGTGTATCTGCACCTGACGCTCGCAACGCCGTTCAATCACTGGTTCAGAGCCCGGCTCGAATCGTGAACGCCACGGAGTCGACACTTATGCAGGCATACGAAATTAGTGCCGAGAAAAATCACGACGTGTACGATTCCTTCATTCTCTCCCTCGGGCGAACATACGATGCCGATTACCTGATTACGACAGATGAAGATTTCGAGGAGCTTTGCGACGGTGAGGATGTGACCTACCTCAACCCTGTTCCCCCCAAGAAACGCGAGCGACTGGCACCGGTTGATGGATAGTCCACGCAGAGACGAATCGACATCGGTTGTACAGTCTTAATACCTGGGCACCGACAGTCTTAGGCCCGCGGCCCACCGACGCCGTGGCGATGGCCAGTGGCTCGGAACCGGTCCTGCGGGCGGCCGACCTACGCGTCGAGCGCGGCGACAGCACGGTGCTCGACGGGCTCTCGGTAGCCGTCTCTGCGGGCGAACGGGCGCTGATTCGCGGCGAGAGCGGCGCCGGCAAGACGACGCTGTTCGAAGTGCTGGGGCTGCTGTTGCCGCCGACCGACGGCTCGCTGTACGTCGACGATACCGACGCCGCCTCGCTGTCCGAGCGCCAGCGGGCCCGTCTCCGCCGGGAGACGGTCGGCGTCGTCTTCCAGGAGTTCCAGCTCGTGCCGGACCTCACCGCCCGGGAGAACGCGGCGCTGCCGGGCGAACACGACGGCTCGCCGGACGAGAGGTGGCTGAAGACGCTGTTCGAGTGGCTCGACATCGCCGAGGTGCGCGAGCAGTACCCTGCGACCCTGAGCGGCGGCGAGAAACAGCGCGTCGCCATCGCCCGGGCGCTGGTGAACCGCCCGGACGTGGTGCTGGCCGACGAGCCGACGGGCCAACTGGACCCGGAGACGGCCGGGCGGGTGCTCGAACTGCTGTTCGAGGTGCAGGCGGAGACGGACACCGCCCTGGTCGTGGTGAGCCACGATTCGGACCTGGTGGACCGTTTCGAGCGGCGCTACCGGCTCATCGACGGCGAGCTACGGACGGAGTGACCGCTTCCTGACGCGTCCGGTACCGCCGCCACGCCCAAACGCAGGCGGCGGCCACGCCCGCGATGGCGGCCGGCCAGCGGTCGCTACTCAGATAGAGCATTCCGGCGGGTGCCCGGTAGGTGCCAAACGGAACGAGAAACTGAGCGGCGTACCCGCTCGGCTTGATTAGCAGGCCGTCGAGAAACAGGTGGGTCGTCGCGCCCAGCGCGACCAGCGCCACCGTCGCCCGGCGGTACTCGCGGCCGACGAACAGGCCGGCGACCAGCGCGACGACGACCGCCCCCGTGATGGCGTGTATCGGCGCCCACGAGAACGGAACGCCGAGCGCCGCCTCGACGTAGGGGTCGGGGATCAAGAGCTTGATCTTCACGAAGTCGGGCGACAGCGCACCCGCCATCACGAGCGTGACGCCGGTCGGTCCGACCTCATCGCGCCACTCGGCGACGAGCGAGCCCACGACGTAGCCGACTATCACGTGGGTGAGCACGTCAGGCATCCCGACCACCCCACAGCGGACGCTCCCGGGGGACGAACGCCAGCCGCTCGGCGTCGAACCGCCACCGCCGAAGAATCCGAACCAGCACCCATAGCCCCCCGAGGAAGGAGACGCCGTACATGTACCACAGCTCCCACGGCTCCCGGACGATGACCCGCTCGGCGACGAGCGTCGAGGGGGATTCGAGCGTGCCGAAGGCGCTTACCTGGTCGCCCTCCGAGACGGACTGGTCGGCGTCTGCCAGCGCCGCCTGGAACGACTCGCCGGTTCCGTACTCGACGGTGATGATGACAGGGTTCGTCTCGACGACGGTCCCCGAGAGGGTGACTCGCTCGCCGACGTAGGCGTCCCGGTTCGGCCCAACGTCGTCCTCGCTGGGGAAATCACGCTGGGCGTCGGCCGGCGAGAGGGTGCCGGCCCAGACCAGCAAGCCGGCCAGGACGAGTATCAGGAGAGCCATCGCCGCGAGGCGAACCCGTACGTCACGCCCGGCGGCTACGTTTCGCATCACCGGGAATGTGACGGCGACCGTAGTAACTCCTTCGAGGGCCGGGCCGTCCTTGCGCCCGGCTGGCGTCGCTCGGCCAACAAGTTGGTATGCGAGCGGCCTCGATTGACAATCAATGGAGACTCGTCGCCGCCGCCGGTTCGTCCGCGCCCAGGTGGCGTGGATGCTGACGGCGACCGTGGTGCTCGTCGCGCTGGATTCGCTGTCACTGGACCTGTTTTTCGTCATCTCGCTTATCGGCTTTCTCGTCGTCGTCGAGTTGACCGCGCCGGTCGCAGTGTCGCCGCGGTGGCGTCGGCGGCTGCCGTGGCTCATCGCCGCCGGCTTGCTCGTCTTCGCGTACATCGTCATCAGGCGCATCCTCGAGATTCTGCCGCCGGGGGTGCTCCCGTAGTGCGGGTCGGCGGCTACGAGATCGAGGCACCGCAGGCGGTGCTCGTCGCCCTCGCCGTCGTGACGCTCTCGGCGCTCGCCTTCGGCGCGGCGACGTCGGCGGCGGCCTTCGGCGCATTCAACCCCTCCTGGGAGGGGACGACCGACATCCGGGAGGTAGCCGGCGACGCCGGCGCCGAGACGGTCGTGGTGGACAACACGACGGACTACAAGGCGTACGGCAACGGGACGGTCGCGGTCGTGTTGGCGCCGAACGAATCCTACACCGAGGCGGAGATCGACCGCGTCGAGGCGTTCCTCGAGCGCGGCGGAACGCTGCTGGTGGCCGACCGCGATGGGACGGGCACCGAGCTGCTCGCGGCGCTGGGCGCCGAGGCGAGAGTCGACGGCGCCCTGCTTCGGGACGACCGGAACTACTACCGCGCCCCGGCGCTACCGAGGGCCACAAACGTCGAGCGACACCCGTTGACGGAGGGCGTCGACGAGTTGACGCTCAACTACGGCACCGCCGTCGTCCCGGGCGGTTCGACGGTCCTGGTGTCCAGTTCCAACGTTAGCTACCTCGACCGGAACGGGAACGGGGCCGTCGACGGAAACGAACAGCTCCGTTCCCATCCGGTGGCGACGACGGAGAACGTCTCGGCGGGCCGCGTCGTCGTCGTCGGCGACGCGAGCGCCTTCATCAACGCGATGGCCGAGCGGCCAGGCAACCGCCAGTTCGCACGGAACGTCTTCTCGGAGGCCGACACCGTCGTTATCGACACCTCCCACAGCGGGGGCGTGCCGCCGCTCGTCGCGGCACTGTTGACGGTCCGGGGGTCACCGGTCCTGCAGTTCGGCCTCGTCGGCGTCGGCCTGCTCGTCGTGTTCGGGTGGCAACAGCGTGTCTTCGACCGCGGCGACGAGGACGAACTTCGGCGTCGGCCGAGCCCGGAGACGCTCGCGGATTCGGCGGCGGACCGCTATCCGGCGTTCGACCGCTCTAAACTCCGGCGACTCATGAAAGGGATTAAATCTATCAACTTCCAAAGACAGGACGATGAGTAACCCCGCCAAACTGTACGAGTCGGTCCGCGACGAGGTCGGAAAGGTGCTCGTCGGGCAGGAAGACCTCGTTCGAGGACTGACCATCGCGTCGCTGACGGGGGGGCACGTGCTGCTCGAGGGGGTTCCGGGTATCGCCAAGACGACCGGTGCGAAACTCTTCTCGCGCGCCATCGGCCTTGAGTACTCCCGAATCCAGATGACGCCGGACCTGCTCCCGGCCGACATCACCGGCACCCGCATCTATCGGCAGGGAACCGGCGAGTTCGAGACTGAACGGGGGCCCGTCTTCGCCAACGTCGTACTGGCCGACGAGATCAACCGCGCGACGCCGAAGACACAGAGCGCGCTGTTGGAAGCAATGCAGGAAGAGCAGGTGACCATCGGCGGCGAAGAAATGTCGCTGCCGTCGCCGTTCCTCGTGATAGCGACCCAGAACCCCATCGAGATGGAGGGGGTGTTCTCGTTGCCGGAGGCCCAGCGGGACCGATTCCAGCTGAAGGTGACGGTCGGGACGCCGGAGCGGGACGACGAACGTGCGATAATCGACCGCTTCGACGACAACTCATCGCTCGGCTACGAGGACATCCGCTCGGTCGTCAACACCGCAACGCTAATGCAGTGTCGGGAGACCGTCGCGAACGTCTACGTCTCGGCACCCGTCAAGGAGTACGCGCTCGACCTGACCGAGGAAACTCGGCAGCACGACGCGACCGAGCACGGGGCCTCCCCGCGGGCGTCCATCGCGTTCGTCGACGCCGGAAAGGGGCTGGCGGCGATCCGGGGTCGAAACTACGTCATCCCCGACGACCTGAAGGCCCTGGCCCGCCAGGTGCTCGCCCACCGGCTTGTGCTGGACGCGGACGCCAACCTCCGCGACGTGGACCCGCTTGACGTCATCGGAGACGTCCTCGACGGCGTCGAGCCACCGACGACCGGGTTCGCGCCGGAGGACGTCGACACCCGGAGGGACGGACGGGCAGTTGCAGACGGGAGTCCCTCGAGTCAGCGGTTCTCGGGAGCCGCCGACGACGCCTGACACTGACCGCTGTACGCCATTCCGGTATCGACTGCACGAGAGCATGCGGTCGCACCGGTACACGGGTACAGTATACCAGTGGACGTAACGTTCGATACGTATCAGCCGTCACGGTCTCCGAGCTAAATGTACCATTGCCTGCGTCCATCGGTATATCAGTGCGAGCGGCCGTCCGGGCCCGCCGACCCGAACACGGATTAGCCTGGCCCGACTACCGCAGGACGCGCACCTTCAGTCCCCGCCCGAGTCGCCCGCCAGGGCAGCGATGACCGCGCGGAGAACCCGGGTGCGTGACACCGACCCGCGCTCGCGGCTCGCGCCGCTCGCGCACTCGGCGGCGCCTGACGGCCCGCCCGCCTCGGCGGTTCACACCGCCTCGGCAATCGGAGGCACTGACGTGCCTCCCGCCCGGCATGAGGGTTAGCCGACCGACCACGGCACGCCGCCTGGAGTGACGTCGGACGTTAGTGTTCCGGGCGTACATGCTTTCGATACTATCACTTCTACTCGTAAGCTATCCGCAGGTTCCTTCCCGAACTTGGACGGTCGTAGAGAGAACGACAGGTCTCCTCAACGTGATGTTCTGACGGTGACCGAGTCGCTCCGGTATTCCATCGGTCGAAGACATCCTCGAAATCCACGAGGACATCGTCGCAGAGTCTCCCGACACGAGTTCGGGTATCCGGAGCCGTAGCGATATTGAATTCGCGCTGGAGTACACCAGTGAAGGGAACGTTGAATCAGCTCCGGAGACGATTCACGAGGAGGTTTCATCTGTTCCGGCTCCTCGTCGCCGACCACTGTCCTTTGCATGGGGACCCGCCGACCGGACGTGGTGCCGCTCGATTGCCTGCCCGGCTGCTCGTCGGGGACAATCGGACCTGGAAGGCACCCAGCGGGGGACACCTCCGCCCTCCGTGAGGCGGCATCGCGTAGCACAACATTGAATTGGGTGTGTGTTTCACCATTTTATGCAATGGTCGACAAACAAGACCTCCGCCAGCAGTTCACCGAAGCGTTCGAGGGGGCCGACTACCCCGTCAATAGCCCGATGGACCTCGTGCCGGCGCTCCCGCAGGGGCCCGGTACGACGTTCGAGTCCGGCGACTTCTCGATGACGGCCATGGAGCTGAACACCAAGGCCGGCGGCGAGCAGGAGTTCCCCTACGACTCCGTCGACGAGCTCGTCGACGACATCATGGACGGCCTCGAAGAGCAGGACTACATCTGACGGGGACGACACCCTTTTTATCCGGCGCCGCCGACCCGTGAGCGACGGCTGATGCGACAGAACACCTTCGTCAAGCTGTCGGCGCTGGCGCTGGGGCTGACCCTGTTCAGTTTCGTGCTCATGGGGCTCTCGCGGCTGGTTGTCTCGGTGGAGACGGCCAAACTACTCTCGGCGCCGACGATGCTGGCGGCGACGGCACTCGTCGTCTTCCTGACCGCCCGGTCGGTACTGGCCGTCTCCGGGGTCCAGCCGCTCGAGGAGTAGCGCCCTCGTGTGACCCGTACCGATTGCCGTGACCCGTTACCGGTACGACCACCCGCAGTCGGGTAGTCGACTCGGTACTGACTCACAGCAGTCAGTATCAAACGGCTGTTTCACATTACCTAAGGGGTATCGAGGAGGGGCGTCTACGCCCGTTCGATGGGCCTGCTACCGAGTCGCCTCGAGGTCTCCCCGTCACCCGACGAGCCACGCGTCCTCGACATCGACGGCGAAGACGCCGACGACGCCTTCGACGCCCTCGCCTCGGAGACCGCACGGGAGGTGCTCGCGACCACTTACGAGGAGCCGCGGACCCCCACGGAGGTCCACGACCAGGTCGGAACGTCGATGCAGAACGTCCACTACCACCTCAACAGTCTTGAGGACGCCGGCCTCGTCGAACCGGCGGGCACCGGCTACTCCTCGAAGGGCAACGAGATGACGGTGTACGCGCCGGCCAGCGAGGCGGTCGTCCTGTTCGCCGGCGAGGACGGCGACGGCGCCCGGCTGCGGGACCACCTGAAGCGGTTGTTCGGCCTCGTGCTGACGGTGGGAATCGCGACCGCCGTCTTCGCGGCGGTGCTGGACTGGTTCACCCCCGAATCCGGCGGCGCGGAGACGACTGACGATGCGATGCGGGCGGCCGACGCGCCCGCACAGGAGGCCGCCGACGCCGCCGCGACGGTCGACCCGGTGGTGGCGTTCTTCCTCGGCGGGTGTGTCGTGGTCGCCGTTCTCGCCTGCTGGTGGGTTCTTATACTGCCGGCTGTAACTACATGAAGCAGTCCCGTTCGGAAAATCGGGTTCTATACGGTATCCGACCGGATATCGCCGAAGAATCTTGAACGAATTACAGCCGGCAGTATCAGGCCTCGGCTTCCGTCGCTTCGGTCGTCTCGATGAGCGCGGCCAGTTCCTCGGGGAGCCCCTGCTCGCCGGCCGGCGTCCGGACGGTCACCAGACCGACCGGCGCCCGCTCTACCACCTCGATCTCGACGCCGGGTTCGATGCCCGCCTGCGCGAGGTAGCGCAACTCCTCGTCGCCCTGGTGGCGGATGCGCCGCACCTCGACCGTTTCACCCTCCTCGGCCATCGAGAGCCGACTGGTCTCGCCGGAGTCGGGGAGTTCGAGGTCGGCGTCCGGTATCGGGTCGCCGTGGGGGTCCACCCCTGGGTTGTCGAGCGTCTCGGCGATGCGCTCGGTGAGTTGCTCGGAGACGTGGTGCTCGAGACGGTCGGCCTCCTCGTGGACGTCCGCCCAGTCGTAGTCGAGCTGCTCGGTCAGAAACGCCTCCAGAAGGCGGTGATGGCGGAGAATCTCGAGTGCCACCACCTCGCCCTCCTCGGTGAGCGTGACGCCGCGGTACTCCTCGCGGTCGACGAGGCCTCGTTCTTCCAGTGTGTTCAGCATGCTCGACACCGTCGGGGAGGTCACCCCCAGGTAGTCGGCGAGTTCGGAGGTACCGACGCGTTCGTCGGCCTTCTCCTGGATCGAGTATATCGCCTTGATGTAGTCCTCCATGACGGCACTCAGCATTGGTCCGGTCAAGGTCCCCGGTGGTGATAGGGCTTTTCGTCGGGTGCCTCGGACGGCGATGGAAACCGCTTTGCCCGACGCGGTCCTGTATCGGAACATGAACGTCAGAGCCGTCGCCGACCTCTCGCCCGACGAGCGTGCCGCGCTGTTCGAGCGCGACGCCGGCGTCTCCGCCGTCCGGGAGGACGTCGCCGACATCGTTGAACGGGTCCGCGAGGAGGGCGACGTCGCGCTCCGCTCGTTCGCCAGCGAGTTCGACGACGTCGAGGTCGGCAACATCGACGTGACCGACGAGGCCGAGCAGGGCTACGAGGCCATCGACGACGACCTGCGGACGGCCATCGAGACGGCCGCCGACAACATCCGGGCGTTCCACGAGCGGCAGGTGCCCGACGACTGGCGGGCGTCCTTCGACGGCCGGGAACTCGGCCGGCGATTCCACCCACTCGAGCGGGTCGGCGTCTACGCGCCGGGTGGGACCGCCGCCTATCCCTCCAGCGTCTTAATGGGGGTCGTCCCCGCGAAGGTCGCCGGCGTCGACCACGTCGCCGTCGCCACGCCGCCGGCGGAGGAACTGAACCCCGCGACGCTGGCAGCCGCCCACGTCGCCCAACCCGACGCAGTCTACCAGGTCGGCGGCGCACAGGCCGTCGCCGCGCTGGCGTACGGCACCGAGACCGTCTCACCCGTCCAGAAGGTTGTCGGCCCCGGCAACCGGTGGGTAACCACCGCCAAGGCCGCCGTCCGCGGCGACGTCGAGATAGACTTCCTCGCCGGGCCGTCCGAACTGCTGGTGGTCTGTGACGACACTGCCGACCCCGAACTCGTCGCCGCCGACCTCCTCGCGCAGGCCGAACATGACCCGAACGCCTCGGTCGTCTGCGTGACCGACGACGAGGCGACCGCGGAGGCCGTCGCCGGGGGCTGCGAGCAGCAGGCGACCGAGCGCGAGCGAGCCGACACCATCGAGGCCGCCCTCAAGAACGACGCCTCCGGAGTGCTGCTCGCGCGCTCGATGTCCGAGGCGGTGCTGTTCGCCGAGGAGTACGCCGCGGAGCACCTCTCCATCGTCGCCGACGACGAGGAGGCCGTGCTGGACCGCATCGACTCCGCCGGTAGCGTCTTCCTCGGCGAGCACACGCCGGTTGCCGCCGGCGATTACGCCACCGGGCCGAACCACGTCCTGCCGACCGGCGGACTGGCGAAGGTGGCCGGCGGCCTCTCGGTGGACCACTTCGTCCGCTCGACCACCGTCCAGCGACTCGGCGGCGACGCCCTCGCAGACCTCCGGGAGACGGTGACGACGCTCGCCCGCGCCGAGGGCCTGGAGGCCCACGCCGAGAGCGTCGACCGTCGGTTCGACGACGGGTGAGGGCGGCGACGCTTAAGCAGTCGGCCCACAACGCCACGCACATGCCCGACTATCAAGCCATCGACGTCTCGCGCGACGGCGCCGTTGCCCGGATTGCCTTCGACCGCCCCGACGCCTACAATACCCTCAACGAGCGGATGGCCGAGGAGATGGTGACCGCCGCACAGCAACTCGTCAGCGATGACGACATCCGGTGTCTCGTGGTGACCGGCAATGGGCCGGTGTTCAACACCGGCGCAGACCTGGGCGGGCTCGCCGGCGACGGCTCCGATGAGCAGCGACTCCGGTCGCTGGCCGGTCACCTCCACGAGTTCGTCGGTCAACTGCTCCGGGCTCCGATGCCGGTCGTGACCGGCGTCAACGGCGTCGCCGCCGGCGGCGGCCTCGGGCCCGCGCTCTGCGGCGACATCGTGCTCGCCGCCGAGTCCGCCCGCTTCGAGTTCGCCTACCCACGGATCGGGCTGTCCGGCGACGGCGGGTCGACGTACCTCCTGCCGCGTCTCGTCGGCCTCCGGCAGGCGCAGGAACTCGCCTTCCGTGACGAACCGGTCGGCGCAGCGGCCGCCGTCGAGATGGGACTCGCGACCGAGTCCATCCCTGACGAGGCGTTCGACGAGCGACTGACCGCGGAGGCTGAACGGCTCGCGAAGGGGCCGACGGCCGCCTACGCGGCAACCAGACGGCTGCTCCTGGGGAGCTTTGAGGATTCCCTGGGGACACACCTCGCGGAGGAGGCCGAAACAATCGCCGGACTGACGAACACCGAGGACTTCTCGCGCGGTCACGCTGCCTTCGGCGGCGACGACGAGCCGGAATTCGTCGGCGAGTGACCGGCGGCCGCACCTGCCGCTGAGGAGTGTGAATACCCCACCGGGGACGTGGGTGATGCACCGGCCGGGAGACGTTGTCCGCGGCCCGCGCGGCCGGCGACAGCTTTCGGCGGGCTTCCACCGCCAATCGAGAGTCCGCCTGGCTTTACCCGGGTTCCCACCGGGTGTTGCCGACGTCGACGGAGGCGGTGGACTTCGACCGACTTGGTCGGTCTCGTCCGGCCTCCTCGGTCGACGGGAGCCGGACTCTCACCGGCGTTGCCGACGCGGGCTCCCTTCAGCCGGGTCCCCCCGGCGTGCCGTCATGTTCGCGAACCCCGCTTGCGCGTGGTCCGGTAGTTGGCCTTCTCCCGTCACCGCCGCGGCGGCGGCGCAGTGGGCCGGTTCGGTTCTCCTTCGGGACCTGAGCCTCTCCGCCCGTCCGGACGGCTCGGCGTCGGCCCCCATCCACTCCCGTCTCGACTGTCGCCGATTCGGGAGCGGACGTCCGCGTGCGCCCACGACCTCAGTGGGGATCGCTAACTAATGACACGGACTGTATTAAATCTAACCCTGGAGACGGAGACGTTCGACGTGCATTCACCGACCCGCGTGGCGGGCACCCGCACCTTCGAGCGACCGGGCGCCGAAAGGGCGGTATGCGATACCCCGTCGCAACCGACTCGGTCCATACCACCGCGGCGGTCCGTAACTACCTCAACCCCAATTGGCCGCGACAATACCGTCGTCGTTATCATCGTCTCCGAGAGCGGGGGGGCGGACGCGCTCAACGTCGCCAGCGCGGTGCTCGCCGCCGGCGACGAAGGTGTCAACGAACTCGTCGTCGTCCCGCACGCCGGGGACCCCGAGGCCGGCCCGACGCTCGGCACCACCGCCAAGCGCCTCATCAAGGGTGCCGACCTTCCGGTAGTCGTGGTTCCGCTCTCGCCGTGAAGGTTGATTACGGCGCCGGCCGAGAGACCTATATGGAACTGCTCATACTTCGGGAGGGCGTCCACCGACTGCCGACCGCGGCCTACGCCGACGCGCTCGACGAGCGGCTTCCCGACCACGAGGTCCGACACGCACGGACCCCCGAAGAGGAGCGAAGTCTCGTCCGGTCGGCCGACGTCGTGACCGGGCCGCGCATCGACCCAACTCTGGTGAATGCCGCGGAGGACCTCCGGCTGTTCGCCTGCGCCTACGCCGGCTACGGCCATCTTCCGATGGCCGAGCTTGAGTCGGCGGGCGTCGCCGTGACCAGCGCGACAGGGGTGCACGCGCCGAATGCCGCCGAGCACGTCGTCGGCGGTATCCTGATCTTCTCGCGGCGCCTCCACGAGGCGGCACGTCGGGACCGCTGGCAGCCCAATACCCCCGGCGAACTGGCGGGGTCAACCGTCACGGTCGTTGGACTTGGCGCCATCGGGCAGGCCGTCGTCGACAGGCTGCAACCGTTCGACGTGACGACCCTCGGCGTTCGGCGCCGTCCCGAGGAGGGCGGCCCGACCGACGAGGTGTTCGGGCCGGAGGCGCTCCACGAGGCGCTCTCCCGCACCGACGTCCTCGTCCTCTGCTGTCCGCTGACGGAGGAGACGCGAGGCCTCATCGGCAAGGCGGAGTTCACGACGCTGCCGGCCGACTCGGTGCTCGTCAACGTCGCTCGCGGCGCGGTGGTCGACACCGGCGCACTGGTTCGGACGCTTCGTCGGGGACGACTCGGCGGCGCGTTCCTCGACGTCACCGACCCCGAACCACTGCCGGACGACCATCCGCTGTGGGGGTTCGACGACGTCGTCGTGACGCCGCACACCGCGGGGGCGACCCCGGAGTACTACGAGCGACTCGCGGATATCGTGGCGGAGAACGTCCGTCATCTCGAGGACGGCAGACCGCTCCGGAACCGGGTCGACGCCGCCGAAAGCAATTAATCTCCCGTCGACGAACCGAGAGTAGTGACGCAGTACCTCGTGACGACGGTCGCCGCCGCGACTACCGAGGCCGCCTGCGGATACCTTCAGGACAAACTCGACCGGGACGGCGCCGTCTACGCTCTGATGGTCGACGTTGCCGACGGGCAGGACGAACAGTAGGTCGCACTCGACACGGCACAGGCCGAACTCGTTGACGTCTGGACCTTCCGCCGTGCCGGCAGCCCCGGTCAGGAAGTCGTCAACTTCGTCCGCGAACACGACATCGACGAGATCATTATGGGACTGGCAAGGAGCGGAGACATCTCGACCATCGGCTCGACGACGCGCGTCGTTCTCAACTCTGTTGACAAGCCAGTGTTCGTGCTTCCGTCGGAGCCGCCGTAACCCTCGTTCAGAGGAGCGCCCAGATGCCGAGCAGGACGCCCCCGACCGCGCCGGACGCCACGACGAGGACGGCGACCGGGAGCCGGGGCGGCGGCGGCGGGAGGTCGGCCGACCGCGAGTCACGGCGGTGTTTCTCCGTCGCTACCACGAACCCGGCCGCGCCGACGAGAAGCGCAAATCCCGCCGCGCCCGCGGCGCTGGCGATGGTACTCTCGATGGTCCCTTCGAGGAACACCGCCCCGTGGCGGCCAAGCGCCGGCACCGCGCCGCCGACCCAGCTGGCGGTGATGCCGCCGTTGAGGTAGCCGGCGACGAACGCCGCTACCAAGCCGGCGAGGACGCCGAACGCCGCATATCCCGCGAGCAACACCGTCGAGGGCGAGTCGACGAACCGGAGCCGCGCCGCCTCCAGCCCGACGGCGAGAAGCGCCAGTCCGGCGGCGAGCCCACAGAAATAGCCGGTGAACCGCGGGCTGCGGCCCAGCAGGTGGTCGCGCATACTGGCTCCCTCCGGAGCGAGACATACGACAGTTACGGTGTTGCGAGCAGGCGGCACGCTCCCGGCGACGACCCGTGTGCCGCGCTCCGGCCTCGGCGGGCCGCCGGCGTCTCTCAGCGCATACGCCCGCTGGCCGCGTTCTCATATTTAAATCGTTGCCGCGGGCCGGGCGCTCAGATGTATCCCTCTTCCAGCAGCAGTTCGCCGTTGAGGACGCTGGCTCCCGCCGCGCCGCGGATGGTGTTGTGCGCGAGGCAGTTGTACTGGACGCCACGGGGCGTCCGCTCGATGCCACCGGCGGCGATGGCCATGCCGTCGCCGAGCATCCGGTCCATCCGGGGCTGTGGGCGGTCCGGCGACTCGAACACCTCGATGAGTGGGTCGGGCGAGGAGTGCAACTCAAGGCTCGGGTACTCCCGCATCACGGCGGCGACCTCCTCGGGGTCAGGGTCGTCGGCAAGGTCCGCCCAGACGTTCTCGAGGTGGCCGTCCAGCGTCGGCACCCGGTTGCAGGAGGCCGAAAGCTCGGCGTCGTGGTCGTGGACCTCAGCACCGTCGAAGGTGCCGAGCAGCTTGCGCGATTCGGTCTCCATCTTCTCGGCCTCGCCGCCGATGTGCGGCAGGACGTTGTCGAGTATCTCCATGGAGGTGACGCCGGAGTAGCCGGCCCCGGAGACGGCCTGCAGCGTCGAGACCTGGACCCGCTCGAGGCCGAACCAGTCGAGGGCGGCCAGCGTCGGCACCATCGTGATGGTCGAGCAGTTAGGGTTCTTTACGAGGGCGCCGTCCCACCCGCGCTCGTCGCGCTGGACCTCGATGAGTCCGAGGTGATCGGGATTGACCTCGGGGATGGTCAGCGGCACGTCGTCGTCGAGGCGTCCGTTCGAGGAGTTCGAGGAGACGACGTAGCCGGCCTCGACGAACTCCGGTTCGACCGCCGCGCCGACGCCCGAGGGCAACGAGGAGAAACACAGCGCGACGTCGTCCGGGACCGCCCTGGGGTCCGTCTCGGTGACCGTTGTCTCGGCGACCGAGCCGGGGATGGGCGTGTTGACGCGCCACTTTGCGGCCTCGCGGTAGGGGTGTCCGGCGCTCGCCGAGGAGGCGGTGAGCGCGGCGATCTCGAACTCCGGATGCGGGTCGAGGAGCTGGACGAGTCGCTGTCCGACGGCGCCAGTCGCGCCGAGGACGGCTACGCGGGTTGACATTGCTCGGGGTACGACAAGCCGGAGGAAAACGATTGTGAAAGGTGCAGGCGTGTCCGGCCGAGAGCGACGGAGACGAGAGAATGAACGCGTTGTACCGTCTACGCCGGCTGTGCGGGCCGCTGCTTCTGGGTGATGTACCCGGCGATACGGTTGCGGACGCCCTTGGACTCGACGTTCGTCAGTTCGGTGACGAGGTCCTTGTTGTGCTCGAAGTCGTCGCCGAAGGCGTCCGGATACCGTTCGATGAGCAGTTTTGCGGTCTTCTTGACGTAGGCGGGCTTGATGGCCATTGGTACCCGTCCCTACTGTGGTGGCACTCAAAAAAGGTTCGAAAGGTCCGTCGACCGGCGTCCGGTCGCGTCGCTCAGCGTCGGCCGAGCAGCAGGTACAGCAGGATGCCGAGGAGCGGTGCTAGCAGTACCACAATGGCCCAGAGAAACGCTGGCTGATCGCTGTTCGCGCTCGCGTCGTTGTAGGTCCAGATGATGATGCCGATATGGACGAGCAGTGCCAGCCCGTAGAGGATGCCGGCACCACCGGCCTGGAGCGGTAGCGTGGACGTGAACATCATTCCAGAGCGGGTCGCAACGGAACAAGTATCTTTCCATCTCAGTTACAGGAACACGCGCCGGGGGCGGCCGGTGACTCCCCGGACGGAGTTCGAGCCGCTACAGGTCGACGGCGTCGACGTGGTCCTGCAATCGTTCGAGCGCCGTCTGTTCGCGCTCGCCGCCGCACGTCTCGATGACATCGGCGAAGTAGGCGAGTCGGGCCCGGAGTTCCTCGATGTCGTACGCCGGGACGTCGAGCCGGGAGGCGGCGACGGTGGCCTCGACGACGGCGTAGTACCCGCGGTTGGTGATCGGCACCGTTCGGCGCTCGACTGCCGACTCCCGGGGGTCGAGCCGCCAGTCCACCCACTGGGTGCCGCCCTCGGCGCCGTCGTCGATGGCCTCAACGTCGACCCGGACCCAGGCGTCGGCGCTTCCGAGCACCGGGTCATCGAGCTCCCGTATCGAGCAGGCGGCGTCGACGAAGTCCACCGGGTCGCGGGTGAACTGGACGTAGCCGCCGCCGCGCTCCCGGAAGTTCCGCCAGGTCCGGGTCCGCCCCCAGGTGCGGGCCGTCACCGGGTCGCCCGCGAACAGCCCGAGCGCGGCGAGGTTCCACCGGTCGTTCGGCCCCAGCGTCGTCACGACGGACTCGGTGACGCCCGCGAGGTCGACGGGCCACTCCGCCACGGTCACACCTCCAGGCCCCGCTCGAGGGCGACGAACAGCGCGGCGGCGGTCAGGTCCGCCGTGGTTCCGGGGTTGATGTCCCGCTCGACGAACTCCTCGGCCAGTTCCTCGGCGTCCGCCTCGCCGCGCAGGACCGCCCCGGCCCGGCGCGTGGCCTCGGCGGCCGCTTCCGGGCCGTTCCGCGTGACGACGAAGGTGTCCTCCTCGTCGGCCAGGAGTCGAAAGAAGGTCCGCGAGGCCCGCCGGTAGACCGGGCCCTCGTCGTCGAGGAGCCACTCCGCGGCCTCGAAGCTCCGCTCGAAGCCGTCGGTCCACTCGGCGGCGACGCCGTCGACGTCGGCCGACAGTTCCATCACGTCGTACAGCGTGCTCTCCCGCCGCCGGAGGGCGTCCGTCGCGTCGCCACCGCGGCGGACGTCCAGGTCGTCGAACTCCTCGGGCGGGTCATCGACGGCCACGTCGACGTGCTCGAAGGCGCGGTAGAACCCGCAGGCATCCTCGACAGTGGTGGCCTCGACGATGTCCGCGACCCCCGACGGCGAGAGGCGGCCCTCGGCGGCCGCCCGGACCAGCGGCACGAGCATCAGCAGCGCGCCGAACTGCGTGTTGCCGCCGGACTGGTCGCTCATGCCGTCGACGGCGCGCTCGAAGGCCGCGCCGAGAGGGGCGCCGTCGACGGCCATCCGCAGGCCGGACAGCGCCCCAACGGCGCCGGCGGCGAAGTGCTCGAACCGCAGTCCCGAGTAGTCGCGGTGCCGGTCCACGTTGCCCGGCTTCGGCGTGCCCGTCACCTCGAGCAGCAGCGCCAACTGTCCGTTCTCGGCGGGCTCACGCATCGGCGGACACCTCCCGCGAGCCGGGAAGCTCCTCGACGGCACGAGCGACCCGCCGGAGCACCTGCGGGTCATTCGAGGGGCGACCCACCGAGACGGCGTCGGCGCCCAATTCGAGATACTCCCGGACGGACTCCCGGCCGCGGACGCCGTTGTTGGCGACGAGGAAGACGTCGGGCACGGCCGCCCGGACCTCTCCGACCACGGGTTCGCTGTCCATCGCGTCGACGTGGACAATGGCGGCGCCGGCGTCGACGGCCTGCGCCGCGACCGCCGGGAGGTCGATACCGTCGACCTCCGTGCGGACCTTGACGCTCACCGTCGCGCCAGCGTCGGCGGCGGCCGCCACCTGTCTGGCGAGGCCGTCCGGTTTCCGGAGCAGCGCCTCGCCAACCCCCGCCTCGCACATCTCCGTCTGCCGGCAGTGAGCGTTGACCTCCAGCACCGCGCTATTGGCCGCACAGACGGCGCCGGCCTCGGCAATCGGCTCGAGCGTCCGACTGCGGACGTTGACCGCCGGCCGGAGGTCGACATCGGCGAGGGCGTGCAGTTGGTCGTCGACGAATGCTATGGGATCGGCCGGCAGGAACTCCTCGCGGTCCCGGGCGACGAGCCGTCGAGCGGCCGCCCTCGTCGCCTCGTCCAGCGCAATGCCGCCGAGGAACGCACAGCCGACGTGTGGGGCGGCCGCCCGCGCCCAGGCGGCGTCGGCCTCGCCCGACAGCGAGGCGGCGGCGACGCGCGGCTCGAACACCCTACGGCACCTCCGCGCCGGCACGCTCCAGGGCTTCTTCGACGGCCCGACAGACCCGGCGCCCGTCCGCGGGCGTGCCCAGTCCAGTGTCGGTCCGGACGACCGGCCGCTCGAGGTCGGTCCCGTCGGCCTCGTCGAGGACGAACCCGTCGGCGAACGGGTACGTCTCGGCGACTCCGGCGGTCGAGGGCTCCCGGCCCATCGCGGCCATCAGTTTCGCGGCCGGCCCCGAGAAGACGCGGTCCTCGACGAACGGGGAGACGGCGACGACCGTCGTTGACTCGAGCGCCTCGCGGAGACCGTCCATCGCGAGCATCGGCCCGAGGCTGGTGACCGGGTTCGACGGCCCGACGACCACCGGCTCCTCCAGCGCCGTCAGTGCCGCGTCCGTCGGGGTCGCCCGCTCGTCGCCGCGGAACTCGACGTCCTCGACCGCCGGTTCGGCCCGGCGGGCGACCCAGAACTCCTGGAACTGCATCGGCCCCTCCTCGGTGTGGACGATGGTGGCGACGGGGTCGTCGCTCATCGGGAGCACCGGCCGCTCGACACCGAGGGCGTCGGCGAGCCTCCGGGTCGCCTCGGTCAGGCTGTAGCCCTCGTCGAGCAGGCCCGTCCGGGTGACACAGACCGCCCGATCGCGGTCGCCCAGTTCCATGAACTCCGCGACGCCGGAGAACCGCCGCCAGCGGGCGATGTCGCGGCCGTCAGTCTGTGCGTCGTCCGGCAGGTACCGCGGCCCGGACTCGAGGCCGGCGGCGTCGGCGACGTCTCGCGCCTTCGCGTTCGTCGTCGTGGTGTCGTCGGCGATGCCCCACCACCGCTCGCGGTCCAGCAGGTCCGCCTCGGAGTACAGCGTCGTGTCCACGTCCGGACAGACCAGTACCCCCCCTATCTCGACGTCGTCGCCGGTGTTGCAGACCACCGGCGTCGCCGCGGGATCGAAGACCCCCTCGCTCCCGTACAGGAGCTTCGGCGTTCCCGTCCCGCCGGCGAGGAACGTGACCATACACTTCCTTTCGCGGCGACGGGTTTGTATCTGACCGTCGGCCGAACTTCCTGCCGTGAGTGCGGTCCGTTTTTGCCACCCACCGCCGAAACCCCGTCATGAACGCCATCAAGGACTCCGTCCACGACTGGATACCGCTCGGTCCGGTCGCCGCCGACCTAGTGGACGCCCCCGCCGTCCAGCGGCTCCGCCACATCAAACAGCTCTCGACGGTCCGGCTCGTGTACCCCTCGGCCTCCCACACCCGCTTCGAGCACTCGCTGGGCGTCTACCACCTGGCGCGGGAGGCGCTCCGCTTTCTCGGCATCGACGGCGACCGGGCCGAACACGTCCGCGCGGCGGCGCTGTTGCACGACGTCGGCCACGGCCCTTACGGCCACCAGACTGAGGACGTCATCCGCCGCCGCACGGGCCGCGACCACGACAACGTCGGCGAACTGCTGTACGAGACCGACCTCGCCGGGGTGCTAGAGTCCCACAGCCTCGACCCCGACCGGGTGGCGGGGCTGGTCGCCGGCGAGGACGAACTCGGCCAACTCATCTCCGGTGAGCTCGACGTCGACCGCATGGACTACCTCGTCCGCGACGCCCACCACACCGGCGTCCCCTACGGCACCATCGACCCGGGGCGCCTGCTGCGGTCGCTCCGGTACCGGGACGGCCGGCTCGTCATCGCGGAGGGCAACGTCCCCAGCGCCGAGTCGCTGCTTTTGGCGCGGGCGCTGATGGACGGCACCGTTTACCGCCACCACGTCTCCCGCATCGCCGGGGCGATGCTGGAGCGCGCCTGCGAGCGCCTGCTGGCCGGCGACACCTCCGTCGACCGTTTTCGACGGATGGCCGACCACGACCTGCTGGTCGCGCTGTGCGAGGAGGTCCCCGACCTCGGCGAGCGCATCGAGCGACGGAATCTCTACAAGCGGGCAGTGTGGGCCGGGCTCGACCGCGTCCCGGAGGCCATCGCGGGAATGGACCGCGAGGACGAGCGGGCGGCGGCCCGCGAGATCGCCGACGCCGCCGGCGTCGACCGCGAGTCCGTGGTCGTCGACATCCCGCCGCGGCCGGCCCTGAAGGAGTCCCGGAGCCGGGTCGTCGTCGACGATGTCGTCCAGCGCCTCGAGCAGGCCTCGGAACTGGTCGGCGCGCTCCGGCGGGCCCGCCGTTCGGGGTGGCGCCTCGGCGTCTACTGCCCCGAATCCGACGTGGACGCCGTCGGTGCGGCCGCCGAGGACGTGCTGGGACTGCCCTGAGGCGGTAGTGTTTAGTTACGAGGGAGGAGCGTACGTCGGCAGTGATGACGGCGTCTCCGGACGCCCCTCCCGCTCGCTTCTTCCCGAGGCCTCTCTCGCTGTGCTCGCTCGGCCTCCTGCGCGCGGCCGGCGACCGTGGTTACGCCGGCTCGCTCCGCGAGCGGTCGGCCCCATTCGAGGTCCTGCCCGACGCCGGCCGGCCGCCCGACTCCCGCATAATTAAACAGCGCCCCTAAGACGGAACGACGATTTTTATTCCGTCGGAACGAACCTGCGGGCAATGGCCACCATCAAGGATAGCGTCCACGACCACATCGCGATCGAGGGGGTGGCGGAGGACCTGCTGGACACCCCGGCCGTCCAGCGGCTCCGGCGCATCAAGCAGCTCGGAACGGCGGAGCTGGTCTACCCGAGCGCCAACCACACCCGCTTCGAGCACTCGCTGGGCGTCTACCACCTGGCGACCCGCGCGCTGGAGAACCTCGGCATCGAGGGCCGACAGGCCGAACGCGTCCGGGCGGCGGCCATCCTCCACGACATCGGCCACAGCCCGTTCAGCCACAACATCGAGGGGCTTGTCGCCCGGCGAACAGGGAAGATGCACGACGAGGTCGGCGACCTACTGGAGCGCGGCGAGGTCGCCCGCGTGCTGGCACTGCACGATATCGACCCCGGCCGCGTGGCGGGGCTGGTCGCCGGCGAGGGCGAACTCGGCCAGCTCGTCTCCGGCGAACTCGACGTCGACCGTATGGACTATCTCCTCAGGGACGCCCACCATACCGGCGTTCCGTACGGCACCATCGAC
>PXSE01000037.1:0-1034 GCA_003022905.1 Halobacteriales archaeon QS_9_68_42
CGGACGCCGGCTCCCCGGCCGACGCCTCCCCATCCTCTTCGGCTTCGCCAATGGCATCCTCGACAATCGAGTCCATTATGCCTGCCGCTGTTGCGCACACGAGTAAAGTATCTTTCCCCCATGTCTGACGCCCGTCAGACGATTTCGGGCCGCTCGCGGGCCCCGGTTCGTTTCGAGATGTAAACCATAGGCCGCGATATAAAAGCGAGCCGCGGTCAGAACGGGAAGTGTCGCTCGTGCGCGCTCCGGACGTCGCCGGGATGGACCGTCTCGCCGGCGACATCGACGGAGTGGCCATCGGCGAGGCGGCCGAACGCCGGACCCTCCTCGACGCCGGCCTCGCGGGCGAGAGCGGGGTCGAACGCCTCCCGGACGGCGTGGACCTCCCCATCGCGAATCTCGACGGTGTCGTACTTCGACTCTAGCACCGCCGCCAGCGCCTCCACGAGTGCCCGCCGGTCGTCGGCCTCCGCCAGCGCCACGGGTCCGGCGACGAGCGACCCCCCTTCTGCTGTCTCGTAGGCGACAGCCCGCTCGTCGACGGCCTCAAGGATGGCCGCCCGGTCGACGCCGTTGGCCGCCTCCAGCAGCTCCGCCGGTAGCTCGGCGGCGACGATTCCGTGGTCGTACCCCTCTGCCGACTCGCCCAGTCGAAGGCCCGACTCGATTGGCACCAGCTCACGTTCGACCCGTTCGACCAGTTCCAGCGGCACGTCGGTCGTTTCCCGGAGCCACGTCTCCGAGACCGTCTCGAAACCCAGGTCCTCGACAACCGACTCCAGCCGGGGGCGATCGCCGCCGACGAGGGCGAACTCGGTGCCGCTCATCGTGAAGGCCTTCCCGACCACCGCTCTCGACTCGCGAGGGTCGCCCATCGCCTCCAGCGCCCAGTCGGCGGCGACGTGGCCCACCCGCCAGCCGGTCTCCGTGACGATGCGGTCGAACCGCGGCGCGTAGTGGCCGCCGCCGAAGCCGACGACGGTGCGGTAGTCCGTCGGGTCGACGCCCCGCAACGCGAGAATCGAGCGGGCGAC
>PXSE01000037.1:1124-7594 GCA_003022905.1 Halobacteriales archaeon QS_9_68_42
CCGAAGTTGCCCGTCGCGTGGGCGGTCAACAGCGGCCCGGTCTCCCCCGAGTGCCTGGAGGCGAACGCCAGGAGGTCGGGGTCGTCGAAGGCCGCCGCGACGCCGTCGAGGTGCAGGTGGAGTGTTTCGAACGTCCGGAGTTCGGCGCCGTCGGTCCGGTGGTAGGTGCCCCCGCCCTCGGTGTCCGACCGGCTCTCGTCTTCGTGCTCTGTCCAGTCGGCCAGTTTCAGCAGATGGTCGCCGACGTGTTCGGAGGCGGAGTCGGCACGGGAGACAACGATGGCGAGCATGACCCCCATTCGGCGCCCGGACGAGTAAAGTGAGGTGGTCCGCCGTCCGCACCCGGTATTCCGTGTTCCCTCTCTCGGCGCCGCTCGGGATTCGCTATTGCGGCATCCGGTTTATCGGCCGTTCGGGAACTCTTATGCCGGCGGGAAAACGAGGACGGGCCGTGCAAGTTTTCGGCCTCATCGGCAACCCGGTCGGCCACTCGGTGTCGCCGCCGATGCACGAGGCGGCCTACGAGGAACTGGGCCTGGAGGCCCGCTACGTGACGTTCGAGCCGGCCCCCGAGGACCTCGGGACGGTAATCGAGGGCGGGGCCGCCCTCGGCGTCCGGGGGCTGAACGTCACCATCCCGTTCAAGGAGTCGGTCCTCCCGCTGGTCGAGGCGGACCCGCTGGCCGAGCGCATCGGCGCGGTCAACACCGTCGACTTCGGTGGCACCCCGACGGGTCACAACACTGACGCCGCGGGCGTCACGCGCGCGCTCGAGTACCACGACGTGCCGCTGTCGGGGACGGCGGTGGTCGTCGGCGCTGGCGGCGCGGGCCGGGCGGCGGCGTTCGCGCTGGCCGACGAGGGGGCCTCCGTCCGCATCGCAAACCGGACCGTCCCCCGCGCGGAGGCTCTCGCCGAGGAGGTGCCGAACACCAGCGCCCACCCGCTCGATGGACTGGAAGAACTGCTCGCGGACGCCGACCTGCTGGTCAACGCCACGAGCGTCGGAATGGAGTCCGACGAGACACCGGTCCCGAAGGCGGCGCTCCATGCGGACCTGGCGGTGCTCGATGCGGTATACTCGCCGCTGGAGACCCGACTGCTCCGGGCGGCGGCCGACGTGGGCGCGACCACCGTCGACGGCGCGTGGATGCTGCTGTTCCAGGGGGTCGAGGCGTTCGAACTCTGGACCGAACGGTCGGCGCCGGTGACGGCGATGAACCGCGCGCTCCGGGCGGCGCTGTGACAGTTCCCTCCAGCCGGCAAACGGCTTTAAGTACGTGCCGCTATTCCGTTCAAACATATGGTGTTCAAACTCATTCGGACGGTTCTGGGCCTCGAGAGCTCCGATTCGTCCGGCGGAACCGACGTGACGGTCGAGCGGGAGTCAGACGCCGCCGCGGCGGACACCGACGCCGCGGCCTCGACGGGTTCGATGACCGACGAGTCCAAGGAGGGCGCCGCCGAGCCGGCGGAGGCCGCGGGGAGTGCCTCGACGAGCATCGAGTCGGATACGGAACCGGAACTGAGTGACAAGTCCCAGGAGGACGCCGCCGTGGCGGGGACGGATGCCGCGGCCTCGACGGGTTCGATGACTGAGGAACCGCCAGAGCCGGACGCCGCGGCGGAACCGGCGGAAGCCGCCGGACCCACCTCGGGGGCAGACTCTCTCGACCCTGGAGACGACTCCAAGTCCGTCGAGAATGTCAGCGGCATCGGCCCGGCCTACGCCGACCGGCTCTCAGAGACCGGCATCGAGACGGTTGACCAGTTGCTCGCGGCCGACCCCGAGGAGTTGGCCGCCGACACCGACCTCTCCGCGAAGCGCATCGACCGCTGGCAGGAGCGCGCCGAGGAGCTGTAGACCGCAAGACCGTTATCGGACGGTCGCCTTTGAATGGTAATGCGAGTGGTCACAGAGCGGAGCGCCTTCCGCGAGACATGCAGTATCACGTGAACGGCCGCCTCGTCGACCGCGAGGACGCGACGGTGCACGTCGACGACCGCGGCTTCCGCTACGGCGACGGGGCCTTCGAGACCTGCCGTGCCTACGGCGGCGAGGTGTTCGTGTGGGACCGCCACCGCGACCGGCTCCAACAGACCTGCGAGACGCTCGGAATGGCCGACGCCGTGCCCGACGACACCGCGCTGCGGGTCGCAGAGACGCTCGACGGGAACGGCCTCGAGGACGCCTACGTCAGAATCTCGGTCAGCCGCGGCGTCCAGCCGGGGAAACTGATGCCCCAGGAGTCGGTGGACCCGACGGTGGTCGTCTACGTCAGGCCGCTCCCCCGCGGCGGCACCGAGGGCGAACCGGTCTGGGATGGCCCAGCAGTGGTGCAGTCGGTGAAGACGCGTCGGGTGCCCGACGCCGCGCTCCCGGCTGACGCCAAGACGCACAACTACCTCAACAGCATCCTCGCACGGCTGGAACTCCGGCGGGCCGCGAACGAGGGCTACCAGCCCGACGAGGCGCTGATGCGGGACGTCGACGGCTACGTAGCCGAGGGGGCCTCGAGCAACCTCTTCTTCGTCGACGACGGGGTCCTGAAGACGCCGGCGACGGGCGAACTCCTGCCGGGCATCACACGGAAACTCGTCATCGAAATGGCCGAGGCCGAGGGGTTCCCCGTTGAGACCGGCCGCTACACCGTTGACGACGCCCGGAGTGCCGACGAGGCGTTCCTCACGAACTCGACATGGGAGCTCCGACCCGTCAAGAGCGTCGACGGCATCGAGGTCGGCGACGGCCCAATGACGTCGCTCCTGGGTCGGCTCTACGACGAGCGGGTCGAGGCGTGCTGCTATTAACTGCCGCCGAACCCGATGCGGCCCGAGGAGAGGTTGCGGTCGCTCTTCGAGCCGACCCCCTCGAACTCATAGTTGTCGTCGGTGAGGTAGACGGCGCCGTCGTGGACCGTCACGTCGACCTCCTCGAGGTAGGCCCCCTCGCAGGGGCCGTGGGTGCAGGCGCCCGAGTCGGGCTCGAAGGTGGCGCCGTGGCGGGTGCACATCAGGCTGCCGTCGCGGAACTCCGCGCCGCTGCCCTTGTCGAGACGCACGTCGGTCCAGTGTGGACAGTAGTTCCGCCAGGCGGTCACTTCCCCGTCCAGACGGACGAGCAGGGCCTCCGTCTCGTCGAACCCCTCCCGGACGGTGAAGAGGAGCGTCGAGTCGTCGGGAACCTCCGAGACGTCGACGATTCGGCTCTCGGAATCCATCACCCGACGGTAGCGGCCGGTCGGGCTTAGCTCCCGGGGTTTCCGCGATTCCCCGCTCAGAGCAGCGACCCGGTTCCGACGTCGTCCTCGCGCCCCCCGACCACGAGTCGGCCGTCGGCCGCCGGCCCAACGCTGATTGTCGCGCCCGCGAGAATCGGGGCCACGAGGCCGGCCGCAACTGTTCCCGGTTCGGCGAACGACCCTGCGACGGCGACGTCGCCGCCGGCGTCGATGCCGTGGCGGTCGACGACGGTCCGGGCGGCACCGAGCAGTTCCCCGTGGGTGTGGGTCGCGTCGGCGGTCCACAGCAGGTCGTCCCCGGCGGCGACGGCGTCGGGCGGCATCGTCGGGTTCTCGCTCCAGACGTCCCGCTCGAAGTACGCCACCGACGGGTCACCGGGGGCGTCGCCGTAGACGACTGGCTTCGTCGAGGGACCGACCTCGTGGGCATCAAGCGCCGGTGCGGGGACGACGAGCGCCCGGACGTCGCCGGGGTCGGTCGACGATCCGAACCGGACCACGGCACCCAGGAGGGCGGCCCCGTAGAGCGTCAGGACGGCCTCCGGAGCGGGGTCGTCGGCGATTGCGACGCCGTCGCCGCCGCGGACGCCGAGGTGCCGCAGGAAGTTCCCGACCTTCCAGGCGTTCGTGCAGAACCGTCGGTAGTCGTAGAGGCGACCCGTGTCGGCCGCCCGGAGCGCCGGCTTCGTGGATCGGCGTTCCCGTCCGACGGTGTCGCCGAGGGCGTCGGCGTCCATGCCTCTACTACGAACGCCGGACGTTTATAGACGGGCGACCCAGCGTTCCGCCATGGACGAACAATCCCGCGTCGCGTCGTTCGTGGCGGAGAACGAACTCGAAGCGCCGGCGGCCTACCGGCTGCTCGACACCGTCTCGGAACTGGGCGAGGTTTCGAAGGCGGTCTGCACCTCGACGGCGTACGGGAGCGACCCCGAGGAGGTGGAAGTTCCCGAGGACGAATTGGGCGACGCCCTGTTCGCGCTGCTTGCGTTGTGTGCGGAACTGGACGTCGACGCCGGGGCGGCCTTGGAGACATCGCTCTCGAAGTACGAGGACCGCCTCGCGGAGACGGGCGACGCGGGAAGCGGCGAATAGGGCGAACAGGCGGCGTCAGGAGGGCCGCTGGTCCCTCCCTCTCCGACGGCCTGCCGCGCTCTGTCCGAACGGCCGTCGGTGGCTCGTCAGCGCATACGGCCGGTGGTCCCGCCATCGTACATAAATAACCGGGGCGAGGTGGAGACCCAGTAGCGGACAGCGAACGTGCGCGAGGCGCGGCAGGGCCGCGCCGAGCGGCTTGGCCCGAGAGACGCCTCCGGCGTCTCTCGTCATTGCGGGAAATCGGAAACTCCCCGCTTGCGGCCAGAATCCTGCGGATTCTGGCAACATCATGAAAAACGGCGCCGTGAGCTTTTTCCAGCAACCCCGGCGCGAGACGGCGGAGCCGTCGAGCGCCGGTAGGGACGAGCGACCACCGCGGGCCGCCAGGCCCGCGACGGGAGCGAGTCGCTATTTTTCATGAAAGTTTTTGCCGGGTAGCGAGGGACCTTCGGTCCCTCGGACCGTGCTCGCGGCGTCGTGGCCCGCGAGCAGGCGGCGGAGCCGCGCCGTGCAAAAAGTTTCAGCCGAAGTTCTCGGCCTTCGCCGCCTCGGGGTCGCCGCCGGCGGCCTCGATTGCGATCTCGGCATCCGCGAGGAAGTCGGCGAAGCCGTAAATGAACGTCTGTTCGCCGTCGGCGCCGGTCAGCGCGGCCGCGACGGCGTCGGTCAGGGGTTCGGCCTCGGTCAGCACGAACACCTCGGCGCCGGCGGCGGCGATGTCGGCCAGTCGGTCCTCGTGGACGGGGGCGTCGTCGCGGTAGACGACGGCGGCCTCGTTGCCCTCGCCGAGGGCGCGCTCGGCGATGGCGACGGCCGGCCCGATGCCGGGACCGCCCGCCAGCACGACGACGCGGGACTCGCCCTGGTAGTAGTTGTCGCCGAACGGCCCGGCGACGGTGACGGTGTCGCCGGCCTCGACGCCGCGGAGGTACTCGCTGAACGGCCCGGCCTCGTCGGGGTCGAAGCCGACGGTGAACTCGAAAGTGCCGACGGCGTTCGGCGAGGAGACGGTGTAGAACCGGCTCTCGGACTCGCCGTCGACGGTTGCGGTGAGCCTAACGAACTGCCCCGGTTCGGCCTCGAAGCCCGGCGGGGTCTCGAGGTCGAACGCCAGCGCGCTGGCGCCGGCGTCGCGGACCGCGGCGACGGTCGTCTCGGTTGCGTCCATGACAGAACGTGGGTCGCACGGCGGGAAGGCGCTTTCGAAGGCGGGCGGCGTTCCGGAAAAAATCGAGCCGGGTCGGCGACCGACGGAAACCGCACGCTCGGGCCCGCGAAGTGGCCGAAACCACTGACCGACGGCAGTATTCAGAAGGCTTAACGTCCGTCGTGCTGAACCCGGACCTAGCATGCCAGAGGACCTCAACTGGGCCATCGGCGGGGAAGCCGGCGACGGAATCAACTCCACCGGCAAGATATTCGCCCAGGCGCTCTCGCGTGCGGGGCGACACGTCTTTACCTCGAAGGACTTCGCCTCGCGCATCCGGGGCGGATACACCGCCTACAAGGTGCGGTCGTCGGTCGACCGCGTCGAGAGCGTCGTCGACCGACTGGACATCCTGATCGCGCTGACCCAGCGGACCGTCGACGAGAACCTCGACGAACTCCACGAGGGGTCGGTCATCATCTACGACGGCGAGCGAACGATGATGAGCGACTTTGAGGCACCCGACGAGACGACGGGGCTGGACGTGCCGCTGAAGCGCCTCGCGGAGGAGGCCGGCGGCGCCATCATGCGCAACATCGTCGCCCTCGGAGCCGCCTGTGAGGTCACCGGCTTCGACATCGCGTTCCTCGACGAGTCCCTTGAGAAGCGGTTCGGCGGCAAGGGTCAGGCCATCGTCGACAACAACAAGGAGGCCGCCCGGCTCGGCGCCGAGTTCGTCCGCGAGGAGCTCGACACGTCGACGGACTACGACATCGACATCACCGATAACGACCTCGTCCTGCTGAACGGCGACGAGGCCATCGGGATGGGCGCGCTGGCGGGCGGCTGTCGGTTCTACGCCGGCTACCCCATCACCCCCGCGACGGACGTGATGGAGTACCTCAAGGGCCGCATCGAGGACTACGGCGGCATCGTCGTCCAGGCCGAGGACGAGCTGTCGGCCATCAACATGGCGCTCGGCG
>PXSE01000038.1 GCA_003022905.1 Halobacteriales archaeon QS_9_68_42
GACGATGACCTGGTCGATGTCGATCCGGGGGTTGTTCTTCGGCTTGATGGTCTGTTCCTGGGTGGCGTGCAGGAAGTCGTAGAGGAACTCCCGCTGCAGTTTGAGGAGTTCCTCGCCGCTGAAGATGCCCCGGTTGGCGTTGCAGAACGCCCCGGAGTAGTCGAACGCGCGGGGGTCGGATTCCCCGTAGACCGCTATCTTCGAGTAGTTGACGTCGCCCGTCAGCTCCGTCTCGTCCTGGTTCTTCTTGTCCTTCGGCTCGAACGTCTCGATAGCTTGTCGCTTGTTCTCGTCGGCCACCAGCCGGACGACCTCGATGTGGTTCTCCAGCACGGACTGGAGGTCGTCGTCGTACTCCTCCAGCAGGCGGTCCATGTAGAACTCGCTTGCGGGGTCGAGCGCCTGCTCGTTGCGGATGGTGTAGGGCGCGTCGTGGCGCTCGTTGATATCCTCGAGGACGCTCTCGCGCTGTTCGTCCGGCAGCAGTACGATGGGGTCCTGGTTCATCGGCGACCGGACAACGTCGTCGGCGGGGTCCTGATCGACCAGTACGTCGCACAGCCCGGTCCACCGGAACGTGTACATTCGGCCGTCCTGGCGGGTCGTGTAGTCCTCGTAGTAGCGCCGGACCTGCCGGTCGAAGTCGGACTTCCCGGAGCCGACCGGCCCCAGAAGCAGTTTGATGCGCTTCTCCGGCCCGAGGCCGCGGGCGCCGGACTTCACCTTGTTGATGAACTCGTGGATGGCCTCGTGGATGACCCGTCCGTAGAACGTGTTCTCGCCGTCCCCGAGGGGGTCCTCGGAGGCGAGTTCGTACTCCACCACCCCGGCCTCCTCGTCGTACTGGGTGCCGTAGTAGTCGAACATGTCCGCGACCCGCTGGTGGGCGTTGCGGGCGATGCTTGGGTCGTCGTACAGCTCTTCGAGATACCAGTCGAACGACCGCGTCTCGCGGAGGTCCGATGGTATCGAGCTCCTGTACTCCTTGCTGAGTTCCTCGAGGGTTTCCATGTCACTCATTCTATCACGGGGACGCTCCCACGTCCCACCCGGACGGAACCGGGCTGGCCGTCTCGGCCGTCGTCTCGGCGACGTGCCGCGCCAACACGTGTCACGACCGTCCCGCGACGCGAGCTGTGCGGGTCACGACCTCACGAGGTGGGGACGAGCGGGCACGCGGGGACAGCGCCACCGATACTATATTATGTGTGAGTGCTACCGGATTATAAGTCTTGTTGCGACCTCCGGCGTGTGGCTCGGTCACGGGACGACCGAAACCAGCAAACGAAATCGGGTCGCGGGCACTGCACCGGAGCATCGTCGAACGCCCGTCTGACTGGGTTTATAAGCCGGGCGTTCGTACGTCCGGACAGCGAATGACCGATACCCTCGAGGAGGCGGCGCTGGGCGACGGCTGGCGAGTGTGGAACGCCGAGGACGATCGCGTCATCCTCGCCTACCGGCCGGAGGTCTTCGACGGCGGCGAGTTCCCGGCGCCCTGCCTGCCGACGCTGTACGTCACCCGCGGCCGCCGCAACCGCCGGCCCGAGGGCAACCGGAACCTCCCGCCCGACGCCCCGTGGATGGTCACCCTCTACATGGAGCCGGACATCAACCGCGACCCGGAGGCCTACGACTCGCTGGCCGAGGCCGTCGAGGCCGCCGAGGCGCTGACGCGCCGCTTTGCGGCCGGCGAGGTGGACTACCGCGCGCTGTACCAGGTGCCGCGGGAGGCCTACCTCGTGAAACTAGACGAACTGACCGGCCGTGAGACGTAGCCGCCGACGGTCTTAACTCCCCGCCGTCGAAACAGACCGACATGGCGAAGGTGACCCTTATCGGAGAGCGACTCGCGGAGGTGGGCACCGAGTTCGTCTACAGGGGCGAGTCCGAGGCCTGCGAGGGGTGTCCCTACCGCAAGCAGTGTCTCAACCTCACCGAGGGCCGCCGGTACCGCGTGGCGGGCGTCCGTGACTCCGGGACGCTGGAGTGTGCCGTCCACGAGGCCGGCGTCACCGCCGTCGAGGTCGAGCCCGCGCCCGTGCTGGCGAACGTCCCCTCCAACGTCGCCTACGCCGGTAGCAAGGCCGAACTGGCCGGGCCTTGCCAGTACACCGAGTGCCCGAGCCACGAGTTCTGCGAACCCGCCGGCGCCGACTTTGACGAGGAGTACCAGATCACCGAGGTCGCCGGTGACCCGCCCCACGACTACTGCATGCTGGACCGGGAGCTGACCCTCGTGGAGTTCGCCACCGACGAGGAATGAACGCTTCGCGGGCGGGGTCCCGGTACTACCGGTTCCGGCCGTCGGCCTTGGCGGAGCGCTCCTCGCCGGTCGGGGCGGTTACGTCGTTGCCGTCGAGCCGCCCCACTAAGTCGCCCGCGTAACCGAACACGCTCTCGTAGCCGTACGCCGAAAGCAGGATGGGGTAGAACGGTCGGTCGGCGTACAGCGGGTCGCCGTCGGCCGCCGCGAACTGCTCGCCCTCCGCGACCCGCTCGAAGTTCTCGACGAACACCTCGTAGCTGTCGGCGGCCTGCTTGGGAATCCGCTGGTCTAGACAGAACACCGATAGCGGGTGTTGCCGCGGTGGCTCGGCGTCGCCGGGCAGCACGCCCGTTGCGACGAGGAACTCCCGGACCAACGCCCTCGCGTTCTCGGCGGCGACCGCCGACCGCTGGAGGCCGCACTCCAGTTCGATGACGTCCGGGTAGGCGATGAGCCGGCCCTCGCTGTACTGGGACGTCTCAACGACCGCCTCCACCGACAGGTACGGACAGATAGAACGGGCGTGACCGTCCATTTCGTCGACCAGCGCGAAGGGCGCGGCGTACGACCGCGTCGAGTGCAACGAGAGGATCTCACAGCCGCGGATCTCGGTGAGCAGGTCGTGGGCGAGTCGGCCCTCGTGGGTGTCAGCGTCGGGACTGCCCGGGAACGCGCGGTTGAGGTCCTCCTCGACGTACCGCCGCCCCCGTTTGAGGGCCTCCTCGTTGGCGACGATGAGCTTCACCGGACGGGCGACGTCGGGGTCGGCCTCGAGGACGGCCTCCACGGCGGCCGAACCGCACGGCTCGTCGCCGTGGATGCCACCGACGACGGCGACCTCGGGGTCTCCCTCTCCCAGCGTCTCGACGCGCATCTACCCCGTGGTAACGCCCCCGGGCGTATGAAAGACGCGCTTTTGTGCCCCGGCAGTTGACGGCCCGCCGCCCGGCGCTCACGCCAGCAACGCGGCGGCGACGACAAGCGCGACCAGCAGCGTCAAAGCGTCGGCCGCCGCCTGGATTCGGCGCGTGACGTCGGCGGCGAACCGCTCGCTCTTCCGCGCCTCGTCCGGGGCGGCCGCGACCGCGACGTCGCCGGCCGACAGCGACCCCCAGTAGGCGAGGGGGACGACCGCGAGCGCCGCTCCGAGGGCGGCCGGCGCGACGGTCAGCCGGAGTAGCACGGCACCGCCGACGAAGACAATGAGCGGCGCGACCGCTACCAGCCGGACCCGCCACGTCGGCGTTGACGCCGGGAGGTCGGCGTCGAACTGCCCCAGCGGCGTCGTCGACCCCTCGTGTGGGGGCAGCAGGCGAACCTCGGGCGTCAGCCCGACCGCCAGCGCGGCGGCGGCGTGGGCCATCGGTGGGGTGGTTCGTGCGACACCGTAACGTCGGGAGCGGTGACTGTTGGGTCCGGCGTTCCCGGTAGTTCCAAAGGTGAGAGCGGACCCCGAGCGTCCCCACCGTCAGGCCCCGTCGCGGCCGAGATCATAGAACTCGTCGTTAGGCCGCATGTCGGCGACCGTCGCCATCCGGTTCGAGAGGTTGAACAGGGCGACAACGCTCGTAATGTCCCAGATTTCCTCGGTCGAGAAGCCAGCCTCCCGGAGCGCCGCGAGGTCGTCGTCGTCGACCCGGCCCGGCGTCTCGGTCAGCTCGACCGCGAAGTCCAGCATCGTCCGGTGGGCCGCCGAGAGGTCGGCTGTCCGGTGGTTCGTCGCCAATTGGTCGGCCAGTTTCGGCGCCTCCGCGAAAATTCGCAACAGCGCGCCGTGGGCGACGACGCAGTACAGACAGTCGTTGACGCCGGAGACGGTGACGACCAGCATCTCCACCTCCTCCCGTTCCAGCGGCGTGTCGTCGGTGAGCGCGTCGTGGTACTCGAAGAAGGCCCGGAAGTGGCTCGGCTTGTACGCGAACGCTGGGAACACATTGGGCGTGAAGCCGGCGTCCTCGGTTTCGGTCTCGATGCGCTCGCGGACGTCCTCGGGCAGTTCCTCGATGTCCGGCACCGGGAACCGGCCCATTGCGTCATCGTCCATACCCCGGTGTCGGCCGGCGACGACAAAATTAGTTCCCTATCGGGCGCGATAGTCCTCGCCGTCCTGGATGCGACTCCACAGAATCACCAGTCCGTACCCGATTACTCCCAGCAGGAAGACGATGGCCGGGATGAGGAACGGGCCGAAGATGTCGACGACCATGCCGGCCGTTGAAGCGCCGCATATACAGGTTCTTCCCTCTCGGTGCGCACGAGGTAGGCATGTACAAGGCGGGTCACTACGGGGCGGCACTGTTCGTGTACGCGCCGGTCGGGTTCGCGTTGCTCTCCGTGGACCCCGCTTTCGCCGTCCTCGGGGGCGTCGGGTCGGTGGCGCTGTCGCGTGTCCCGGACTACGACCTGCGCGTCCCGTTCCTCGAACACCGGGGAATTACCCATACGCTCCCGTTTCTCGTCGCGGTCGCGGTGCTGCTCGGGGCGGTCGGCTACCGGGCGGCCGGGGCGTTCGGCACGGACCCGGCGCGGACGGCGGGGCTGGGCGTCATCGTCGCCCTCGTCGCCGTCGGGTCGCACCTGCTCGCGGACGCTCTCACGCCCGCCGGCGTCCCGCTCCTGTGGCCGCTCTCGGGCCGGGACTACTCCGTGGACGTCGCCACCGCCTCGAACCCGGTGGCGAACTACGGACTGCTGGCGCTCGGCGTCGCCGCCTGCGGTGCCGCCGGCTACCTCGCCGGGTCGGTGTGAGTCGGCGGGCGCGCTCTCGACCGAGCCGGTGGAATTGCCCATCGAGAGAGGACTCGGCGAGAAAGCGTCGAACAGAGGCCCATCGGGACGGCAGGCACTGCGCTGTTGGATAGGCTACAGCGCAGGATGTACCGTGTCGTCGACGCAAAAGCGGCTCCAGGTCGTGGAGAGCCCCTGGCACGGGCTCCCATGCTGTCGGACCGACTGCCTGGAGCGTTCAAAACCGCCGTCTCGACTGCCGCCGAGGACGCCCTCGCGGCGGTCGACACAACACCGACGTCGTGATCGTCTCAGAGCGCCTTGCGAACACGCGAGCCGGCCGAATCTTTAATATCCGTCCACGAAACCCTCGCACATCATGGAGTACTACGACGGCGAACCCCTGCGGCACATGGGGAACCTTCCCTCGATGGGCGCCCATCGGTACGGCGACAAGACCGCCATCACGTTCATGGGCCAGGAGACGAGTTACGCGGAACTCGAGGGCCGGGCCAACAGCGTTGCGAACGTGCTGGTCGACAACGGCGTCGAGGCCGGCGACCGGGTCGGTCTCTACATCCCCAATACCGACCAGTTCCCGGAGGCGTACTTCGGCGCACACAAGGCCGGCGCCATCCCGGTGCCCCTGAACCTCCGGATGGACCCCAATACCCTGGAGTTCGTCCTGGAGGACGGCGACGTTGACCACATGATTGGCTCGCCGCTCCTGGCCGGGGGGATGGACACCGAGGAGGGTCACATCGTTGGGCCAACGGAACTCGCCGAGCGGGCCGGCGTCTCGAACGTCTACGTCTCCGGCGTGAGCGAGGGCGACGTGGTCAACTACCCGCAGGCGACCGCCGAGGCCTCCAGCGAGTTCGAGACCGTCGACCGCGCCTTCGACGATGCCGCCTGCCAGCCGTACACCTCCGGGACGACGGGCAAGCCAAAGGGCGTGCTGCTGACCCACGAGAACCTGCTGTCGACTATCGAGGCCTACGAGAAGGGCGGCCTGCCCATCGACCCCGACGACAGCATCGTCCTCGTGTTGCCGCTGTTCCACATCTACGCGCTGAACGCCATCCAGGGCACCTACCTCTACAACGGTGCGACGATGCACCTGATTCCGCGGCCGGACCCCGAGATGATACTGCAGACCATCTCGACGAACGAGGTGACGAACTTCGCCGGCGTGCCCGCGCTGTACAACATGATGTGGCAGTCCTACCGGGAGGACCCCGACGCCTACGACATGGACTCGTTGACGGACGTCATCTGTGCGGCGGCGCCGCTGGCCGACGACACCCGCCGCACCATCGAGGAGGCATGGGGCGTCCCGATGACCGAGGGCTGGGGGATGACCGAGACCGGCCCCGCCGGGACGGTCGAACCCGCCCGCGGCGTGCGCAAGTCCGCCGGCTGTATCGGGCCCGCCCTCCGGAGCGTCGAACTCAAACTGGTCGACCCCGACAGCCGCGAGACGCGCATCGCCGCCGCCGACCTCGAACCACACCCCGACGACGACATCGACTTCTCCGACGACGACCAGGTGACCGGCGAGATTGCCATCCGCGGGCCGACCGTCTTCGAGGGCTATTACAACCGGCCCGAGAAGAACGAGGCCGTCTTCGGTGCCGAGGGCTGGTTTTACACCGAGGACATCGCCCGCGTCGACCGGGACGGCTACTTCTGGATGGTCGACCGTGCCGACGACATGATCATCGCCGGCGGCGAGAACATCTACCCCGCCGAGGTCGAGGACGCCCTCTACGAGCACCCCGACATCGCGGAGGCCGCCGTCGTCGGCGCCCCTCACGACATCAAGGGTGAGGCGCCGGTCGCCTACGTCGTCCTCGAGGAGGGCGCCGACGCGACCGAGGAGGAGCTCCGGGAGTTCTCGCTCGACCACGTTGCGACCTACGCCCACCCGCGGCGAGTGTTCTTCCTCGACGAGTTGCCGCGCAGCGCGACCCAGAAGGTTCAGCGGTTCAAGCTCGAGGAGGACGTCGAGACGCGCCTCGACGGCTCGCTCGGCTCCAGCGAGGAACTGTAGCGGTCGGACCCCGACTCCCCGCCAGGCTGACGTCGGATTCTACCACTCGACGTAGGTGAGGTACTCCGAATCCTCGTAGCTGAGCAGCCATGTCCCGTAGAAGTCGTCGACGTTCAGCCCCTCGTGGTCACGGACCCGGTCGATCACGGACTGGAAGGCGTCGTCATCCTCGTAGTAGGCGCCGTCGATGGCCTCCTCGACAACCTTTCGCTCGGCCTCCGAGAGCCCGGAAAGCACGAACAGGTACCGCTCGCGGACTTGGTCGGCGAACGTCTCGACGTCGGGCGCGATTTCCGTTACCTCGTAGCGGTACTCGCCTTCCGAGACTGTCCGCGACTCGACTGCGACCCGGTAGCGATTCCCCTCGTGGGTGACGATGTCGTACTCTTGTTCGGGGACGAGCGCCGACCGGTCACCGACCGCCTCGGCGGTGCCGTAGTCGACGTGGACGTTGTACCCTTCCTTGTCCGCCGGTTCCTGGCCGTTGACGATGAACGACAGCTGCTCCCGGTCGAACGCGGGGAGGTCGTCGTAGGCGACCTCGCCCACCTCGGCCTTCGTGTCGTCCGGGTTGAACGCGACATCGACGCTGTACACCGTGACCTCGCTGCTCTCCGTTCGGGTCTCCGATACCTCGTAGAAGGCTCCGTCCGCCCGGACGGTGTCGGTCCGGTCGAACAGTTCCCGTCGGCCGCTTCGCGTGGCCGACCCGTCGTCGCGGGCCGACATGAGGACCCGGTACTCCTCGGAGCCGGGTTCGGCGGTCGTCGAGACCTCGTCGGCGATGTCCTCATCGGATGCCGCCTCGAGGTCAAGGACGACGTCGGGGTGGCCGCACCCGGCGACGGCGACCGAAAGGAGGGCGGTTCCGCCCGCGAGGAACTGGCGGCGTTGCATGTCGGACACCAAGTCGAACCCGCGTGAATATCTTCTGGTGGGCGAAACGCCGGGGAGCGGGTCGGGAAGACACTTACCGAACGGCGCCAATCTACCTGTAAGATGCCCTCCCGGAGACGAACCTTCCTCGCGTCGGCCCTCGCGGTCGGCGTCGCGGGGTGTACGGACCTCTGGTCGGACTCCGACGCGGAGCCAACGCCGACCGACGAACCGGAGTTCGGCACGGAGACGGCGATCGACTCGACCCCGGCGGACGCCCCGGAGTACGCCGTCTGGAGCCGTGAGACGCCGGCCGACCGCCTCGGCCTCGTCGACCTCGGCGGCGGCCCCGAGACGCCCGCGGTGTTCGCTGCGAGCGCGGAATCCGGCGAGGAGGCATCCGACGAGCACACGCTGCAGGCGCTCGGCCTCCAGGACGGCGACGAGCGCTGGCGGCTGAGCGTCGCCGACCCCGTCCAGACGCCCCCGGAGTACCTCGAGGCCGACAGCCGCTCGCTTTTCATGTTCGCTACGGGTCGCACGAGCCGATTCGACGTGGGGTTCATCCTCCACGCCATCGACCCCGCGAATCGAGACCAGGTCTGGCGGTTCGGTCCCGACGAGCACAGGCTCCACTACCCGCTGGCCATCGAGGACGGCACCGTGTTCGTGGGTCGTCGGGACGACGAGCAGAGCAAACAGGGGGAGTTCGTCTACGCCGTCGACGGTGGCAACGGGACCGAACTGTGGCGAACCGAAACCGCCGACGTCGCCGCGACCGGGCACCGCGCCCGGCGGGACCTGTTGTTCGTCGACACGGCCACTCGCCTCCGCGCGCTGGCTCTCGAGGACGGCGAGTCGGTCTGGAGCGTCCCGGCTGAGTCACACGGCTACGACAGCCGCGCCGAACGGGTGTTCGTCCAGGGCGAAGAGGAGGACGTGGTTTGTGGTCTCGCGCACGCCGACGGCGAGGAACTGTGGCGACTGGTGTTCGACTTCACCGTCTCCAGGATCACCTCCCCGCGGGCCGCGATGGACGAAACGGTGGTCGTCGGCGACAACGCCGGCCGCCTGCTGGCGCTGAGTCCCCTAGACGGCGAGACCCGCTGGACCCTGTCCGTGGACAGTGACGAGGTGTTCCGCCCGAGCGTCGCCCGCACCAGCGTACGGCTCTACGTCGCCGGCGCGGGCGTCCACGCCGTCGACCCCGTCTCCGGCGAGCGCGCCTGGGCCTTCGACCCTGATGTCGAGGGCCACGTCGATGTCCAGACGGGCGCGTCGACGGTGTTCGCCCACACCGACCGCCGCGTGTGGGCGCTGGACCCCGACTCCGGCGACGAGCGGTGGACCTTCGAGCCGGGGTCGGAACTCGCCGGCGTGGAGAGCGCCGGGGACCTCGCGTTCGTCGGCGTCAACGGGGCCGTCCACGCCCTAAACGGCAGCGCGGAGTGACCGCCGCTAATCCAGCGACATGTCGGCGGTCCAGCGGTCGACGCCGGCCTCGGCCTTCCGTCGGTCCATCTGCGTAAGGATGGCGGCCGCAAGCGACGCTGTCTCGGCGGCCTTCGCCTCGCCCTCCGTTCGGAACTCGCCGGTGACGCGGTTGGCGTAGACCGTACAGATGGCGCCCGCCCGGAGACCGTACAGCCCCGCCAGCGTCATGATGGCGCTGGCCTCCATCTCGAAGTTGACGACCCCGGCCGCCTGCAGTTCCTCGATACGCTCCTCGGCCCCGGCGGCGCGGAACCCCTCGAATCCGGGCCGGGACTGTCCGGCATAGAAGGAGTCCGTCGAGCAGGTCACCCCGAGGTGGTACTCGTGGCCGAGCCGCTCGGCGGCGGTCACGAGCGCCGTCACCACCTCGTCGTCAGCCGAAGCGGGGTAGTCCTCGCGGACGTACTCGTCGCTTGTGCCCTCCTGGCGGACCGCGGCCGTCGTGATGACCAGGTCGCCGACCGACGCCTCCGCCTGGATGGCGCCGCAGGACCCCACGCGGACGAACGTCTCGCGACCCGATGCCCGTCGAGGTGACCGAAAGCGGTTCGCCGTCGTAGGTGCCCGCGAGCGTCCGGTACTCGCGGTGGCGGGCCTTCTCCTCGTAGCCGTCCCAGCAGTCGGCGATGACGTCGACCCGGCCGGGGTCACCGGGCAGGAGCACCGGTCCCTCGACGTCGCCCTCGCCCAACTCGACGTGGTACTGGACGTCGTCGCCGGGGTTCTCGCTGTCGCCGGTCATTGCAGATTCTCCTGTCCGATAGCCGCCGGCAGCAGCTCGCCCAGCGCGTAGACGGTCGGACCGTCCTCGCCCTCGCAGACCACCCGGAGGTCGTCGGCGCAGAACTCCGACAGCGACTGCCGGCACATCCCGCAGGGGGTCACCCCGTCCCGTACAGCGGAACTGACCGCCAGCCGCGAGAAGGAGCGGTGGCCGGCCTCGACGGCCTTCGACAGCGCCAGCTCCTCGGCGTGGACGCTGTTGGAGTAGTTGGCGTTCTCGACGTTACAGCCCGTGAAGACGGTTCTATCGGCCGTCTCGAGGGCGGCGCCGACCCGGTACTCTGAGTAGGGCGCGTACGACGTCTCGACGGCCGCCCGGGCCCGTTCGAGCAGTTCGGCATCGTCCATGCCGGCCCCTCGGCCGGGCGGTGCAAATACCTACTCCCCGGCGTCGGCGACGGCCGACTCGACGACGGCGACCACCTCCGACGTCAGTTCGTCGACCGTCTCGCTCTCGGCGTACACCCGGACGTACGGCTCGGTCCCGCTCGGCCGGACCAGCGTCCAGGCGGCGTCCTCGAGGGTCAGTCTAACGCCGTACTCGGTGTCGACGCCGGCTTCGGGGAACTCCGCGGGCAACCGCTCCCCCAGCAGCGCCATCGTCCGGTCCTTGCGGTCGTCGGGGCACTCGACGCTCACCTTCCGGTAGGGCCGCTCTGTGACCGGTTCCCGGAGCGCGGGGAGGCCGTCGCGGGCGACGAGCGCACAGACGACCGCGGCACTTGCGACGCCGTCTATCCACGGCCCGAAGGCGGTGTGGACGTGCTTCCAGGGTTCGCCGGCGAAGGCCACGTCGGTCCCGGCGCAGTCGGTCGACAGCGCGTCGTCGATACCCTCGTGGAGCGCCCCGAGGCGGACCCGCTCGACCCGGCCGCCGGCGGCCTCGACCCGGTCGTCGATGCGCCCGGAGGCGTTCGGCGTGGTGACCATCACCGGGTCCGCGGCGTCGCTCTCGCGGGTGTAGAACGACCCCAGAACCGCGAGAACGGTGTCCTCGTGGACCACCTCGCCGCCGGCGTCGACGACGACGATGCGGTCGGCGTCGCCGTCGTGGCCGAGGCCGAGGTCGAAGGCGCCATCCTCGACGAACGCCCGGAGGTCCGCGAGACTCTCCGGCGTCGGCTTCGACTCCCGGCCGGGGAAGTGGCCGTCGACGTTGGCGTTGAGCGCGACGACCTCGGCACCGAGTTCCCGGAGCACCTGCGGGGTCGCAAGCCCCGCCGTACCGTTGCCGCAGTCGACGGCGACCCGGATGCCCTCGCAGTCGCCGACGGTTTCGCGGGCGTACTCGGCGACCGCCGACCGGTAGTCCGACAGGACCGCCGCCCGGGTGCCGTCGCCCCACGCGTCCCAGCCGGCCCGGTCCCCGCCGTCGTCCGTGCGGCGCTCGATGTGGCGTTCGGCCTCGCGGTCGTACTCGGTGCCGTCGACGAACAGTTTCAGGCCGTTGTCGGACGGCGGGTTGTGGCTCGCGGTGATCATGATTCCCCGCCGGCCGCGGGAGGCAAACGCCAGCGCTGGCGTCGGCGCCTGGCCGACCCGGACCACGTCGGCGCCGCCGCTCTCCAGTCCCGCCTCCAGCGCCGCAACCAGTGCCGGCCCCGTCTCGCGGCCGTCCCGGCCGACGACGAACTCCGGGCCGTCGGCGGCGGCCGCCCGGCCGACCGCCAGCGCGAACGACGGCGTCACCTCGCTTGAAACGGGCCGGTACCCGCAAGACGACATGTTCGCGGCGACGCTGCTGTATCGGAGGTGTGACGCCGGCGCCGGAGGGCACAAGCTACATACCCCGCGACCGGCTACGTTCGGCCATGACTGACGACGCCGACCACCGTCGCCTCATCGTCGCCGGCTCCGGCATTGCGGGGCTGACCGCGGCCATCTACGCGGCCCGTTCGAACAACGACCCTCTCGTGCTGGAGGGGCCGGAACCCGGCGGGCAGCTGACGCTGACGACGGACGTCGCAAACTACCCAGGCTTTCCGGAAGGTATCGGCGGCACGGAACTCGTCGAGGACATGAAGGCCCAGGCCGAGCGGTTCGGCGCCGAGATCGACCACGGCGTCGTCGTCGACGTCGACCCCGGCCAGCCCCACCGCGTCGAGATGCGCGACGGCACTGTGTACACTGCGGACGCCCTCATCGCCGCCTCCGGGGCCTCCGCGCGGACGCTCGGCGTCCCCGGCGAGGCCGAACTGATGGGCTACGGCGTCTCCACCTGTGCCACCTGCGACGGCGCCTTCTTCCGCGGCGAGGACATGCTGGTCGTCGGCGGCGGCGACGCCGCCTGCGAGGAGGCCGCCTTCCTCACCAAGTTCGCCGACACCGTCCACCTGGCACACCGCCGGGAGAACTTCCGCGCCGAGGACTACTGGGTCGACCGGGTCCGCGAACTCGAAAGCGAGGGCGACGTCGAGATCATGACCAACACCGAGCTGCTGGAGATTCACGGCAGCGAGGCCGACGGCGTCGACCACGTGACGCTGGCGCACAACCCCGAGGGCTACCCCTCCGAGAAACTCGACGACGAGGCCACCGAGACGTTCGACCGGGAGATGGGCGCCGTCTTCGTCGCCATCGGCCACACCCCCAACACCGACTACCTGGAGGGGACCGGCGTCGAGATGGACGAGACGGGCTACATCGAGACGGCGGGCGGCGACGGCGCCGGCCAGACGGCGACGGGCGTGCCGGGCATCTTCGGTGCCGGCGACGTGGTCGACCACTACTACCAGCAGGCCATCACCGCCGGCGGCATGGGAAGCAAGGCGGCCATCGACGCCGACGAGTACCTCGAGGAACTGGAGCGCGCCGAGAGCGCCGCCACGGACGCCGACACCGCCGCGGCCGACGACTGATACTGCCGGCTGTAACTACGTGAAGCAATCCCGTCGTAAGACCGGGTTCTGGACGGTATCAAACCGAATGTCGCCGAGGAATCGTGAAAGAACTACGGCCGGCAGTATGACCGCCGCGGTCCGGCAGTTCGGCTGCTCACGACCGGAACGCCCTTGATGCGGGCACCGGATACCCCGTCATGGCCCAAGAGACAGTCACGCTCTACATCGAAGGCGAGGAGGACGCCGACGAGGTCACGCTGCCGGTCGAGATGCTGGACCTGATGCGCGAAAACGAGGAGTCCGACGCCGAGATCGTCGGGGACCTGGCGCTTTTCTCCTGTGCACAGCGCATCCACGCGGCGGTCCACCACGCTGAGGGCGGCGACACCGACCGGTACCGCGACATCGAGGAGGCGACCATGGCGCTGTTCGAGGAGCGGTTCGGCGCCACCTACGGCGAGTTGACCGGCCACGATCACTGACGCCGCGCGTTCTCACAGTGACTACTGTACGTCATTTCGGTACCGACCATACGACGGCGTGCGGTCGTACCGGTACACAGGTACAGTGACCACTGTCAGAGAACCGACCACCGCAGGAGAACGCCGCCGTCCAGCCGTTCGACGCCCGCCAGTTCCAGTGCCGGGAAGTTGGCGACGAACCCCTCGCCGTCGGCCAGCGTCGGCGCCTCCCGGCCGCCGATTACCATCCCGCCGACGAAGACGGACAGTTCGTCGACCAGCCCCGCCTCGAACAGCGAGAAGATGAGTTCGCCGCCGCCCTCAATCAGCAGGCGGTCGACGCCCTCGCCGGCGAGCGCCGCCAGTGCCGCCGGCAGGTCGACACGCTCCTCGCCGGTGACGAGGACGGTTGCTCCCGACCGCTCCAGCGCCCGGCGGTGCTCGTCGGACGCGGACTCGCTGGTCAGCACGTACGTCTCGGAGTCGCCGTCCAGAATGGCGGCGTCCGCCGGCGTCCGGCAGCGGGAGTCGACGACGACCCGGCCTGGCGGCGGCGCGTCCGGGCCGCGGTGGGCCTCGTCGTGGCGGACCAGCGAGGGGTCGTCCGCCAGCACGGTGCCGACGCCGACGGCGACGGCGTCGACCTCGGCGCGGAGGCGGTCGACCCGGGCGAAATCCTCCTCGCCGCTGATAGCTATCTGCTCGCGGCGCCGCGAGGAGAGTTTGCCGTCGGCGCTCGTCGCGGCGTTGACCACCACGTGCATGTCGGGAATCGGGCCGCCGACGGCAAAAGCGGTCCGGGCCTACCGGAGCGCCGCCAGCGGCCGCAGGGGCAAGGGGACGTAGTCGCGGGTGGGCTCGTAGCGGGCGAACAGCAGGCTGTTGGACATCACCGACACGCTGGAGGCGGACATGGCGGCGCCGGCCAGCGCCGGATTCAGCAGGCCCAGCGAGGCCACCGGGATGAGCGCCGCGTTGTAGGCGAACGCCCAGAAGAGGTTCTGCCGGACCTTCCCAATGGTGGCCTCGGAGACGCGGATGGCCTTCAGCACGTCGGCGGGGTCCGACCGCATCAGCGTCACGTCGGCGGACTCGATGGCGACATCGGTGCCGGAGCCGATGGCGACGCCGACGTGTGCCGCCGTCAGCGCCGGCGCGTCGTTGACGCCGTCGCCGACCATCATCGCCTGCGTGCCGTCGGCCTGCACCTCGTCGACCACGTCGGCCTTCCCGTCGGGCAGGACGCCGGCCCGGACGTTCTCGGCGGGGATGCCGACCTCCTCGGCGACGGCCCGGGCGGTCCGCTCGTTGTCGCCGGTGAGCATGTGGACCGCGCAACCGCGCTCCCGCAGGTCCGAGACGGTCCGGCGGGCGCTCTCGCGGACCGTGTCGGCCGTGGCGACGACGCCGACGACGGCCCCGTCGACGGCCACGAGCATCGCCGTCTTGCCCTCCGCCTCGAGCCGCTCCATCGCCGTCTCGGCGGGCACGGGGTCGACGCCGTTCCGTTCGAGAAGCGCGCGGTTGCCGACCAGCACCTCGCCGTGTGTCGTCGTCGCCTCGACGCCCTTGCCGGGGACGTTCTCGAAGCCCTCGGCGTCCGGGACGTCGATGCCCCGCGCCTCGGCGCCGGCGACGATGGCCTCCCCGAGCGGGTGCTCGGAGCCGGCCTCCGCGACAGCGGCGGCCTCCAGCACGAACGACTCGTCGACGGCCCGTGCGGCCACGCCGCCGTCTGCCGCGGCGTCGCCGCCGTCGGCCCGCTCGCCGACGACCTCCACGTCGGTCAGTTCCATCTCGCCTTCGGTGAGGGTGCCGGTTTTGTCAAATATGACGGCCTCGACGTCACGGACGCCCTCGAGGACGTCGCCGCCCTCGAACAGGACGCCGTTCTTCGCGGAGATCGTTGAGCCGACCATCGTCGCGGCGGGCGTTGCGAGTCCGAGCGCGCAGGGACAGGCGACCAGCACCGCCGACGCGAAAACGACGAGCGAGAACTCGAAGGCGGGGACGCCACCGACGACAGGGCCGCCGCCGACCGGGTCCCACAGCGGCAGGGCGGTTGCGACGGCGTACAGTTGCTCGGGGAAGGCCAGCCACAGCGCCGCCCACAGGACGGCGTTGACGATGACGGCGGTGACGAAGTAGCCGGAGACGACGTCGACCAGCCGCTGGACGTCCGGCTGTCGGGACTGGGCCTCCTTGACCCGGCGGACGATGTTCTGGATGGCGGTGTCCTCGCCGACCTTCGTCGCCTCGACGACGAGAACGCCGTTCTCGTTGACCGTCGAGCCGACCACCTCCTCGCCGGGTCCCTTCTCGACGGGAACGGACTCGCCGGTCAGCATCGACTCGTCGACGGCCGACTCGCCCTCCCGGACGATGCCGTCGGTCGGCACTCGCTCCCCCGGTCGGATCTTCATTCGGTCGCCGACCTCAAGTTCCGAGACGGGGACGGTGACCTCCTCGCCGTCGCGGATGACCGTTGCCTCGTCGGCCTCCATCCGCAGGAGTTCTTGGAGCGCGTCGGAGGCCTTCGCCTTCGAGCGCGCCTCGAGCCAGTTGCCGAGCGTGATGAACCACAGGATGAACGCGACGGCCTCGAAGTACAGACCGCCCGGGATGCCGGCCACGAGAACGGCCGTGCTGAATGTGTAGCCGGCGGTGGTACCGATGGCCACCAGACTGTCCATGTTCAGCGAGCGGTTCCGCCCCGCGGTGTAGGCGCCGACGAGGAACTCCCAGCCGAGCGTCGCCATCAGGACGGTGGCGATGGCGAACTCGACCCAGCCGAACGGGACGCCGAACAGCGACTCCGGGCGAGCCAGCGGCGTCACTATCGTCGCCATCAGGTAGACGAACGGCGCAGTCAGCACCGCGCCGCCGGCGACCAGGCGGCGCTGCTTCCGGAGTTCGCGGTCCGCGGGCGACTCCTCGTCGCCGTCGGCCTCGTCCTCGCGGACCGGTTCGTAGCCGACCGAGTCGATGGCCTCGCAGGCGTCCGCCACGTCGAACGACTCGGGGTTGTACTCGACGGTGGCCTCGTCGGTCGCGTAGTTGACGTCGGCGGCGACCACCCCCAGGAGGTCCAAGAGCGCCCCCTCGACGGTCTCCGAGCAGTTCGCACAGTGCATGCCGGCCACCTCGACGGTCCGGCGTTCCCGCCGTGGCTCGTAGCCAACGGACTCGACGGCGTCGTAGATTTCCAGCAGCGACGCCCGCTCGGGGTCGTACTTGACGGTCGCGTCGTCGGTCGCGTAGTTGACCGACGCGCTCTCGACGCCCTCGACGGATTCGACGGCGTCGGCGATGGTCTCCGCACAGCTGGAACAGTGCATCCCACCGACCGCCAGTCGCTCCCGTCTG
>PXSE01000039.1 GCA_003022905.1 Halobacteriales archaeon QS_9_68_42
GCCGGCGGCCTCGAACCGGCCGTGGAAGTGAGTGTCGTGCAGCACCGTCACCGTCCCCTCCTGACCGGCGACGGGGAGGCTCCCGAACGACCCGACGGTTACCCCGCCGGCGACGGCCGTCAGCAGTCCCCGCCTCGACAGTTCATACGGCGTCGTGGCTCGCTCGCGTTCGTCGTCCATGAATGCTGTCTGCACCGTCTCACTTTGTAATTTTATATCGTGCCGCGGAAGCGGCCTCGACGCCCGGCCCTCGCGAGCATCGTGCGGCCCCGCCCCGACTCGCCGCCGGCGGGGAATACAATACATAAGAGGGTCCGTCGTTTACGCCCAGCCATGCCACGACCGCGCGAGGAGTTCGAGGACCTGCGGGCCTTCGAGTTCCGGGACCCCGAGGAGGTCCTCGAGGAGGAGTACCTGTACACCGTCTACGAGATAGCGCGACTGCTCCAGGGGGTCGACCCCGACAGGGAGATGGACGCCGAGACGGAGGACATCCTGCTGGACTGGGCCATCCCGTGGATGCTCGACAACAGCGAGGCGTTCGTCTTCGCCGAACCGGACGGCGACGAGGAACCGGGGTACTACGGCCTGAGATGAAGCTACTCGTCGCCGGCGCGAGCAGGGTGGACGCCGGCAAAACGACGTTCACCGCGGGGCTGGTCGAGCGGACCGGCATGCGGGCGTTCAAGCCCCGGGCCGGTAACGACTACTGGTACGACCACGACGATTACCGGCAGGCCATTGAGTCCGGCCGACTGTACGGCAAGGACGCCGAACGGCTGGCGGCGACCTCGCCGGGGGAGGTCCGGCCGGAGGCCATCAACCCGGTCCACCGGCTGTGGCTGCCGACGCCGGGCGGCGGGACGGGCCTGCTGGGCCACGAGGAACGGGCCTTCGCGGTCGACCGGGTGACCGACCCCGAGGGCGGCGAGGGCTATATCGTCAACGGAACGGTCGAGGTGCCGCCTGCCGCCCAGAACGGCCTGCCGCTGGCGGATGCGGCGGCCGTCGAGTCGCTTCCGGAGCTGAACGACCTGATGGCGAACCGCCACGCGTCGGCGCTGTCGGCGCTCGGCGAGCGGGTCGCGGCCCGCGAGGCCGCGGTCGTGGAGTCGTACTCGGACATCGCCCGGCCGCTGTCGGGGCTGGTCCCGGACGCTGTCGCAGTGGTCGAACCCCGCCGGTGTCGGGTTTACGACGGCAACCGCTACGTGAAGGCCTGCGAGGTGGCCAGCGGCAGCGCCCACGAAGGCCGCCTCGAGGAGCGCGTCGAGTCGGTCGTCGGGTTGCTCGACCCGGCGGCGACGGCTCCGCTGCCGGCGCTGACCGGCGAGGAACGGAGCGACCCTGGGGCGGTCGCCGACGCCTACGCGGACGCCTACGAGGCGCTCTTTGCGGCGGTCTGATACTGACTGTTATGACTCATCACCGGGTTGACCGCTCGACGGCGGGCGGTCGCACCGGCAAAAGCTACAGTAATCACTGCAAGTGGGTGCCGTAGAACGGGGGGACACCGCCGTACAGACGCACGGGTTGCTCGCTCGCAACGGCGGGTCGCTAGCTGGTCAGGGTGCCCTCTGGGGCGCGAGGCGGTGACGGCACGCTCAGGGGTGGGAGCGGCCGTCGACCCAGTGGGGATTCCGGCCCGCCCGGGCCCGGCGAGGAACCGCCCCGCTTCGAGGTCGCAGGACCGGGGTGCGCCTGTACCCGTGTCGACTCCTCGGAGCGGTAAGTACGTTGACCCAACTCTCACTCAATTCTCGCCGCCTGCGCGGCGAGTTCGATGTGGTAGCGGGGGTTCGTCTCGACGGCCGGCCCGTGACCAACGTACATCGCATCGAGCGACTTGTCGACGGCCTCGAGCAGGCGCGCGATGCTCTCAACGAGCGTCTCCCGGTCGCCCTCCGCGAGATCGGTCCGGCCGAACCCGCCGTTGGCGAACACGAGGTCGCCGGCGAAGAGGACGCCCGCCCCGCGGGCGTACAGACAGACGTGGTCGTTCTTGTGGCCCGGCGTGTGCAGCGCCTCGCACTCGGCGTCGCCGATTCGGAGGTGATCGCCGTCGTCGATTTCGTGGTCCACGAGTGGGTGGTCGGGGTCGAACCCCCACACGTCGACGTCGAAGGCGTCGACCACGGACTCGACATTGCCGACGTGGTCGGGGTGGGTGTGGGTCAGAACGACGGCGTCGAGGCCGCCGGTCGCCTCCTCGACGCGCGCCGCGGCGTCGAAGCCGTCGCCGGCGTCGACCAGGACGGTCCGCTCGCCGTCGACGAGAAAGGCGTTGCTCGTCATCGACTGGACGCCCGCGGCGATGTTCCGAACGGTGGTCATTGTCCGCCGTTGGTCGCGGGCGGCTTTGGCTCTTTGGCCCCCGACCCCGAAATGGTAAACCCTCCGCCCGCCAACCGTCGGGTAGTAGATGACCCTTACGAAGCGCATTATTCCCTGCATCGACGTCGACGTCAACGACGAGGGGAACGCGGCCGTCTACACGGGCGTCAACTTCGAGAACCTCGAGTACACCGGCGACCCGGTCGAACTCGCCGAGAAGTACAATGAGTCGGGCGCCGACGAGTTCGTCTTCCTCGACATCACGGCGTCGGCCGAGGGTCGGGAGACAATGCTGGACGTCGTCTCGGCGGTGGCCGACGAGTGTTTCATCCCGCTGACCGTCGGCGGCGGCATTCGGACCCGAGAGGACGTCAAGGAGACGCTGCGGGCCGGCGCCGACAAGGTGTCGATAACGACGGGGGCACTGGAGCGGCCCGAACTCATCGAGGAGGGCGCGGCGGCGTTCGGCAGCCAGTGCATCGTCATCAGCGTCGACGCCCGCCGGCGCTTCGACAAGGCCGGCGAGCACTACGTCGATGTCGACGGCGAGAGCGCCTGGTTCGAGTGCACGAAGAAGGGCGGCCGCGAGGGGACGGGAATCGACGTCGTCGAGTGGGTCAACGAGGCCGAGGACCGCGGCGCCGGCGAGCTGTTCGTCAACTCCATCGACCGCGACGGCACCAAGGAAGGCTACGACGTCCCGCTCATCCGGACGGTGTGCGAGGAGACGTCGACGCCAGTCATCGCCTCCTCGGGGTGTGGCAGTCCCGAGCACGTGCACGAGGTGTTCGAAGAGGCCGGCGCCGACGCGGCGCTTGCGGCCTCCATCTTCCACTTCGGGGAGTACACCATCGAGGAAACCAAGGCCTACCTCGACGAGCAGGGCGTCCCCGTCCGACTGTGACCGTCCGACGGCGGCGCCTGCCAGAATCCGTCGGTATTTATCGCCGCGGCCCCTCGATTCGACAGTGACGTGGCGGTGTACCTGGTGCGGGCGGGAGTACGAATCCGACGACCCGCCGTGTGACACCTGTGGCCGCGAGCGGTTCGAACGGGTCGACGACGAGTCGGAGTCGGCGTTCGAGGCCGAGTCGTTCGTTTGGGTCTGCGAGAACTGCGGCCGCGAGCACGTCAAGAACCCGAAGATATGCTCGGGGTGCAGCCACCCCACCCTGGAGAAGCGGGCGGTCGGCGACGGGGACCTCTCCCCGGAGCTGTCGACGCCCGGCTACCTCGACGTCGGGTGGCCCTACCTGCTCGGGGCCGTCGCCGTCGTCGCGGTGGTGGCGCTGGCGCTGGTCGGCGTGATTCCGGTGCCGGGCCTCGGCGGCCCGCCGGCCCCGCCGGAGGCGCCCGGCGAGTCGGCGCAGGCCGCCGGCCTCGACCTCCGGACCGTCGAGTCGGAACTCCACGGGGAGTTCGCGGCCGAACGGGGCACGGAACGGGGCCGCGACGACGGCCTCTCGGCACTTGCGACCTACGCCGTCCGCCACGACATCGCCGCCGAATACGACCCTGACTACGAGGGTGAACTCCCGCCGGCCAGGGAGTTCGACCCGGACTGCCGCACTGAACTGGGCGGCGACGTGGTCGAACTGTCCGTCGACCCGGCGAACTTCGACAGTGAGGCCGCCCTGGCGGCGGCAGTCGCCGACGACCTGCTGGGACGGTCGAGTTTCGAGACGCTCGTCACCCGGGAGGCCGGCGCCGAGGCCGTGGCCGTCCACGTGACGCCCGAGGATACGGTCGCGGTCGCCTACGTAGTCTGCTGACCGGCGGCGGTCGGAATGCTCTCGGTCGTTCTGAACGCGGTGTGTGCCTCGCCGCTCGGGCGCCACCGGGAACGATTCCGGCGTCCCGCTTCAGGCCGCGGTCTCGAAGGCCTCGCGGAAGGCGTCAGTCTTCGTCGTGATGCCGCCGGCGGCCTCCTCGAGGGCGTCCAGCGGGTCGATGCTGCCGTCGGTCTTGATGCTGACGATGGGGTCGGTCTGGCCGCCCGACTGCTCGGGGTTCATGTCGTAGGTGGCGGCGGCGACGCCGTCGACTTCGAGCAGAGCGCCCTTCAGGACGTTCATGAAGGTGTGGTCCTCGCCCGCTATCTCTATCGACAGTTCGGTTTCGAGGTTCTCGATGACGCGGAGGTCCATTGGGGGCACGTAGAGCCATCCGCCGTATGAGCGTTACGAACCGCCCCGGCACGCTTTTGACCGGGCGCGCCCCCGGCCCGGTATGGACGTCGACATCGGCTTCGAGTTCGAGGAACGGACGGCCGTCGTCACGGGAGCCTCAAGGGGCATCGGCCGGGCCATCGCCGAGGGGTTCGCCGAGGCCGGCGCCGACGTGGTGCCGCTGGCGCGGTCGGAGTCGGCGCTTGAGGGCGTCGTCACGGCCGTCAGAGAGCGGGGCGTCGAGAGCCGCCTCGAGACGGTCGACGTGACCCAAAGCGAGGCAGTCGAGGCCTGCTTCGAGCGGGTCGCCGACGACCTCGGCGTCGATATCATCGTGAACAATGCCGGCGTCAACCCCGAGGCCGCCCTCGGGCCGCCGGGGGCGGTGACCGACGAGGGGTTCGAGCAGGTGATGGCGGTCAACCTCGAGGGGGCCTTCACCTGTGCCCGGGCGGCGGAGCCGGCGCTGAGGGCGTCGGAGGGCGTGCTGGTCAACGTCGCCTCGGTCGGCGGCCTCGTAGGACTGCCCCGTCAGCACCCCTACGTCGCCTCCAAGCACGGCCTGGTCGGCCTGACGAGGAGCCTCGCGCTGGACTGGGCGCCCGACGTGCGGGTGAACTGTCTGGCGCCAGGGTACGTCGCGACCGACCTGACGGCCGACCTCCGGGCCGACGAAGACCTCCGGGCGTCCATCGAGGACCGGACGCCGCTGGAGCGGCTCGCCGACCCGGGAGAGATAGCCGGACCTGCGGTGTTTCTCGCCAGCGAGATGGCCTCCTACGCAACCGGCGCGACGCTGGCCGTTGACGGTGGCTGGACGGCGCGATGACGGCGCGTCGGCCGAACCAGTCCCGGAGGGCCACATGGAGCCCTCCCCTGCGGCCGTCGGTTCGCGTACCTATGACCGACAGTATGATCCGTTGCCGCCGACACGGAGCACGTCTGCCGGTGCGAGTGGCCGCCGCTGCTGCCCCACGTGTAATCGTCGATGGGCATCGGCAGGGTGCCCGACGCGGCCGGGGAGGCGGAAAGACATCGATCGGTCGTTCGTCGCCGACCACTCGGCGCTGACCGACGGGATCGGCACCCTGACCCCGATCAGCTCCGGCCAGGACAGCGCGCTCCGCATCATTGACCGGCTCGGGACCGGTATGTCGACGGCGAGACAATACGTAGCCCCGACCGGATAATTAGTAAAGATTCGGACAACTTTTGACACCAACATTTAACACAAAAAGCCTCGAAATGATTCCAGTGTGTCCAATGACAACGGGTAACGCACGTGGACAGCCACCGCAGACAACTGTTATGGACGTGAACCAATGACGGACGACAGCTACGAGCAGACAGAGACGAATACCGAGTCCGGGACCGGACGACTGACGAAACGGCGGCCGTTCCTGCGAGCGACGGGTGCCGGTGCGGCGGGCGTGGCGTTCGCTGGCTGTCTCGGCGACTCCGATAGCGGTGACGGCACCGTTCCCGACACCATCACCATCGGGACGCTGGGCCCGTCGGACTCCCCGCTCGGTGCGTCCATCCACAACAGCGTCAAACTCGCCGTCGAGGAGATCAACGCCGACGGTGGCATCGCCGGCGCCGACGTTGAGGTGTCGACGAAGGACACGAAGGACCAGCCGAGCACCGCTCGCGACGTCTACAAGGAACTTACGACCGGGGAGAACGTGGAGGCGACAGTCGGCATCTTCGGCTCCGAGCAGCTGCTGGCAATTATGGACGACATCGCCCAGGCGGAGACGGTCCATCTGACGAGCGGCGCGGCCACACCGGAGGCGCCGGCACTGCTCGCCGAGGACTACGAGACGTACAAACCGTGGTTCCGGGTCGGACCGACGAACTCGACGTTCCTCGACGACTCGCTCGTGACGTTCGCCAAGGAGCGCTTCGACTCGATGGGCTGGGAGAAGGTC
>PXSE01000050.1 GCA_003022905.1 Halobacteriales archaeon QS_9_68_42
GACCGGGACGCTGACGAGCGTGCTCAGCGTCACCGCGGCGATGCTGACGTACAGCGAGACGTAGACGATGCTCGGGACGTACCCCTCCCGGAACGGGAATCCGACGGCGAACGCGAGCGGCGCGAGGTCCAGCGGCACGCTCACCCCCCTGCGGACTCGTCGCTCCAGCCCTCCGGGACGTACTGCTGGAAGTCCGGGTCCTCGGAGACGGCCTCGGGGAAGAACAACTGCTCGCCGTCGGACTCGTAGGCCGCGATGGCGTCCTGTGCATCGGGACTCGTTATCCACCCGATGTACGCCATCGCGAGGTCATAGTTGACGCCCTCGTGGACGCCGGGGTTGACCGCCATAACCCCGTACGGGTTGGCGAGTGTCTCCGGGCCGCCCCCGATTGGACCCTGGACGAGGACGACGAGGTCGAGTTGCGACCGCTGGGCGATGAACGTCCCGCGGTCCGAGAGCGTGTAGGCGCCCTGCTGGGCCGCGACGTTCAGCGCCTCGCCCATTCCGGTGCCGGTCTCCTGGTACCACCCGCCGCCGGGGTCGGCGTCGGCGGCCTCCCAGAGGTCCACCTCCCTGGCGTGGGTGCCGGAGTTGTCCCCGCGGGAGACGAAGATCGCCTCCGCCCCGGCAATGGCGGCGAGCGCCTCCGTCGCCGAAGCCGTCCCCTCGATGCCGACCGGGTCGCTTTCAGGGCCGACGAGCACGAAGTCGTTGAACATGAGGTTCCGCCGGTTGACGCCGTGACCCTCGCGCAGGAACTCGTCCTCGAGGCCGCGCGCATGGACCATTACCACGTCCGAATCGCCGTTGCGGGCCGTCTCCAGGGCCGCGCCGGTGCCCTGGGCGACGGCGTCCACCGACACCCCGTACATCGCCTCGAACTCGGGGTGAATGGCGTCCAGCAACCCCGTGTCGTAGGTGCTGGTCGTCGTCGTCAGCGTCAGCGTCTCGCCGGCCACCCCCGGTCGGTCGGCCTCCCGCCTGCCGCCGACCCCGGCGCAACCGGCCGCACACGCGACCACCCCGGCGCCGAGCGCCCCGAGCAGGTCCCGCCGTTGTATCTGCATGGACACATCGGGGGCCCGCGGCGTCAAATGCGTTTCGCCGGCCGCTCCGGGGTCCGGCCTGCCGGGTCAGACGTACGGCTCGAACTCCCGGCCGAACAGGAGGAAATAGCCGGTGCCGACGACGCCGACGGCCGCGGCGACGGTGAACGCGACGGTCGGGTTGACGAACTCCCAGAGGTAGCCGCCCAGCGCGGCACTGGGGATGACGACGGTGTTCCGAAGCAGATAGTAGGTGCCGGTGACCCGGCCGCCGGCGCCGGCCTCGGCGGGGCCGACGATGAGCGCCTTGTGCGACGGCAGGCCGGCGAACCGGAGCCCTGAGAACGCGAAGACGGCGACCATGGCCCACTGTAGCGAGAGGAACGGCGACAGGACCGCCGGCGCCCCGACGAGCACGACCGGGAACAGCGCGTACACCGCAAAGCCAAGCGCGACGACGGGTTTGAGGCCGACGTGCTCGGCGGCCTTGGCGGCGGGCGCCATCGTCACCAGCGCGACGGCCATCTCGACGCCGAGCAGGTAGCCGAAGAACGCCTCCGGCGAGAGGTCGACGGCATACGAGAGGCCCGCCGCCGCGACGGTCGTCTCGAAGCCCACCTCGTACACCTGCGTGATGACCAGGACGAAGAACACGTACACCATGCCGTTGGCGAACCGGACGAGCGTGTCGCCGACCAGGAGCGGCCGCAGTTCCGCGGGCATGTCACGCAGGTCCCGGCGGATCGCCGCCAGGCCGGCGAACGTGTCACCCAGGGAGTCCTCGGTAGAATCGTAGAGGAGGTGCTGGGCGACGGTGCCGACGGCCCCGAAGACGACGGCCACCGCGAGGGCGTACCGGAAGCTCACGGTGAACTCCGAGCGGAGGCCGACGAGGACGGCCGCGAGTACGGGGCCGACGAGGAACGCCGTCCGGCGGAACGTCTCGGTGCTGGCGAACCCGGCCGCCAGCCGCGAGGGGTACGTCTCGGTGCTGGCGAACCCGGCCGCCAGCCGCGAGGGGTCGGTCGCCTGCTTGACCACCGCGAACGTCGCCCCAAGGCCGAACGACTTCCAGGCCTGCGCCAACAACAGGCCAACGAATATCCACCCCCACGGCGGGACGTCGATTCGGGCGAACGTGACCGTCCCCAGGGTCGGGGCGAACAGCCAGACGACGAATCCCAGCGTCGACGCTAGTCCGAAAAGCGTCAGCGCGTACCGCGACCCCAGGCGGTCGGAGATCGCCCCGCCCGGGTAGGGGTACACCGCCGAGATGACGTTGCCGGCCGTCCCGAACAGTCCGACGACGAACCCCGATGCTCCCAGCGCGACCATGTACTCCGGAAGGTAGCGGTTGGTCATCTGGAAGCCGAGGCTGAAGGCGAACATCGCGAGCGACAGCACCAGCACGTCCCGCTCGAGCGCGAAGAATTGCCTGAACGTGTTCAGCGGGCCCGATTCGTCCGTCTCGACGGTGACCTGTTCCTGGCTCATCTGTGGACGTCGCTGGCGGTCATCAGGGCGCTCATTCGGAGGGAGGTCGCCGGGCCACCTCAAACCTCCGGCGGGCCGGGGACCGGGACCGAGGCGGTCCTCGCGGTCACTCTGCGTCGTCGAGCGCCTGCCACGAGAGCCGCGTGTTCCGCGCCGCGGCCACCTGGTCGATACGGGCGGCGGCGGTCCGCTCGGGCGCCGACTCCAGGGTCTCGTCGTCGTCCTCGCGGGCGGCGTTGAACGCCGCCGCCAGCTGGTCGAGGGTCCGCTTGCTCTCGGCCTCCGTGGGTTCGGTCATCAGCGCCTCCTCGACGATCTCGGGCCACTTGGTCGTCGGCGGGTGGACGCCGTAGTCGAGCATCCGCTTTGCGACGTCGGCGGCGTCCTGGTCGCCCGCGCTCGCGACGAATTCGTGGTGGAACGGGCCGAACGGCACCTCGTAGCGCACCTGCTCGGCGAGGTAGTTGGCGTTCAGGACGGCCTTCGCGGAGGTGTCGGCCAGCCCTTCGTCGCCCAGTCGGGCGATATAGGCGTAGGCCTTCACCAGCACGAGCCAGTTGCCGGCGTAGCCGTGGACCTTGCCGATGGTCCGCTCGGGCGTGTACCGCTCGTATCTTCCGGCGCTCCCCTCTCGCGGGCCCTGTCCGCTCGCGCCGTCCGCGTTGCCCTGCGAGACGCGCCGAACGTGGGGGTCCGGCAGGAACTCCGCCAGTTCCTCGGTGACGCCGACCGGGCCCGCGCCCGGGCCGCCCCCGCCGTGCGGCGTCGCAAACGTCTTGTGGACGTTGTAGTGCATCACGTCGAAGCCCATGTCGCCGGGGCGGGCCCGTCCGAGGAGGGCGTTGAGGTTCGCACCGTCGTAGTACAGCAGGCCGCCGACGTCGTGGATCATCTCCGCGATCTCGCGGATGTCGCTCTCGAACAGCCCCAGGGTATTGGGGTTGGTCAGCATCAGCGCCGCGGTCTCCTCGGAGAGCGCCGCCGAAAGCGCTTCTAAGTCGACGCGGCCGTCCTCGCCGCTGGGCAGCGACACCACGTCGTAGCCGGCCAGCGCCGCCGACGCGAAGTTGGTGCCGTGCGCGGAGTCGGGGACGATTACCTCCGAGCGCTCGTCGTCATTGGCCCGGTGGTAGGCCCGGGCGACGAGGATGCCGGTGAACTCGCCGGCGGCGCCGGCGGGTGGCTGGAGCGTGACGGCGTCCATCCCGCCGACCTTTGCGAGGTACCGCTGGAGTTCGTACTGGAGCTTCAGGTTGCCCTGGGCGGTCCGGTCGGGGCGGTCGGGGTGGACCAGCCCCTTCGGGTTGACCGCGACGTCCTCGGTGAACTTGGGGTTGTACTTCATCGTACAGGAGCCCAGCGGGAACGGTCCGGAGTCGACGCCGTAGTTCATCTCCGACAGCCGGGTGTAGTGCCGCGCCAGCTCCGGCTCCGAGATGTCGGGCAACTCAAGGCTGTCGCGGGTGAGGTCGTCGGGCAGCGGCGAGTCGACCGCGACGCGCTGGCGGTTCTTCTCCGAGAGCAGCGGTTCGTAGCGCTCCTCGTCGTCGGCCCAGCGCGCCTGGTCGTAGCCGAGTTCGTCGTCGCTCATCGTGCGGCCTCCCGGAAAGCCGCGACGAGGCCGTCGACGGCCGTCTTGTTGGTCTCGGTGACACAGACCTGCAGTTCGTGGTCGCCGACAATGTGGACCGCGTAGCCGGCCGACCGGAGGTCGTCGGCGGCCGCGGGCGCGGGCCGGTCGGTCCGGGCGACGAACTCCCGGAAGTGGTGGCGGTCGTGGGCCGGCGCCTCCACGCCCGAGAGGTCGTCGAGCCGGTCGGCCACCTCGCGGGCGCGGGTCACGCAGTCGTTGGCCAACTCGAGGAGGCCGTCGGGGCCGAGCCAGGCGGCGTGCATTGCCACCCGGAGCGCCACCCACGCCTGGTTGGTGCAGATGTTCGAGGTGGCCCGCTCGCGGCGGATGTGCTGCTCGCGGGTCTGCAGCGTCAGCGTGTATGCCCGCCGGCCGGTCGCGTCCTTGCCGGCGCCGACCAGCCGCCCCGGCACCTGCCGGAGAAACGACTCCCGGCAGGCGAACAGCCCGATGCCCATCCCGTATGCCGACGGCATGCCGAGCGAGGCGCCGCTGCCGACGACGACGTCGGCGCCGACGGCGGCCGGTTCCTCCAGGACCGCGAGCGCGACCGGGTCCGACCCGAGGACGAACAGGGCGTCGTGGTCGTCGGCCAGGGCGCCGACGGTTCCGGCCTGCTCCTCTATCACGCCGCGGGCCGTCGGGTTCTCGGCGTAGACGACGAGCGTCTCCTCGTCGACGGCCTCGGTCAGCGTCTCGACGTCGGCGGCGCCGTCGTCCATCGGGTACGTCTCCAGCGTCAGGTCGTGGCCGGCGACGTAGTTCTCGAGGGTGCGGCGGCGGCCCTCCTGGAGGTGTTCGGGGACGAGAACGCGGCGTCCGGACGTCTCCCGGACGCGGGTCCCGAGCGTGACCGCCTCGCCGAGCGCCGTCGCCGCGTCGTACATCGAGCAGTTGGCGACGCCGAGGCCGGTTAGCTCGACCAGCATCGACTGGTACTCGAACAGCGCCTGGAGGAAGCCCTGTGCGACCTCCGGCTGGTACTGGGTGTAGCTGGTGAGGAACTCCGAGCGGTCCGCGAGGTGATCGACCATCGACGGGACGTAGTGGTCGTAGTGGCCGCGGCCGAGGAACTCCGCGAGGTCGTCGTTGGCCGACAGCGTCCGGTCGACGAGGTCACGGACCGCCCGTTCGCTCCGTGCTTCGATGCCGAACTCGCCGTCGAAGCGTACGTCGTCGGGGATGTCGAAGAGTGCCTCCTCGCCGTCGACGCCGACGGCCGAGAGCATCGCCTCCGTCTCGGCGTCGGTGTGCGGCGCGTAGGGGCTTCCGTTTGCTGTCATAGGAAACCGAGTGTGCCGAAGGCTTACGATGCGCGCGTAATGATTGCCCCGGTTCCGGCGGTCGAGCACTGGGACGCACGGATCGCGGGTCGGGGGCGCTCAACCGGCACAATTTAAACGGAAGCCGGTTCGAGTGCCCACCATGACGAGGTTCCTCGCGGCCACCGAGAGCGAGCGGACGAGCGAACGACTCGGGCGGTACCTGCGCGGGCGGGTCACCGACGACGACACCGTCTACGTGGTCAACTCCCTGCCGAATCGCACCAGCTGGTCCGGGGCAACAGCCCCGAATCCGACGTCGTGGCGTTCGCCGACGACCACGACGTCGACGAGATACTGCTCGGCGTCCGACAGCGGAGTCCGACCGGGAAGGTCATCTTCGGGTCGACCGCACAGGGGGTCCTGTTGTCGTCAGATATACCCGTGGTCGCAATCCCGCTGGACGCATGAGCGCGAGCGAACTGGAGGCGGTCGTCGAGCGGCTCCGGACCGCCCACGAACACGTCGACGGCGATGCCGAGGAACGAATCGAAGGGCTCGTCGGGAAGGCCGAGAGCGCCCTCGAGGACGGCCGGACGCTTGACCACGGCGCGCTGGCGCGGATGACCCGGACGCTGTCGGAGCTGGCCGAGGATGCCGACGGCGAGACCGCCGAGGCCATCGAGGCCGCCAAGGACGCCATCTCGTCGTACCGCGAGGGCGTCCCGGGCGCCTAACCCTCGCCGTCGAGCAGGTTCTCGGCGAGAATCGGGACGAACGTCCCGATGTCGGTTACCATTCCAACCGCCTGTGCGGAGCCGCGGTCCAGCAGTTGGGTCACCGTCGCGGGGTTGATGTCGACACAGACCACCCGGGTCGTTGACGGCAGGCAGTTGCCCACCGCCACCGAGTGCAGAAGCGTCGACAGCATCAGCACCATGTCGGCGTCGTGGGCCTGCTCGCGGATGGCGTTCTGCGCCGTCGCGGATGGACCCCGCGATGACGTACGGCACATCGTTGTCGACGCACTGGTACATGACGCCGGAGTCGAGCTTGTCGGCCTCGACGGCGGCCTCGATGCCGCCGGCCCGGATTATCTCGCTGATGGCGTAGATGTGGTGCTTGTGGCCGTGGCGGGCGTGGTCGAGCGTCTCGGTGTCGACGCCCAGTGACGTGCCGTAGAGGTCCCGCTCGATGTCGTGAACGGCAAAGCCGTTGCCGATGGAGAGGCCGTCGACGTAGCCCGCCTCCACGAGGCGCGCGAGGTCCCCGCGGGCCCCCGAGTGGATGACCGCCGGGCCGGCGACGACCAGCACGTTGCCGTTCTCGCGTTTCGTCTCCTCGATGGCGCCGGCTATCCCCTCAATTGTGGACTCGGAGGGCCGCTCGGCGGAGACGCCGCCCTGCATGAAGCCGAAGGCGCCCTCCCTCTCTCGGGGGCGCTCGGGGGGCTGGACCCGGATGCCGGCGTCGCCGGTCACCACCGTGTCGCCCTCCTCGATGGCGTTGAGCGTCTCCGTGTAGGCCCGGACCTCGTCGGCGGCCCGCGGGTCGTCACCGTCCGGCGAGGCCGCCTCCACGACGACCGCACAGTCCATCTCGACGTCCTCGACCTCGACCCACTCGCCGTCGATCCGTATCTGCGTCGGGTGGTTGGTCGTCGAGTAGAAGCCGTGCGGGACGACCTGGTCGGCCGGGGCCGGCTCGAGGGTGGCGTCGTCGGGATCCGCGGGGTTGGCGCCCTGCTGGTGGAGGTCGTGGACGATGCGTTGGAGTTCGTCCTCGGAGTCGGCGGTCACGAGTAGCCTGGCGTAGGACTCCTGGTCCTTCCGGCGACCGATGTCGAACTCCTCGACGTCGAAGGAGCCGCCGTGGTCCATCACGATGCCGAAGGCCGACTGCATCATCCCCGAGTCGATGATGTGGCCCTCCAGTTCGACGACGCGGGAGACGCTCATATCCTTGAGGAGGGAGCCAGTCGCCAAGACGGTTGTGGGTCGGTTGGGGAGGCGACAGATGCAAGATTGAATAAACGGATAGGTTTGCCGGCTCGGGACGCGGCGGCATGGCAGGACGCAGTCGGAGGCACGGACCGGCGACAGCGAATAGAAGACGGTCGCGCTCGCGCTTCTGGGCGCCGGGGTCGGGCTGGACGAGTAACTGACGGGTCGATTTTTACGTCGAGCGACCGACGAGAGCCATCTCTCCTCCGGCAGGCGAGCGGTCAGTCGTCCGCGTTGGTTCGGGTCTCGACGGTCCACTCGCAGTCGGTCGCCTCCCGGAGCCGCTCGTAGAGCCGTCTCAGTCCGAGCGGCTCCGTCGCCGGGAGGACGTGGAACTCGACGACGCCGTCGCGGACCGCGACCCGGAAGGTGTCGCCCGTCTCGTCGTCGTGGACGAGGTACAGCGGCATCGGCAGGTCGAACCAGTCGCCGTAGCGGTAGGGGTCGTCCTTCAGAACCGACTCAACAACCGCCGCCAGGGCCCCGTCCTCGCGCGGCGGCGTCGGCGTCACCTCGAACACCGTGCCGCCCTCGTACTTGACGCCGCCACGCCGCGGGTAACGCCGGGTCGGGCGCTGGCGAATGGCGAATGTCGACGCGTCCTCGTCGGCCACACGACTTGTACGGCGCCACCTCGCTTAAGTTCGTGGGCGTTGTACGGGCTGCTTCCGTTTCCCTTGACGCACGCCAGTCCGTCTCAGGGGTCGACCGGGCAGCCGGCGACCCGGCCGCCACGCATCCCGTCGGCGACCCAGAACATCGACAGCAGCAGCGCGACCAGCGCCAGCAGGGCGAACTCGAGGCCGTCCAGGGGCAAAAAGAGCAGCGACGCCGAGACGCCGAACAGCGACAGAACCCCGATCAGAAGCACCGAGCCACAGGCCGCACAGCCGGCCCCAAGGGCCCCGAGGACCGCTCCGAGCGCGCTGCCGCCGCCGCCCGACAGCGAGACGCCGTGCTCGCGCAGGTGGTAGGTCACCATGGCGGTGTCGACGCCGAAAAGGACGGCGACGGCCACGAGCAGCCCGCCCTGGATGGGGTCGAACGCCGACCCGACGAACGGGTAGAGGTTGGCGAGTATCGTGAAGCGGGCGCTCGTCGGCAGGGTGCCCATGAGCGCCAGCTCGACGAGCGGCAGGTTCAGCGAGAAGACGAAAAGCGAGAGGCCGACGCCGGACGCGAGCAGGGCCACGGCGGCGTACGTCGGCACCGACAGCACCAGCCGTGCGGTCCGCGGCTGGAATCCCAGCGCGCTGGCGAAAACATCGTAGTCCTGCGGGCCCGCCACCTCGGTCCGGAACTCGTCGTCCCGGAAGAGGTAGAACTGCGGCGTCGAGTCGGCCCCGACCGCCTCCGCGGCCTCGCGGTTGCTCCGGACGAGGTCGTCGTGTTCGGCGTTCCGGGCCGCCGTCACCACCGCCTCGGCGTCGACGGACGTCGCCTCCTCCAGGAACGCCCGCGAGCGCTCGAACACGTCGTCGGTGTCGAAGCCCGACTGTTCCTCGTAGTAGTGGGCCTTCAGCGACCAGAACGCGTCGGCGGCGGCGTCGAACGCCGATGCCATCACCTGGCTGGCCGGTTCGGCCCACGGGAACGTGATGTCGAGGGTCCAGTAGGCGAAGGCGGCGTCCCCGGGGTCGACGAGGTCGGCCTTCAGCTGGGGGAACGTCTCGGTCTCGAAGCGGCGACACGACCGACACGAGGGGTCCTCGAAGGCGACGACGGCGCCCGGCGCATCCAGCGTTCCGAGGGTCGACTGTCCCTCGATGCCGTCGGTGGAGGGTGAGATTCAAAGGACGATTCGTCGTCGCCGACGCCGAGGCATCCGGCGAGCGCGGCGGCCGTGCTCCCGGCTACCCCGGCGAGCAACGACCGACGGGTACCGTTCATGATTGATTGTTCCGCGCTCGGGGCATATCGATTCGTCGGAGCTGTGGCTCGGCCGCACGAGCGTCATACACTGGTCTGACGCGGATTTATGAGATTGCCTGTCGAGAGTCAGAGTATGATAACGTTCGAACGACCGACTCCCGATCTGGGGACTGAATGCGACATCGTTAGCAAGCGTAGCATCGCCTTTGTCATCGACCTCGTCGGCCTCGCCGTCGTCTTGGGTATCGCGACGAACATCGCGTTTTTAACGTGGGAACCGCTCGGATTCCTGGTTCTGGCTCTCGACGTGGTTCTAGCCTTTGCGTACTTCATCTATTTCGAGGCTAAGTACGGTCAGACCATCGGGAAGATGCTCATGGATATCGTCGTTGTCAGCGAGGATGACGGGTCGATATCGTACAAAGAGGCGACGGTACGGACGCTGTTGCGTCCCTTCGATACGCTCGGCCTCGTCGCCATCTACGTCACCGATCGCAAGCAGCGAATCGGCGACCTCGCGGCCGACACCGTCGTCGTGAAGACCAAGGAGAAGCCGGACCCGCTGTAGAGGCGAGGGTTCAAGTACCGGAACGCGGCCAGACGGCCCGTGACCTGAGCCGTCGCCGGCGGCCGGTCGAAGCGGGAGCGCGGGACGCCGCCGCCGGATGGAGCCGTTCCGCCTGCTCGTATCGCCACCTTCGCCACATATATCGAACCGTAGCACGTAGCGATTCGCATGTGCGGTCGTTACAGTCTGTTCACGCCGCCGGAGGAACTCGAGGAGCGCTTCAACGCCCGGTTCGCCTTCGAGTTCGAGCCTCGCTACAACGCCGCTCCCAGCCAGCGGCTGCCCGTTATCACGGGCGAGGACCCGACGGCGATTCGGCCCCTGGAGTGGGGGCTGATTCCCCGCTGGGCCGACGAGTCCGACAAGGGGCACATCAACGCCCGCGCGGAGACGGTCGAGGAGAAACCCGCCTTCGCCGACGCGTACGAGGCCGCTGCCGACGCCGAGGACCGCGACACGCCGGCGTCGGGCCGGTGTCTCGTGCCCGCGGACGGCTTCTACGAGTGGGCCGACACCGGCGACGGCAAGCGGCCGTACCGCGTCGCCCTTGAGGACGACCGGCCGTTCGCGATGGCCGGCCTCTGGGAGCGGTGGACCCCGGACACCGTCCAGACCGGCCTTGGGACATTCGGCGACGACGCCACGGAGGAGGAACCGGACCCCGTCGAAACGTTCACGGTCATGACGACGGAGCCCAACGAGGTGGTTGAGCCGCTGCACCACCGGATGGCGGTGGTGCTCTCCCCCGAGGAGGAGTCGGCTTGGCTCGGGGGCGAGGACCTCGCTCTCGACCCCGCGCCGGCCGGCGAGTTCCGCGCGTACCCGGTCTCGACGGCGGTCAACGACCCGTCGAACGACCGGCCGGAACTGCTCCGGAACGTCGAGGGTTAGGGGGCGAACGCCTAAGCGCCCGGCCGCCGACGGGTCGGGCAATGACCCTGACCGACCGCCTGCCGTTCGTCGGGAGCGACGAACCGGAGGTCGGAGCCTTCCTCGACCGTGCCGCCGCGTGGGCGACGGAGCTGACCTACGAGGAGATACCGCCGCCGGTCCGGAGAGCGGCGAAGGCACAGTTCACCAGCACCGTCGGGGCCGCGGTCTGGACCCGGAGCCACCCCCTCGGTGGTAGCGTCGTCGAGACGGTCACCGAAGGGGACGACGGCGGGAGCGCGACGCTCATTGGGGGCGAACGCCTGTCGCCTGCGGACGCAGCTCGCGGGAACGCCGCCCTCTCGATGGCGCTGGACTTCGACGACACCGTGCTCGGCGGCCACACCGGCCACAGTAGCGTCTTCGTCCCGCTGGCGTACGCCGAGTCGGCGGGCGCCGCCGGCCGCCGGGTCCTCGTCGCACAGGTCGCGGCCAACGAGGTGGCCGCCCGGCTCGCGTCGGCGGCGGCCATCGGCCCGTTCCGCGGCCAGCAGACCGCCTACATTCACGCCGTCGGCGCGGCCGTCGCGCGGGCGGTCGTCGAGGGCGACGACGCTGGGACGCTGGCCCACGCGCTCGGGACCGCGCTGCTGCAACCGCCGTGGCCGCTCGAACCGCCGTTTCTCGGCGCCGACGCGAAGCTCTGGAGCGCGAGCGAGCCGGTCAGGAGCGGCATCGCCGCCGTCGACAGCGCCCGGAACGGACTGACCGGCGCGACGGACCTCGTCGAGGCCGACGGTGGCTTCCTGTCGGTGTTCTCCGAGCGCCCGCTCGAGGAGTTCCTCGGCGGGTTCGGCGAGCGGTGGCACACCCGGGCGGTGACCGTCAAGGCCGTCCCGGGATGTGCGTACGTGACGGCGCCGATAGAGGCCGCCCTGGAGGCACGGGGACGGCTGGACCGCGGCCGGACGGCCGTCCGGCGCGTCGACGTGTACGGCTCGCTGTTCACGACCGAGGTGGACGAGCGGGCGGCGCCGTATCTGGACGGCCCGGACAGTCCGGTCGCTGCCCTATCGTTCAGCGTGCCGTTCAACGTCGCCGTCGCGTTGACCGACGGCGAGCACACGCCACGACAGGTCGGCGAGCGCGTCACTGACGGGGCCGTCTGGCGGCTGGCGGAGCGGGTGTCGGTCCATCACGACAGCTCGTTCACCGTGGCGGCGCTGAACTCGGAGGTGCCGGTCGGCGCGATGCTGCGCCGGGTCGGCCCCGCCGTCTTCCCGTACGCCGCCAGCAACGTCGGCCCGGCGGCGACGGTCCGGCACCTCCCGACGCTGGCCCGGTTCGTCCGCAAGCGCCCGCTCCCGACGGACCTCTCGGACGCGGACAAGCGGATGGGCGCACGTGTTGCCGTGACGACGACCGACGGCCGGACAGTCGAGGCGACCGTCGAGCATCCCTCGGGGTTCGCGGGGAAGCCGCTCCCGGAGATTCGGGCGGTCGCACGCCGGAAGTGCTGGACCGGCCTGACGGCCGCCGGTCTCCGGGAGTCGACCGCCAGACGCCGGGCCGATGCGCTGCTGGCGCTCGAAGAGGCCGACGCCGTGTCGGCGGCGGAACTGACCTACCGCGGGGGTTCCGGATGAGGCCCGAGCGGGTCGGCGCGGTGGTCAACCCCCACGCCGGCGGCGGGAACCCCGCGGCGCTGTACGCGACCCTGGTGGACTGCTTGCCCGGTGCCGACGTTGACGCGAGAATCACGACCGATCCCGATGACGTGCCGGTCGCAACCCGCGAACAGGCCGCCTCGGCGGACTTGCTCGCGGTGATCGGCGGCGACGGGACGCTGCGCGAAGTGGCGGCCGCGCTCGTCGAGTCCGAACACGAGACGCCGCTGTTCGTCGTACCCGCCGGCCGCGGCAACTCCTCGTATCGGCACCTGTACGGCAGCGCCGACTGGCGGAACGTCGCCCGGCGTCTCGCGGACGGCCTCGAGACCCGCCCGCTCGAGGTCGGCCGAATCGAGAGCACACCCACCGTCGACCCGACTTACTTCCTCCTGGGATTCACCGCGGGCCTCTTCCGGAGCGCGCTGGACAACGCCGAACGACTCCGGGTCCTACCGGGGCCGCTCGCGTACCTCGTTGCGACCGGGCAGGCGGCCTTCCTCGACGAGCCCGTCGAGGCCTCCGTGGCGGTCGACGACGACCCGCTCTTCGACGGCACCGCCCGGCTCGTCGCCGTCGGCGGCGGCCGCTACCGCGGCAGCGCCTTCGAGCTGTTTCCGGAGTCCCGACCCGGCGACGGGACGCTACATGCGGTCGTCATCGAACCCGCGGGTCTCGGCGGCGCGGTCTCGCTCGTCCGACTGGCCCGACGCGGCCGGCTCCTCGAGCACCCGGCGGTCACGTACGGAGCCGGCGAGTCGGTGCGCGTCGAGTCGGGGGCAGGTCTCCCGGTCGAGGTCGACGGTACCCCCATCGAGATAGCGCTCGAGACGGCCCTGCTGTCTGTCGTTCCCGAAGCGATATCGGTCGCCCACCCCGACCGCTCGGGGTGAAGCGGCGTCCGGCAGTCCGAGCCGGGGTCGCGACACGCGGACGGCGACGGTTTTCAAGTTCCAAACGGCCAAAGAGGTTTTTAGGGTCGGGGATGTGTGGTATACTCACGCATGTCCGCTGAATCGGGGTCGGCAGACGGGGCAGGACGACAGGAGGGTATCTCGGTCGTGTACGTCGACGACTACGAGGAGCTGTGCGAACTCACCGCCGAAGGCCTCGAGGACGCGAGTTCGCGGATCTCCGTGACGACCGCGAATGACCCGGCCGTCGTCACCGACCAGGTGGACGAGTTCGACTGCATCGTCGCCGACTACGCGATGCCCGACATCGACGGGCTCGAGTTGCTCCGCCAGGTCCGAAACCGCGACGAGGAGGTTCCGTTCATCCTCTACACGAGCAAGGGTAGCGAGGACATCGCCAGCGAGGCCATCTCGCTCGGGGTCACCGACTACCTCGCCAAGCGGGGCGGCCCGGAGCGGTTCGTTCGGCTGGCACACCGCATCGAGAACGTCGTCGACGCCAACCGGGCGACCGAGGTAGTCGAGCGAACCCGCAAGCAGGCCCGGACGACCGTCGAACGCGAGCGGGCGCGGTTCCAGGCGCTCATCAAGCGGTCACCGGCCCTGACGGTCCTCCTCGACGCCGAGGGCCATCTCGAATACATCAGCCCCTCGGTCGAAGAGGTGACCGGCTACGAGCCGCGGGAGCTGCGGGGCGAGTCGGGCTTCGAGTACGTTCACCCCGAGGACCGCGAACGGCTCTACCGGGAGTTCGAGCGCAGCATCGAGGACCCCGACTACAGACCGACCGTCAAGTACCGCTTCCGGCACGCCGACGGTCGGTGGGTCAACTTCGAGTCCAGGGGGGTGAACCGCCTCGACGACCCGGCCGTCGAGGGGTTCGTCGTGAACACCAGGGACGTCACCGACCGCGAGCGGACCGAGCGTCGCCTCGAACACGAGCGACACCTCTCGGCGCGGATGCTGGAGGTCGCGCCCGCGCCGACGCTCGTGGTAGACGGCAACGGGAAGGTACTTCGGGCAAACCGGGACGCCGCCGAGGCCTTCGAGATGCGACGGAGCGAACTCACCCGCTCGTCGGCGGGCGACCTGGAGGCGTCGGTCGTGGACGCCAACGGCGGGATAGAGCCGTCCACCGAGTACCTCGGCGCGGTCGCCGCGGCGTCGGGGCGGGAGTTGCACGGCGTCGAGTACGAGGTCGAGGTCCCGGCCGGTCGGCTCCGCCTCGTCGTCAACTCCGCGCCCGTGACCAGAACCGAGCAATGGGCGATCGTCGTCTCGATAGACGACGTGGCATCGGTCCCCGCCGACGGCGATGGCAACACGTAAAACTGCGGCGCCTCGCGTTGGGGCATGAAACTGGCGCGCATCGAGACGCCGGCCGGTGTCCTCGAGGGCGAGTACGACGACGGGATCGTCCACACCGACGAGGGGAGCTACGAACCAGCAGAGTACGATTTGCTCGCGCCGTGTGAACCCTCCGTGTTCTACTGCGTCGGCCGCAACTTCGGCGAGAAGGTCGACCAGATGGACTACGAGGTGCCCGAGAAGCCGGACT
>PXSE01000051.1 GCA_003022905.1 Halobacteriales archaeon QS_9_68_42
CGTAGAAGCCCCGGTCATCGACGTCTCGGTACAGCGCGGGGTCGCCCGTGCACTGCTCGCCCCAAGTCGCACAGAGGTTGGCGTGGCTCCGCCACCCCGGCTCCTCGGCGACCCGCTCGGCGTACCGCTGGCCGTTCTTCCGGCTCCGGGTCTGCCAGCTGCGCATGAACTCGGGGTCGGAAGCCTGCTCGGCCGGCGCCTCTCTGGTCTTGGCGTAGTTCCGGAACTCCCGCTGGAGCCACTCGTCGTCCGCGTCGGCGACAACCTTGGCGCCGGACGGGGACGTCGCTGCGCCGCCACCACTGGCGGCCGTCGCGATACCTGCCGTCGCGGCGAGCCGGAGAAGCACCCGCCGGGTGTATTGACCCCGCATCCCTCTGTCGAAACCAATCGGAACTACTCTCAAAGGGTTGTCGGCGTTTGTATCCGGGTATTTATAAGCGGAGCAGGCGCAATACCACGGCCTGAAGGCCGTGGATACGCGCCGTCACTCAGAGACACAGACTACGTTCAGAAGCTCTCTCTGAGTTTCCAACAGCAAAATTCAAGTCACAAGCCGCGCTACATTGATGCAGGAATCGGTTGGAACGGAGTGGATTCCGAACCGTCCTCCGGAAGCGGCCTGTCCGCCCCCAGCAATGAAACAATATCCGAAAGACCAGTCACAGAACGCTGGAGACGAGAACTCTCCAGTCCCGTGGTGACTGCTGAAAACACGACGCTACCTCCAACTTTGTTGACGCCCTGACGGACTTCCGCTGGGCAAAAACAACCACCGGGAGTCCCGAACTGGGTCGAGAATAGGAGTAACGGCGGCTTGGCACCGTCCTCAGAAATCGAAGATTTCTGATGTGCGAACGAGAGCGAAGCTCTCGTCAACGCCAGCAGTCTCACCCGTCACAGCCCATGAGCATCCCGCCGATTCGAACGGGAGGATGCTCGGCGAGACTGCCAGACCTGAAACTCCCACCGCTCGGGATTCCTCCGCATTCACACGGAGGAGGATGTCAAATCCCCCACCGCCGGAATCACAACCCTCACCTGTCGCCCCACCGAGCCCCCGGTATGCAACTGGGCGTCATCGGTCTCGGGCGGATGGGTCGCATCGTCGTCGACAGGCTCCTGGAGGCGAGCCACGACGTCGTCGCCTTCGACCTCGACGAGTCGGCCGTCGCGGCGGCCGCCGACGCCGGCGCGACGCCGGCCGACTCCGTCGCCGATCTCACGGAGCAACTCCCAAATGAGAAGCGAGTCTGGCTGATGGTGCCGGCCGGCGAGGCGGTCGACGCGACGCTGGAGGACCTCGACCCCCACCTCGACGGCGACGACGTCGTCGTCGACGCCGGCAACTCCCACTTCGAGCGCTCCGTCGAGCGCGCCGAGGCCGTCGACGCACAGTTCCTCGACTGTGGCACCTCCGGCGGGCCCGCTGGCGCCGAACTCGGCTTCTCGCTGATGGTCGGCGGCCCCGAACGGGCCTACGAGGCGATGGCTCCCGTCTTTGATGCCGTCGCCACCGGCCCACAGGGCCACGCCCGCATGGGGCCGTCGGGGGCCGGCCACTACGTCAAGATGGTCCACAACGGCGTCGAGTATGCCCTGATGCAGGCGTACGGCGAGGGGTTCGAACTCCTCCGCGAGGGCCGCTACGACCTCGACATGGAGGCCGTCGCCCAGACCTGGAACAATGGCGCTGTCATTCGGTCGTGGCTACTGGAACTCTGCGAGGAGGCGTTCCGCGAGGAGGGCGACGACCTCGGGGCGGTCGCCGACCACGTCGCCGGCGGGTCGACCGGCACCTGGACCGTCCGGGAGGCGCTCACACAGGAGGTGTCGGTGCCGCTCATCTACGAGGCGCTAAGCGAGCGGTTCGACTCCCGCCGGGAGGAGAAGTTCTCCCGGCGCCTCGCCAACCGCCTCCGGTACGGGTTCGGCCGCCACGAGGTCCGCCGGCAGGACTGATACTGGTTACTGTAACTGCTTACTGGTACGACCGCACGTCGTCGTGCGGTCGATACCGAAATGACCTACAGTAATCAACATGACTCGAAGGATCGCCGAGACGCTCAATGAGTTGACCACCCACGGACATGGGGTGGCCGTCGACTTCCTCGACCGCATCGAGGAGAACGCTCGGCTACACGTCGACACGCCTACCGCCGACGCCTTCGAACCCGGAAAAGCACTGTTCAGACCGATTCCTCGTCGTCGTACTCCGGATTGTCACCCCGGTCGGAGTAGCCGGTCCGTCCGACGTAGTCGTCGTCGACGAACGTCATCAGCGTGTTCACGAGCTCCTCCGTCGACTCGAACTCGTCCGACTCACCCCGTTCAATCAGGTCGGCGACGGTCGCGCCGTCGCCGCCGGACGCTTGGAGCGTGGCGTCACCGCACTCGTCAATGACCTCCTCGGACGTCGCCGGGAACGTCAGCTCCTCCTCGAACACCTCATTCATCTCCGATAGCTCAATTTCGGACATTAGTCTAATGTCACTCACACTAACATAAAAACGTTGCAGTAGTCCGTCGATCGAATTAAACCTCTGCCGGACGGTCGTGTAATAACTACTGTAGGTTACTTTGGTATCGGCCGCATGAATGTGTGCGGTCGTACCGGTACACAGGTACAGCAATCACTGTCGATGCTGCCGCGGTCGACTGCTGTGCGATGGGTGGCGTCGTAGGCGGTCAGCATCGTCAGCGACTCCCACTCACGGTACTTCTCGTTGGGGTCCGGAATCGACGTCCGTGCCACGCGTCGATCCACCTCTCGTCAGCGTCAGTTCAAACTGGTGATTCGGACGCCACCGAGTCGAGTCGTCTATCTTGATTCAGCGAGAGAATCCCGCCGTTCACGGCGGGCGTGAATCGCGTCAGCGCCGGGGCTTTTTTACTCGGCCGCCCCGTCTGCACACCCAACCGAGGCGGCACGACCGCCCCCATGCCGGGACAATCGGACAATCTCGGGATTCCGTCGCCGGCCCGAGGCAGGTATCCCCTGCTGTCGGCGGTCGGCGGATACCGAGCCGCCTGCTGTGCGGGGCGGTGGGAAGCCCCGCCGTTCACCGCGGGGAGGATGTCACAGGTAGGTGTCCCGGACCGTCTCGTCCAGCAGGCCGTCCGGGTCCAGTACGATGTAGACGACGATGAACGGCTCGGCGGGCTCGATGACGAACACCGAGAACGGCGGTTCGACCTCGTCCGGCTGGGCCGCGCGGGCGACCAGTGGGTCCAGCGGCTTGGCGCCGTCGCGGAAATCCACAAGCAACCGGCGGCTCCCCGGCTGTTCGGCGAAGGTGTACACGACGCCGTTGGGCTCGTTGTCGGTAGCGTAAGTCACCCGGGAGTTCATCGGCTCGCCGTCGACGCGGGCCCGCTCGAAGCACTCCTGGGCGGCCTCGAAAATCGGCTCGTCGGTCTCGACGAACTCGAAGGTCGTCTCCGTCTCGACAGTCAGGGCGTCGACGACCGACGTCTCGCCGTCCCACGAGATGGTCGCGCTCACGCGGTTGCCGACGACGACCTCCAGCGCCGGGTCCCGGGGCACGTACGTCGGATCGGTCGACTCGACGTCGAGGAAGAGCCACTCGGCGTCGCCCCGGCCCGGCAGGACGCGGAACTGCCCCTCCGTGGGTGTCGCCTGGACGGTCACACCGGCGTTACGCGGCGAGCGTACGTTAGTTCCACGATAGGAGCGCCCGCAGTTGCGCCCGCGAGAACAGCGACGTCGGGCGGTCCATGTGGACGCCGATTTCGCCGCTGAACGCCCGGAGGCCGGTCTCCTGAATTGGGCGGGGCATCGAGTAGCCGGCCCGGATGAGGCCCCCGAGGCGCTGGTCGTCCCGAAGCTCGGCCCGCCAGGCCCGCTCGTAGTCGTCGAGCGTCGCCGGCTGGCGGGGATCGACCTCCCGGGCGGCAATGTCGGCGGCCCGCATCCCGTAGAGGATGCCGCCGCCGGTGAACGGCTTGGTCTGGGCGGCGGCGTCGCCGACCAGCAGGCTCCGGCGGCCGACGGTGCGCTCCGGCGGGCCGATGGGGATGGCCCCCGAGCATCGCTCGTCGATGTTGGCGCCGTAGTCCTCGACGAGGGCGTCGAACCGCCCGGGTGCGTTGTCGCCGGGGGCGACGGCGAGGCCGTACTCGACGCCGGCCTCGCCGCGGGGGATGCGCCACGCGAAGAAGCGCGGGACGGTGAGGTGAACGTCGACGCGGTCTCCGCCGTCGGGGTCGAACTCGAAGCCCAACACGCCGTGGAGCAGCTCGTCGGGCTCCGGCAGCCCCACCTCGTCGCGGACCTTCGAGCGCGGGCCGTCCGCGCCGACGACCATTCGCCCCTCGAAGGTCTCGGTGCCGTCGGGGCCGCGGGCGGTCACCTCGACGCCGCCCGACTCCTCCTCGATTCGGGTGACGGTGTGGCCGTCGCGGACCTCGGCGCCGGCCTCGCGGGCACAGTCGGCGAGGGTCCTGTCGAGGCCGACCCGGTCGATGGCGTTCGAGACCGGCTCGTCCTTGTAGAAGGCGTTTGCCTCGCTCTGCGCTCCGCCGAGGTGGAACCGGGCGCCGTAGATGTCATTCTGGAATAGTTCCTCGCGGGCGTCGTCCGGGACGAACTTCCAGACGTCGAGGCTGACGTGACCCGAGCAGGCCAGCGGCCGGCCGATGTCGCCCGATTCCAGGACGAGCACGTCGCGGCCCCGCTCGCTGGCCGACCGGGCGAACCGCGAGCCGGCCGGGCCCGCGCCCACGACGACGAAATCGTACATGCGAAAAGGAAGGGGCGGGAGCGTGCAAATATCCTCCGCTGGCGGTTCCCGCACGTAATAGAAAACTCCGCATGCCCTGTCGTCCGCCATCCCAAATCGGTCGAGTTAAAGCAACAAATTATATTGCCAACTCGGTAGCTGGTAGTGTTCAGATAAGTGATTCCGGGGTCCAGAAAGCCCTCGGCGCTTTCGACTCCCGGGACTCGCTGCGCTCCTCGGTCGCGTGGCTCCCTGTGGTGCTTGCGTCGTCCGGGTTCGCCGAGAGCGCCTCGCCCTTTCAGTCCGCCAGGACTCGGCCGGTCGGACGGCAGAAACGGACCTACTGGACGGTCCTTATCTGAACACCGCCCGGTAGCCAGCCGGAATCTATTTCAAATATAAATCAAACATCAGCGTTCACTGTTTTTTACTCGTTCCTTCGCAGTGGAGAACTTATTATTGAGTTCCTGATATATGTCCTCTTCCCCGATATATGGTTCAGATTTGTCAATGAAGTATCTCATCTTTTCGATTTGATTCTTTTGTAGGTCTTTCGAGCCTGCTAAGCCGTAGTAATCACTGTTATCTAGGATATCCGTAGCTTTCACAACCACCGCACTTCTTCCCAGTTCGAAGCATCTTTTATAAATATCGTAATGTCTTTCGAGATAGTCATCGATATTCTCGTCGAAACTAGTAGCTTCCACGATATTTGCAACGCCTTTTCCAAATTTCGAACGAATCTCATCAGAAGTTACATCTGTATCCTCTAATAGGTCGTGAAGAAGGCCAGAGATAATGATGCGCTTTCCATAATTTCTGTTGTAAAGATTCATTCCTACTCTTGTACTGTGGAGAATCACCGGTTTAGGGTTATCTCCCGAAGATTCGAACGAATGCACCAGATATTGAATAGCTCGTTCGATCTCTTCATCTTCTTCTATATCTCTCATCTCTATGATTAGAGAGCAAATGTACTATGAAATCCTTTTTGACCCGAACTGCCTGGGATGCCTTTGCTGACCGACCCGACGACTTTGTGCTTACTCTTTGTCCTTGTGAAGTTCGCAAATCTACCTAATGGATGACTCACTACTCCGTTGAGTGGAAGCATTCGTCGGGAACAATCCATGGGCAGGATGGCGCGGAGTCCGGCTCGCGTGTCGTCGTTCGCTCTGCTCACTCCTCCCGCTCGCCCTGCTGGCGGCGCTCACTTCGTTCGCGCCGCCCGGCTCAGTCGCCGAACGGCCCCATGCCGCCCATGCCACCACCGCCGCCGCCACCGCCCTGCATCTGCTTCATCATCCGCTGCATGTCCCCGTCGCCCATGCCTTGGAACTGCTTCATCATCCGGCTCATCATCTTGTGCTGCTCGAGCAGCTCCCGGACAGTCTCCTCGTCGGTGCCGGAGCCGCGGGCGATGCGCTCGATTTGGCTCTGGCCGACCGAACGGGGATTCTCCAGTTCCTCGTCGGTCATCGAGTCCATGATGACCTCGAAGTTGCGCAGGCGGTCCTGCGTGACGTCCATGGCGTCGTCCGGCAGCTGGTCCTTGATACCGCCGCCGAGCCCGGGGATCATGTCCATCACCTGGTCGAGCGGCCCCATTTTGTTCATCGCGTTCATCTGGTTGCGCATGTCCTTCAGCGTAAACTCCCCTTTCATCAGGTCCTCGGGGTCCCAGTCCTCCTCTTCCTGGGTCTCCTCCATGGCGCGCTCGACGCGCTCGGAGAGCTGCTTGAGGTCGCCCATCCCGAGCAGGCGGGAGATGAATCCGGAGGCCTCGAACCGCTCGACGTCCTTGACCTCCTCGCCAGTTCCGAGGAAGGCAATCGAGGAGTCGGTCTGGTCGACCGCAGCAAGGGCGCCGCCACCCTTCGCCGTCCCATCGAGCTTCGTGATGACGACGCCGTCGATACCGACCGCGTCGCCGAAGGCCTCCGCCTGGTCCTTGGCGCTCTGCCCGATGGAAGCGTCCAGCACCAGCAGGTTGCGGTCCGGGTCGACCGCCGTCTCGATGCGCTCCAGTTCCTCCACCAACTCGTCGTTTAGCCCGGACCGCCCGGAGGTGTCGACGATGCGGACGTCGGCGTCCTCGGTCGCCTCGAGGCCCTCGCGGGCGATCTCGACGGGGTCCTCGGCGTCGGGGTCGCCGTAGAAGTCGACCTCCGCGCGCTCGCACATCTCCTCGGCCTGGTCGTAGGCGCCGGGCCGGAAGGTGTCCGTCTGGATGACGGCCGGCCGGAGCCCCTTCTTCGAGAACCACCACGCCATCTTCGCGGCGGAGGTGGTCTTCCCCGACCCCTGGAGGCCCGCCAGCACGATGGTCTGCTCCTCCAGCGGGAGTTCGGTCGACTCGCCCACGAGGTCGACCATCTCCTCGTAGACGATCTTGAGGACGTGGTCCCTGGCGGTCGTGCCGCCCGGCGGCTCCTCCTCGAGGGCCCGCTCGCGGATGGAGTCCGACAGCTCCATCACGAGGTCGACGTCGACGTCGGCCGACAGCAGCGAACGCTGTATCTCCGTGACGACCTCCTCGACGTCCTCCTCGCTGAGGCGGGATTTGCCCTGTAGCTTGTCGAGCGTTCCCCGGAGGGAACTGCCCAAGTCGTCGAGTACCATTTGCCGTTCGTAGACGGTCCAGCGGGTAAAGGCTTTGTTCATGGCCGGCGCAGCCGTCGACGGCGGGCCGACAGAGGTTTGATCGGGCCGTCGGAACGGCCTGACGTGTTCGACGCCACGACGCTCGCGGCCTACCTCGTCGCGGCCGTCGCGCTCATCCTCTCGCCGGGCCCGGACACGGCCTACGTCCTCGCGCGCGGCGCCGGGGAGGGCCGCCGCGCCGGGGTCCTGTCGGCGCTCGGCGTCGCCACGGGCGTTCTAGTCCACACCGTTGCCGCCGCCATCGGCCTGGCGGCACTCTTCCGGGCGGTTCCCGAGGCCCGTACCGTCGTGGTCGCCGCCGGGGCGGCCTACCTGTCGTACCTCGGAGTTCGGACGCTCCGCGACCCGGAGGTCGAGGCCCGAGAGACGGACGGCAACCCGTACCTCCAGGGGTTAACGGTCAACGTCCTGAACCCACAGGTGGCGCTGTTCTTCCTGGCCTTTCTGCCCGGGTTCGCGCCCGACTCGGCACCGGCGGCCGGCATGGTCCTGCTGGGGGCGCTGTACGCGGCCATCACGGCCGCCTATCTCGGGGGCGTCGGGGCGCTGTCGGGCAACGTTGGCGGCGAGAGCCGCCGGATGCGGCTCGCGTCGGGTGTCGTCCTGCTCGGGGTCGCCGGGTGGCTCATCGTAACCAATGTCTCGGCGTGAGCCGGCGAGCAGAACCGATTCCACAGCATAGCACGGGTACCGGAGGGCGCGGGGAGCCCGGCAGAGCCGCTCCGAACCACAACTCCGGCAACAGAGTCATTCTAGACGGCGTCATTACGGCGTTCTCTTCCGGCAAGCGTAGGTACTCAATGCTTCAGTCCAAACCAGGAGCCGTGAGCGGGGACGATTCCGACGGTGGCCCGGAGTATGACATCAATTTCCGCGAACACCCCGAGGAGTACGAGGTCGGCCGCGGCGAGGAGGGGGTGTTCAAGGTGGAGCCGTACAAGTCGGAGCTGCTCCCGCTGTGGGGGTATGCGGACCGAGAGGCTGCCGTGGAGGCGGCCGAGGCCATCCACGAGCGGTTCCGCGAGTACCGCGAGGACGGCGACTTCGTCGGGATGGACATGGCTCGGAAGTACCTCCAGATGGGCTACACACGGGCGATGCGGTACGCGAAGTACCCGGGCGGGAAGAAGTACGACGACGACGGCACCGAGCGGGACCCGGAACAGTGGGCCGACTCGGACAAACGCAAGGCGGCGCTCGTCTTCGAGGAGCACCTCGAGACAGTCCGGGAGGACGACACCTACCAGCAAATGAAGGAGCGACACCGCGAGCGGCACGGCTAAGGGTTTATGTACGAAGGCGGGACCAGACGCCGCGTGACGTAGACACCGACTGCGGCGAACACGGCGGAAGTCCGGCGCACCGTCGCGGCAGACCCTAATGTACAGTGCCGGCTGTCAGCCCAGTCGGACCGGCTCACTCGTCGGTTCCACGGCCACGCGGAGGCGGTTACCGACGGAGAACCCGTGACCCTCGTGGAACACGACCTTCGTCCCGAACGGGACCCGCGTGGCAAAGAGCGACAGTCCGGTCGCCGAAACCTCGTTGCCGTCCTCGTCGGTGACCCGAACTGCAACGTCGGCCCACTCGACGTCCCGGCCGTCGACCCGTCCGACGGTCGTGCCGAGAAGTGACACCCCACCGCTGGAGGGCCCGAGCGCACCACCCCCGGCGTAGTGGACCAGCCCGCCGTCGAGCGGGACGCCCTCGTCGCTCGCGACCGCCGCGAACCCTTCGCCCCCGAAGTCCGGTTCGTCGAGCCTGACGTATGTCGGTCCGGTCTCGACCACCTCGCCGGTGCCGTCCGAACCCGAGGTGAATGTGGTCGTCGACCCACCGCCCGAAGAACCCGGAGCGGACGAGTCGGCCCAGCGAGTCGCCGGCCTCGACCCGGTCGCCGGCCTCGACTGCGGGGTCAACGTGCAGGATTCGGGCGATGACGTCGCCGCAGTCGACGAGTATCAGGTGGTCGGCGTCGACGGCATAGGACTTCGGCGGACAGCGGACCGTCCGTGTCCCGATAACCTCCCCTTCGACGGGCGAGACGGCGGCCCCGTTGCCAGGGTAGAGGTCGACCGCGCGGCCGGCGTCGTGTGCGGCGTACGGCGAGTTGTACAGCGAGAACCGCTCGTAACGACTGACGACGGCCTCCGACAGCACGACCATACGACGCTTTCGTCCGGCGGCGTTTTATCCCCGTCGACCCGTAGCGTCGGGTATGCACGCCGTCCGGGGGTCGCTGGCAGACGTCGACCGCGACAGGAAGGCGACGCGCCGCCTGGCCGAACTCGTCGAGGAGACCGGCCGGCCGGCGGTGCGGGCTTGGAGACCGCCCCGCCACGTCGCCTTCGGCCGTCGGGACTCCTCGACCGATGGGTACACCCGGGCCCGGCAGGCCGCGCTGGAGTGCGGCTACGACCCGGTCGAGCGACGCGTCGGCGGCCGGGCGGTCGCCTACACCGGCGACACGGTAGCGTTCGCCCACGCCGTCCCGACCGACAGCGCCAGAAGCGGCATCCAGGAGCGGTACGACCGGGCGACGGAACTCCTCGAGGGCGCACTCGGCGGACTCGGTGCGACGGTCCGCCGCGGGGAACCCGACCGGTCGTTCTGTCCCGGCGCGCACTCGCTGCAGGGAGACGGCAAGATTGCCGGCATCGCCCAGCGCGTCGAGCGCGACGTCGCCATCGTCGGCGGGTGTGTCGTCACGATCCGGCGGGACCGGCGGCGCATCGCGGAGGTTCTCGACCGCATCTACGAAGCGCTCGGCGTCGAGTTCGACCCCGGGACGGTCGGAAGCGTCGCCGACGCCGGCGGCACGACCGACCCGAAAGCCGTCGTCGGCACCATCGAGGAGGCGTTCATCGGCGAGGAGGCCGAGACGACCCACGCGTCGGACCTTCTCTCCTGGCGACAGCTCCGTGACCCTTAGGGGGCCCGGCCGACGAAGTGGAGTAATGCTCATCCGGAGCGCGACGCTGGCCGACGGGCGGGTCCGTGACGTTCGGGCCGACGGCGAGACGATAGCCGAGATAGACGAGGGGCTGGACCCCGATGGCGAGGAGGTCATCGAGGCCGACGAGCGCCTGCTGCTGCCGGGGATGATAGACGCCCACGTCCACTTCCGCGAACCGGGCTTCTCCCACAAGGAGACGTGGCTGACCGGCTCCCGGAGCGCCGCCGCGGGCGGCGTGACGACGGTGATAGACCAGCCGAACACCGACCCGCCGACGGTCGACGGCCGGAGCTTCGAGCAGAAGGCCCGGCTCGCGTCGGCCTCCGCCGTCGACTACGGCATCAACGGCGGCGTCACCGCCGAGTGGAAGCCCGACGAACTCCTCGGGAAGCCGCTGGCCGCCCTCGGGGAGATCTTCCTCGCGGACTCGACCGGCGAGATGGGCATCGAGGTCGACCGCTTCGAGCGGGCCCTCGAACGCGCCGCGGCGGCCAACGTCCCGGTAACCGTCCACGCCGAGGACGCCGAACTATTCGACGAGTCGGCGACCGACCGCGACGACGCCGACGCCTGGAGCGCCTACCGGACCGCCGAGGCGGAGGCGGAGGCGGTCGACCGTGCCTGCGCCGCCGCGCGGAACCTCGGCATCGAGGTCCACATCGCCCACACGTCGACGCCGGAGGGCGTCGACATCGCCGAGAAGGCCGGCATGACCTGCGAGGCGACGCCACACCACCTCTTTCTGTCCCGCGACGACCTCGACGACCTCAGCACGCTCGGCCGGATGAACCCGCCGCTCCGGAGCGAATCGCGCCGGGAGGCGCTGTTCGAACGGCTCGTCGACGGCACGGTCGACATCGTCGCGACGGACCACGCCCCC
>PXSE01000052.1 GCA_003022905.1 Halobacteriales archaeon QS_9_68_42
TTCGCCCCCGAGGGCCGCTCCGTCGAGGACCTGGCCCGCCGGGAGGTGATGGCCGCGCTCCGCGAGAAGGTGCCGTACGACCGGGTGGCGGAGCTGGAGAGCCCGAGCGAGGTGGCCCAGCCGACGGGGACGGCCGACCTCGGGAGCGAGACTGTCGGGGAGCCGGGCAACGGCGCTCCGGAGCCCAGCGAGGGGACGGCCGACGAGGAGCCCAACGCCGAGGCCGCCACGGCCGACGCCGAGGCCGCTATGGCCAACGCCGAAGCCGAAGCCGGGTCTGACGCGGCCGAGAAGACGGACGCCGCCATCGACGAAAGTGGGGCCGCCCCGGAGGCCGACGCCGCCGAGGAGGCCGACGCCGTCAAGACGGCGGAGACCATCGAGACGCTGCCCGGTCACGTCCGTGCGGTCATCGAGACCGGAACCGGGCGCGTGAGGCTCCTCGACTCGGCGTTCCGGACGTTTGAGGAGGGCGACGCCGACGACGCACTCGACGTGCTGGCGGAGGCGGCCGAACCCCCGTCGACGGTTGTGCTCGACGGGGAACTCGACCAGCGGGTGCTCGACGTCGCCGCACAGCGGGGCGTCGGCCAGATAGTCGCCGCCTCGACGGGCGAATTCGTTAAGAAGCCGACGAGCGTCCGCGTCAGGACCGCAGACCGGTTACTCGCGGCGAACGAGACGTAGCGCCGCGGCCCCGTCGTCGTAGAACTCCTTGACTCGGGCCTTCCGCTGGAACCCCGCCGCCGCGTAGAAGTCGACGGCGTCGCTGTCAACGGGCGTCGTCACGACCAATTTCTCGGCGCCGGCGGCGGCCGCGACCGCTTCCAGCAGGCGCCGACCGCGGCCCTCCCGGCGGTGCTCGGGGGCGACAACCAGTTCCGAGAGAGCCGTCTCGGTGGCCGGGAGCGCGACGGCGTAGCCGACCACGGCGTCGGCGACGGCGACGCGCCCGAGAAACGGGCCGGAGAGTGCCGCCGTCACTAGTTCGGGGTCGGCGTACGAGAGGTGCGACTGCAGTGACCTGACGGCCGGCTCGTCGGCCGGCGCCATCGGGCGGACCGTCACAGCAGGACGGCGCCGCCGGCCGCGGCCAGGCCCGCGGTGAGCGTCGCCAGCAGGTTCACGCCCTGATTGCCGAGGCGGGTCCCCTCGAGCGTCGCGCCGAGGATGCTGTCTGCGGTCATGCCGACGACCCCGGCGACCGTGACGAGCGCCACCGTGGACGGCCCGAATTCGAAGAAGGCACCGCCGAGGCCGCCGATGATGGCGGCGCCGGTCAGCCCTGCGACAGCGCCCTGCGGGGTGACCGCCCCGTCGGTCCCGGGGTCGACACGCTCGAACGTCGTGATCAGGCGCGGCGCGTCGAAGAGGCCGCCGAACTCGCTGGAGAAGGTGTCGGCCAGCGCCGCGGCGACGGCGCCGGCGAAGGCGAACCGGAACAGCGCGGCGTCGACGCCGACCTGCCCGCTGGCGGCGTAGGCGTAGGCGACGACCGCCACGAGGGCGACCGCGGAGTTCGCCAAGACGTTCCCGCTGCCGCGTGCGCCATCGTTCTCCTGGGCGATGCCGCGTTCGAGTTTCTCCTCGTAGCGGTACTTCGAGGCCAGGCCACCGAGACCGAAGAACGTCACCAGCACGACGAACCAGCCGTACCCGCCGAGGACGACCGCAAACAGCGCCAGCAGCACGCCGGTCAGCATGCCGGTGATCGAGGCCGTCCCGAGCGCGTAGGCGACGTAACCGAGGGCGACGGTGAGCGCCAGGCCGACCCCGACCCGGCGGGCCGTCGGCCCGGGGGTGCCGGCCTCCAGTTCGAGCAGGAACCACACGAGCAGGCCCGTCGACAGCAATACGAGCGAGTCGTCGCGAACGTACAGCGCAGAGCGGACCAGCGCACCCAGCAGCGCGCCGCTGGCGGCGACGAAGACGGTCAGCGGCGGCGAGGGGACCGACCCGCCCAGGGTGCCGACGGCGACCACCGCGGCGATGCCGCCGACGGTGCCGACAGCGGCGTAGGCGGCGGTCACGACCACCGGACGGGGCGTCCGGCGCCAGATGAGATCCTGGCTCAGGTTCCCGGTCGTGAATACGAACACCGCGACGACGAACGCCGCCGTCGGGAGGCCGAAGCCGACGAGCAGGATAGCCAGGCCGGCGACGGCCAGCGCGAAGGAGGCGAGTCCGTATAGCCGTCCGGCCTTGCGGTCGCCCTCGTAGGCGAAGGCCTCGAAGAGCGGGCCCCGCGTGGAGGCGAGCGCGACGGCCGCGACGGCGATGAAGGGGGCGACGGTGCCGACTGCCGCGAGCCTTCCACCCGCGTGTGCCTCCAACAGGGGCGCGGCCAGGCCGATGGTCCCCACGAGGAGGAAGCCGACGGCTCGACGTACGTCGCCAGTCACGCCCCGAGGTTTCGCCGTCGCACACTTAACATTCCCGAAGGCGCGCCCGAGGACCGACACGTTGAGGCCGCTCGAGGTGAACCAGCCGATGTGGGCCTCTACGACCGGTACATGGCCGCATGGGTCCGGTACAGCGACGCCCCCGTCCCCGAGCGGGTCGCGCTCGTCATCACCGAACACGATCTGCTCGAGCAGGGCGCCTACGGGACGATGTCGTCGTTCCTCGGGTGGGCCTTCGAGACCGGGACCGAGCAGGTGCTCGTCTACGTGAGCGTCCTCGACAAGGCGGCCGTCCCGACGCTGCGGAATGCGCTCGCCGACCTCGAGAGCCCCCGGGAGGTTGCGGTCCGCGGCCCCGAAGCCGACGACGCCGCCGACGCCCCAGTGCAGATATCCATCGGTCTCGGGGGCCGCGAGGAGTTCGCCACGGCCGTCCGGCGGATAGCCGAGGACGCCGCCAAGGGTGACCTCGACCCCGACGAGATAGACGAAAGCGAAATCGAGCGCCGGCTCGTCTTCCCGACTCCGCCGGACCTCGTCATCAAGACTGGCGCCGAGCGCCTTTCGGACTTTCTCATCTGGCAGTCGGTGTACTCCGAGCTGTACTTCACCGACGTGAACTGGCGGGATTTCCGGCGCCGGGACTTCCTCCGGGCGGTGCGGGAGTACCAGGAGCGTCAGCGGCGTTTTGGCCGATAGGCCGAAACACGCTGGAGGAGCGAAGCGAGTTCAGCGGCGGTTCGGGCGGTGAGCGGAGCGAACCGTCCAAACGTCGACGGGCGAGCGAAGCGAGTCCGTCGGAAGTCCGGACGCTGAACAGCGTGAAGCGTCCGGGTCTCGAAGCGCGAACGGAGTGAGCGATTCGGTGGTTCGGCCGATAGGCCGAAACACGCTGGACGAGCGGAGCGAGTCTGTCGGAAGTTCGGACGGTGAGTGGAGCGAACCGTCCGAAGCCTGGAAGACGAGCGGCGTGACCGGCCCTGATAGCGGGTCCGCCCCACCTAGATCGTGTCCGCTCGCCCGGACGCCGGCACCCGGAAGTTCGCAAAAACATTTATATACAGGGTTACGACCCGCGTATCATGGCATGGTCCGAGGAGCGCACCAAGCGCGTCTGCGCGCGGATGGGCCGAGCGTTTCTCGTCGTCGCCGCCGTGACGGTCGTCGTCGGCCTTCTGAGCGTCGCCCTGCTAGACGTGGCGGGAGCGCGAATTGCCGCAAGCGGGGTCTACTACGCGCTGGGGGGATTGGCGTTCCACCCGTCGACCTGGGAGCAGTTGTCGTATCCGTTCTACCCCCAGCGCACCCCCGTTATCGGCATTCTGCTAGTGGTCGCCGCGACGGGGTCACTGTGGACCGTGGTCGGGCCGGTCCTGTTCGGATAGGATGGTCGTCCCGTAGCGGGACGGGCGGAACCGCCTACTCGCCGGCCACGGCGTCGGCGGCCTCCGTCGTGTTCGACGAGTAGGCCACGTCGTTGATCCGCTGCTGTCGCTCCTCCAGCGACACGCCGTTGACCTCGTTCACGAACGACTCCACCGTCCGTGCCTTGGCCGTCGTCAGAACGCCGTAGGCACTGACTGGAGTCGTCGCAGCTGCCGTCGGCGCCGCCGGGAATCCTACTCCCCGTCGGCGACGCCATCGACGCGCGGTTTCAGCGCGGCGTCGTCGCCGTCCTCAAGGTCGTCGCGGAACCGGCCGACAACCCGCCGGGCCTCGGTGAGTTCGACATCGCCGATGGCTCGGAGCAGGGCCGCCGCCCGGCGGGCACGAGTGCGGCGCCACGATTCCTGGCGGGACTCGTAGGTCCGGATGGCTCGCAGGAAGTCCGGCCGGGAGAACTCCGGCCAGTAGGGGGTACAGAAGTACACCGCCGCCTCGTTGCCGTTGGCGTGCCACGGCAGGAAGTTCGAGGTCCGTTCGTCGCCGCCCGTCCGGATGATGAGGTCGACGGCCCGGGTGGGGCCGGCCGTCAGTCGCCGCTGAATCTCGGCGACGTCGACGGCGTCGGCGTCGAGTTCGCCGGCGGCCGCCTCGCTGGCGACGTCGCGGGCGACCCCCAGCAGTTCCGCGCGGCCGCCGTAGGCCAGGGCGACGTTCAGGTGGAGTTCGTCGTACTGTGCGGTGCGGGCCTCGGCGTAGTCGACGGCCTCCCGGACCCGCGGGGGTAGCCGGTCGACCTCGCCGATGGCCCGGATGCGGACCTCCCGGTCGTGGACCTCCTCGCGGTCGGCAAAGGAGCGGAGTTTCTCGGTGATGAGGTCGAACAACGCCTCGCGCTCGTCGGGCGGGCGCTCGAAGTTCTCCGTCGAAAAGGCGTACAGCGTCAACTCCTCGATGCCGAGGTCGCCGCACCACCGAAGGACCCGCTCGGTGGTGTCGGCGCCGGCACGGTGGCCCTCCGTTTTCTCTTCGCCCTGCTTTTCGGCGTAGCGGCGGTTCCCGTCCTGAATGACGGCGACGTGGGTGGGGACGCCGCCGATCTCCCGCTCGAGTAGGCGTTCGTAGGCGCCTACCATCCGGCGGCGGACTCCTCCGAGCATCTATCGGGCACGTAACACCCCAGCCAAATGAGTGTTGCTGGTCCGGGCGGGCCTCGCCGGCGGACCGCAAGAGCCGGACAACGCCGGTGGATGTGTCGCCCTCCGCGAGGGGGCCGCGACGAATAACGACCGTCTCGCCGGGCGCTGCCCGTCGCTCGTCCGTCACTTGCCCGTCAGGTAGCCACAGGCTTTTTATCTGGGCACGTCCTTCCGTTACCTGCAATGGCGCAAGGCGAGGTTGACTTCTTCAACGACACCGGCGGTTACGGGTTCATCGAGACCGACGAGGCTGACGAGGACGTCTTCTTCCACATGGAGGACGTCGGCGGCCCCGACCTCGAGGAGGGTCAGGAGGTCGAGTTCGAGATAGAACAGGCCGAGAAGGGCCCGCGGGCCAAGAACCTCGAGCGCCTGTAACTCGGCGACGACGGCAGCGAAAACGACAGCGGCGCGGTACGGGCGGTTCACACTCGTCGCGGACCGTGACCTGTATTACTCTCGGTAGCGTCAGTTTAATCATGAGCGACGCTGTCGACGAGGAGCTCTACCGGCGGACCGAGGCGCTGTTGGAGCCGGGCGACATCCGGCTGAACGGTGTCATCGTCCGGACGGACCTGACAGGCGAGGAGGAACCGACGCTCCACCGGGCGACGCTGGACGTCGGCAACCTCATCGCCAAGGCCGCGGGCGTCGACCCCGCGGATACATACGTGTACTCCGGCAACGACGACCCCGAGTTCGGCATCAACCAGCACCAGGGGCTGACCCTCGACGACGAAGCGTTCGTCTGGGAGTGCCAGCAACTCATGCGTGACGGCACTTACGACGTCGTCTTCTACTACGAGGCCGACGCCGACCAGTCGGCGGTCATCGAGGGCGTCGAGGAGCTGGGCTTCGACGCGACCGGCGTCGAGGGCGAGTAGCGCCGACGCGGCCCGCCGGCCGCAGGCGGGCATCTTATTGCCGGGAAACCCCGAGAGCCGACAATGAGCGAGACTGCAGAGCTGGACCGCCTCGACCGGGCCATCGTCAACGCCTTCCAGGGGGGCTTTCCGATCGTCGAGGAGCCCTTCGAGCCGGCCGCGGCGGCACTGCGGGACCGCGGTGTCGACGTGTCGGGCGGGGAGCTGCTCGAGCGAGTCCGCCAGCTGGACGAGGCGGGCATCCTGACGCGGTTCGGTGCCCTCATCAATGCTCAAGAAATCGGCGGGACCGCCACGCTGGTCGCAATGTGCGCCCCCGAGGAGCGGTTCGACGAGGTGGCCGAGCAGGTCAACGCCCACCGCGAGGTGGCCCACAACTACCGGCGG
>PXSE01000053.1 GCA_003022905.1 Halobacteriales archaeon QS_9_68_42
TCGATGCCGACCGTCTCGAACTTCCCGGGGTTGGTCAGCGGGTCCTCGACGGCCTCCCGGACCTCCCGGACCTGGCTCTCCAGGCCGCCGATGTCGGTGTACTCGACGTTGGGCTTCTCGGAGATCTCCATTGCCTGGGCGCGGGCGTCGGTCTCGGCGTCCAGCACCGTTTGGATGGCGAAGGAGTCGTTGATGGCCACGCGGTCGCCGGCCTCGAGCCGGTCGTGGAGCCGCGGGGAGACGTCCGTCAGCACCTCCTGGTTGTTGCCGTGCTGCTTCAACAGCACCTGGTCGTCGGTCAGTTCCTCGACGGTTGCGAGGTACAGCGACGACGTCTTCAGGGCCTCGTTTTCCGCCTGGAGGTCGTTGACCTCGTTGCGGAGTTCGGACTGTCGCTCGCGGGCGGCGTCGAGCTGCTCGGTGAGCTCCTCGTGGACCTGTGACACCTCGAGGTAGTGGGTGCGCAGGGCGGTCAGGCGCTCGGACTCGGACATCTCCGGGTCGAGCTCGAGGGTGGGGCGGTCGGGCAGAGAGGGGCTATGCGACATAGATTGTCGGCCCTAAGTGACCGAGGTTAAAAGTGGCTTTGGGTGCGGGAGACGCTTGCACCGCAGGGGAAGCCGGCGACGCGAGCCGAATCGTGACCCCGGCGGCGCGGTCGGAACCCCGCCGGCTACTGCAGGGACTCGTACTCGGCAACCATCTCCTCGTAAGCCTCGATGGCCGCCTCGACAGGCTCCGGCGTCGACATCTCGATGCCGGCCGTCTCGAGCAACTCGAGGGGGTAGCCCCGCGATCCCGACCGGAGGAACTCCCGGTAGTCGGCGGCCGCCGGCTCGCCCTCCTCGAGGATGCGGTCGACGATGGCGTTGGCCGCGCTGATGCCCGTCGCGTACTGGTACACGTAGTACGCCCGATAGAAGTGGGGGATGCGCATCCACTCGCGGGCGATGCGGTCGTCGACGACCGCCGGCTCGTAGTAGTCGGCCTTCAGCCCGCGGTACAGCTTGTCGAGGCGGTCGGGCGTCAGCGCCTCGCCGTCGGCCGACAGCTCGTGGGCGCGGTGCTCGAAGGAGGCGAACATGGTCTGGCGGAACAGCGTCGACCGGAACCGCTCGAGGTACTCGTCGATGACGTGCTGGCGGAACGCCTCGTCGTCGATCGTCTCCAGCAGGTGATGCGTCAAGAGTGCCTCGTTGACCGTCGAGGCCACCTCGGCGACGAATATCTCGTAACCGGAGTAGACGTGCGGCTGTTCGTCGCTCGTCAGCTCCGAGTGCATCGAGTGGCCCAGTTCGTGGGCCAGCGTGTACATCGAGGAGACGTCGTCCTGGTAGTTCATCAGGATGTACGGCTGGCTGTCGTAGGTGCCGCTGCTGTAGGCGCCGGACTGCTTGTTGGCCGTCTCGTACACGTCGACCCACCGCGAGTCGAGGCCCTCGGCCATCCGGTCGCGGTAGTCCGCCCCGAGCGGCTCGACGGCATCGACGACGTACTCCCTGGCGCGGTCGTACTCGAGGTCCGGCCCCTCCTCGCCGGCCAGCGGCGCGTAGAGGTCCCACATCCGTAGTTCGTCGACCCCGAGACAGTCCCGCTTCAGCTCGGCGTGGCGGTGGAGGACGTCCAGGTTCGCCTCGACGGTCTCCACCAGCGTGTCGTACACCGACGCCGGCACGTTCGGCCCGTCCAGCGCCGCCTCCCGGGCGGTCTCGTAGTTCCGGGCGGCGGCGAGCTTCTCGTCGGCCGTCACGCTGTTCTCGTAGGCTGTCCCCACCGTGTTGCGGTACTCCGCCCACTCGTCGTAGAACGCTTCGTACACCCGTCGCCGGACGTCCCGGTCGGGGTGCTTCTGGAGCGTCGTGAAGTTCGACAGCGTAACCCGCCGCGGCTCGCCGTCGACATCGACGGCGGGGAACTCGACGTCGGCGTTGGTCAGCATGTTGTACACCTCGCCGGCGGCGCCGGTCACCTCGCCGAGGTCCGCCAGCAGTTCCTCTATCTCCGCCGACCGGGTGTGCGGCTTCATCCGGAGGGTGTCGTCGAAGTAGTGGTCGTACGCCGCCAGCTCGGGGTTATCCTCGATGAACCCGTCGATGCTCTTGCGGTCGACCGACTGCAGTTCCGGCTCGATGAAGCTGGCCGCGCTGGAGGCGTCGGCCGACAGCGACTGTGCCCGTGCCGAAAGCGCCTGGTAGGTCTGGTTCGTGGTGTCCTCGTCGCGTCGCATCCGGGCGTAGGCCGCGACGTTGGCCACCTCGCGCATGATGGACTCCCGGAGCTCCAGCACCTCCCGGAGCGCCTCGGCGTCCTCGGTGACCCGGCCCTCGTAGACCGACAGCTCGTCGAGGCGCTCTTCGACCTCGGCGTAGGCGGCCTCCCACTTCTCGTCGTCGGCGTAGAGGTCCGAGAGGTCCCAGGTGTACTCCTCGGCGACCTCGCTCCGCTCGGGAACTGAACTCATGGCCGCCGGTATGGCCGCCGCCGCCCTAAAGCCGTCGTCACCGGTCGCCCTCAGCCGTCGACAGCGCGCCCGCCACCCGCGCGCCGGCCAGCTGTCGGCGTCGACGCTCCGCGAAGACCGCTCGCGTGTTCTCGGCGGCCTCGGCGTCGACTTCGAAGCCGACCGACGGGTACCGCACCCCGACCAGCACCAGCGGCTCGGGGGCCGCAGGGGCGATGCCGTCGGGACCCTCCAGTGGCTCGGCCGCGAGCGCGCGGTCCAGGAAGGCGAGGTCCCGGCGTCCCTCGGCGACGGCCGCGACGGCCGAGATCAGCCGCCGGACCAGTTGCCGGGCGAAGCCGCCGGCCCGACAGTCGACGACCAGGAACTCCCCCTCGCGCTCGACGGACACCGACAGGTCCCGGACCGTGCCCGTCTCGTCCGGCGTGAAGTTGTGGAAGTCATGGCGCCCGGAGAGCCGCTCGCAGGTGGCCCGGGCCAGCGCGTCGTTGACCTCGGGCGCGAACAAGTAGTACCGGTAGGTTCGCTCGGTGGCGTCGTGGGTGGCGTGGAAGTCGGCGTCGACATTGGCCGACGCCCACGCGCGGACATCGGCTGGCAACTCGGCGTTGAGGGCCCGGGGGCGGAGCCACTCGGGGGCCTCGAAGGCCACCGTCTGGCCGCGCGCGGAGACGCCGGCGTCGGTCCGGCCGGCCGCCGTGTAGCCGGCCGACGCTCCGTCCTCGAACTCGACGCCCAGCGCCTCCAGCGCCGACAAGAGGGCGTCCTCGACGGTGTCGCCGTGGGGCTGGCGCTGGTAACCGCGGTAGCCGGTGCCGTCGTAAGCCAGCCGGAAGGCGCGCATGCCGCCGGCTACGGCCCGGGGCGGCTTAACCCGTGGCGCCGCTACAAGTCCCGCGAGACCCGGATCTCGGAGTCCGTCACTGTCTCGACCGCCTCGGCCGGCACCTCGATGTCGTCGCTGTTGGCGTCGCCGAAGCCGAGCCCCTGGAGTATCGCGTCGGAGACGTCGGGGTCGGGGTCGACGTAGGCGGCCTGCTCTTCGGGGTCGACCTCGGTGACGATGCCTATCTGCTCGGCTTTCGCGTCCATCAGGAACTTGCCCTCGTCCTCGGGTGAGAGAACTGTCATCTCGTCCGGGAGAACTCCCAGCATCGGTAAATATCCTGTGGAACGGCCGGCCGGCGGTCCGTATCAGGCGTAGTCGTCGTAGATCGGCCGGCCCGCCTCGGGCGGGAACTCCGCGAGCGGCACCTGCGTCTGGTCGCCCGATTCCATGTCCTTGATCGTGACGGCGTCGTCGGCCAGGTCCTGTTCGCCGACGACGACCACCGTCTCGGCGTTGATTCCGTCGGCGTACGACAGCTGGTCGCCGAAGCCGCGGCCCGAGAGGTCCGTCTCGACGACGTGGCCCAGCGACCGCAGCTGTCGGGTTATCTCGGCGGCCTCCGCCCGGGTGTTGCCGACCGTCAGCACGTAGTAGTCCGTCGTCAGCGACTCCTCGGGCCAGACGCCGGCCCGCTGGCAGAGCAGCGACAGCGGCGCCAGTCCCGGCGCGACGCCGACGGCCGGGGTCGGCTGGCCGCCGAAGGACTCGATGAGGTCGTCGTAGCGGCCGCCGCCGAACACCGACCGCGACACCTCGCCCGTCGAGTCGAAGCACTCGAAAACGACCCCGGTGTAGTAGTCCAGCCCCCGGGCCGTCGACAGCGACACCTCGCAGTGCTCGCGGGCGCCGAAATCACCGGCCGCCGAAAGCACCGCCCGCAGGTTCTCGACGGCGGCCTCGACCCGCTCGGTGTCCGCGAACTCGACCAGCTCGTCGAGGTCGTCAGCCGCCAGCACCTCGTTGAAGACCTCGGCCTCCTTGTGGGTCAGCCCCGCCTCGATTAACAGCTCGTGGTACTCCTCGTCGCTGATTTTCTCGCTCTTGTCGACCGCGCGGATGGCCTCGGCGGTGTCGACGTCGCTGTCGAGCGAGTCCAGCAGGCCACCGAGGATGTCCCGGTGGGAGACGCGGAACTCGAAGTCGTCGCCGGTCAGTCCTAAGCCCGTCAGCGCGTCCGCCGCGTACGCCAGCACCTCGGCGTCGGCCTCCGGCTCCGCGGAGCCGAACAAATCGACGTTGGTCTGGTAGAACTCCCGGAACCGGCCCTGCTGGACCTGCTCGTACCGCCAGAACGGCCGCGTCGAGAACCACTTCATCGGCCGCGCCAGCGCGCCCTGGCGGGCGACGACCATCCGCGCGACCGTCGGCGTCAGCTCCGGCGTCAGCGCCACCCCCCGGCCGCCCTTGTCCTCGAAGGCGTACAGCTCCTCGACGATTCCCTCGCCGGACTTGTCGACGTACATCTGCGTCCGCTCGAGCGCGGGCGTCCCGACCTCCCGAAAGCCGTAGCGGCGCGCCGTCTTCTCAAGGACATCGATGACCTCCCGGCGGGCCGACATCTCCCTGGGGTAGAAATCGCGGAACCCCTTCAGGCCGTCGTACATGGGCGTTGCTTCGGGGCCGGCCGCACTAAAGGAACCGATACGGTCGCGGCCGCGGGGCTACTCCAGTCGCTCGACGTCCGCCGTCCGGTCGGTCTCGGCGTCGCCCGTGTTGGTCGTCCCGCGCGGCTCGAACAGCAGTATCTCCGCTTCCTCCTCGGCGACCGGCCGGTGCTCGACGCCCCGTGGGACGACGAGGAACTCGCCCGGCCGGAGCGTCATGTCCGACTGGTCGCGGAACTCGATGCGGAGTTCGCCCGACCGCACCAGGAACAGCTCGTCGGCGTCCTCGTGGCTGTGCCAGACGAACTCCCCCTCCGCCCTGGCGAGCTTCACCGTCTGTCCGTTGAGTTCGCCCGCCAGCCGCGGGCTCCACGGCTCGTCGAACGACGCGAACGCCTCCGCGAGATTCACCTTCTCCATGCGAACCGCTCCGTGTGGGGCGGTACAGTGGTTGCTGTACTCACGTATCGGTACGACCGCGCGCCGTCGTGCGGTCGACACCGCAATGTTGTACGGCAGTCACCGTTAATCGTCGACGACGACCTCGACCGGGTCGTCGTCGCTCTCCTCGTCGAACTCCTCGCCGGACTGCTGCTGTTGATAGAAGAGGATGCCGGCGACCCCGAGGACGATCCAGGAGCGCCAGTTGGCCAGGTTGAGCGTGTAGCCGATACCGAACGGCTTCTTGACCAGCATGCCCTCGTCGGGCTGCCAGTACGAGGACATCATCCGCCCGAGCGAGGGCTTCTGGAAGTTGTACGGGATACCGAACAGTTCGCCGGACTGCGGTTTGTCGGGCATACACGGCCGTACGGCGGGACGGGACTTATAGACATGGTTCGTGTATCACTGGTAGCGGCCGCGTTCCTCTATCTCCCGTAACTGCTCTATGACCCGGCGGTCGTCGCCCATCGCCGCGTAGGCGTCCTCGAAGGCGTTTAGAAGCGCCGCCGCGTCGTCGGCCGTCCCGCCCAGCGCGCCCTCGAAGACGTGGAGGTCCATCGCGTAGTCCTCGACGTCGTCCGTGTAGTAGCCCAGGCCGAAGTCGATGACAGCGCGCGAGGTGGCGACCGACCGCCCGGACCCGGGGTTCGGTCAGCGCGTCCCGCAGGTCCGCCTCGCCCGCGTACTCGAGCGCGAGCCGACCCGCCGGCGGGTCCACGTCGCGGACGACCGGCGTCGGCACGCCGAGCCGCCGGGCCTCGCTGGTCAGGCGGGCCTCCGTTCGGGTCCGCCGGCGCCAGAGACGGCGGTCCAGCTCCTCGTGGCGGTAGGACTTCGGGAGGCGCCGCTTGGTGACCGACGCCGGCGGGTCGAGCTCGACGACGGCCTCGGCGCCCTGGAGGCGCTCGGCGTCGGCGACGGGTTCGGCGACAGGCTCACCGGCGCCCCAGGTGACCGGCACCTCGTCGGGCCGGAACTCCGGCCGCACCCGCGAGTCCTCGACGGCGACGGTGTCGCCGGCTTCGTACATCTTCGCGCCCAGCACCGCTATCATGCCGGCATTGTCCCGGAGGAACCGCGGTTCGGGCGCATAGAACTCGGCGCCGCGCTCCTCGCACATTGTCTCCAGCATCCCCCGGAGGCGGTCGTTCTGCCCGACGCCGCCGCCCAAGACGAGTTCCCCGGCACCGGTCAGCGACAGCGCCCGCTCGCTGACCTCCGTCAGCATCGCAAACAGCGTCTCCTCGAGGCCGCGACAGACGTCCTCGACCGGCATTCCGTCGTCGACGGCCTGCTTGGCAGCGGAGGTGATGCCCGCAAACGAGAAGTCCATCCCCTTGACGACGTACGGCAACTCGACGTACTCGCCGTCGCGGGCGTGCTCTTCGACCTTTGGGCCGCCGGGGTGGGTCCAGCCGACGTGGCGGGTGAACTTGTCGATGGCGTTGCCGACGCCGGTGTCCATCGTCTCGCCGAACACCCGATACCGGCCGCCGCGGTAGCCGAGGACGTGGGCGTTGGCGCCGGAGGCGTTCAGACAGACCGGCGAATCGAAGCCCGAGCGGTGGCGGCCGATTTCCAAATGGGCGACCATGTGGTTGACGCCGACCAGCGGCACCCCCAGTCGGCCGGACAGCGCCCGGGCGGCGGTACCGACGATGCGGAGACACGGCCCCAGTCCGGGACCGCGCGAGAAGGCGACGGCGTCCAGTTCGGTCGCGGGGTCGCCGTACCGCTCGCGGACGGTCTCGAGGGCGGCCTCGATGACATCGGGGATCGCCGAGCGCATGTGCTCCGCGGCCTCGCGCGGGTGAATGCCGCCGCTATCGGGAGCGTAGGCGTCGGATTCGATGCGAACGTCGTCGGAGTCGGTGTCGAAGACGGCCGCGCTGGCACACCAGGCGGTTCCCTCGACGCCGAGCACCCGGGTCACGGCCTACTCGAACTCGGTGTAGCCGCACTTGCCGCAGTGCTGGCGGTCGCCGTAGTCGCCGAGGAAGGTGTCGCCGCACCGGGGACA
>PXSE01000054.1 GCA_003022905.1 Halobacteriales archaeon QS_9_68_42
ACGAGTTCGGGAACCCGCTCCGGCGGACCCGCGAGACCATCGACGTCGTCACGCAGGTGCTCTCCGGGGAGACGGTCGAGTACGACGGCGAGTACTTCGACCTCGAGGGGTTCCGGCTGCGGTGTGACCCGCCGGACCCCGCCCCACCCGTCGAGGCCGCCGGGATGGGTCCGAAGGCGGTCGAACTCGCCGGCCGGTTCGCCGACGGCTGGCACGCACTAATGTTGACCCGGGACGGTCTCCGGGACCGCCTCAAGGACTTCGAGCACGGTGCCGACCTCGGCGACCGGGACCGGGACGAACAGCGCGTGACCCTCTCGTTGACCTGCTGTGCGCTGGAGGACACGGAGCGCGCAAAGCGCCTGGTCAAACAGCACGTCGCCTTCTACGTCGGCGGGATGGGCACCTACTACCGGGACAACCTCGCCCGGCAGGGCCACGAGGACGTCGCCCACGCCGTCTACGACAACTGGCAGGACGGCGACAGGGAGGCCGCGATGGCGGCGTTCCCCGACGAGTTGCTCGAGCAACTGGCGGTGTGGGGGACGCCGGAGACCGCCCGCGCCCACTTCGAGCGGTTCACCGACATCGAGGGCGTCGAGGCCGTCTCAGTGTCATTCCCGCGAGGGGCCGACCTGACGGAAATCGAGTCGACGATGCGGGCGCTGGCGCCTGAGTGAAGTCGGGGGTCACGCCCCCGGCGACCGCCCGAGGAGTGAACTATTTACCGGTGGCACCGGCAGAGGAAGCCATGACGGAAGGCTACACGGGCGCGGACCTGTTCGTGGACGCGCTCGAAAGGTACGGGGTCGAGCACGTCTTCGGGAACCCCGGCACGACTGAACTTCCCATCATGAACGCGCTCGCGGACAGCGACTTAGAGTACGTCCTCGGCCTCCAGGAAGACGTCGCCACGGGAATGGCGGCGGGGTACGCCTCGACGCGACGGTACCACGCCGACAGCGACAAATCGGTCTGCCCGCTCGGGGTGGTGAATCTCCACATCACGCCCGGCCTGGCCCACGGCCTCGGCAATGTCTTCGGCGCGATGTACGGCGGCGCGCCCGTGCTGGTGACCGCCGGCAACCACGAGCTCGACTTTCGTCACGAGGAACCGCTCCTGACCGGCGACCTCGAGGAGATGGTCGAGCAGTTCTGCAAGTTCTCCGCCGAGGTCACGGACATCGATGCTCTGCCGATGTTGCTCCGGCGGGCGGTTCGGGAGGCGCTGACGCCGCCGACCGGGCCGGTCTTTCTGTCGCTGCCGGCCGACGTGATGCAGACCGAGACCGACGCCTCTCCCGAGCGGCTCGGCCCGATTCCGGATCTGGGCGGCGGCGACCCCGACCAGATAGCGGCCGCCGCAGACCACCTCGTCGAGGCCGACCAGCCGGTGCTGGTCGTCGGCGACCACGTCGCCCGCGCCGGCACCGACGCCGTCGAGGCCGCAGTTCGTCTCGCCGAGGCCGCGGGCGCCCGCGTCCACGGCGAGATTCTGGCCTGTGAGGTCAACTTCCCGACCGAGCACGACCAGTGGATATCGTTCATCGGCCCCGGCGAGGACATCGCCTCGATGCTGATGGACACCGACACGCTGGCGCTCGTGGGGTGTTCGACCAACACGACGCTCCTGCGCCACGAGAACCCGCTCGTCTCCGAGGACACGACGGTCGTCCAGGCCTCCAGCGACACCCACGAGGTCGGCAAGAACCAGCCCGCGGACGCGGCCGTCGTCGGCGACCCTGGCCAAGTGATGAACGCCATCGCCGAGCGCGTCGAGAACCGCCTGGACGAGGACGAACGGCAGGAGCGTATCCAGTACGTCCGGACGATGAAGGCGGGCCTGGAGTCGACGATGAAGCAGATGGGCGAAGACGAGAAGCCGGCGGGCGACGCCCGCTCGTCGAAGGCCGAACTCGTCGACAACATGAAAACGGTCGACCCGGAGGTATACATCGTCGACGAGGGCGTCACCTCGAAGTTCGCGCTCCTGACCCGGTTCCCGCTCGAGCCCGAGGGGTACCTCTCGAACAAGGGCGGCGGCCTCGGGTACGGCCTCCCCGCCGCGGTCGGCGCCGCCCTCGCCGAGTCCCTACGGGACGACCCCCGCACCGTGGTCGGCTACATCGGCGACGGCTCCTACCTCTACTACCCCAACACCATCTACTCGGCGGTCAGACACAACCTCGATCTGACCATTGTCGTTCCCGACAACCGCAACTACCGCATCCTCAAGGACAACACGGTCAAGATGATGGGCGGCGAGGAAGCGGACTACGAGTTCGTCGGCATGGACTTCGACCCCCACGTCGACATCCCGAAGAACGCCGAGAGCCACGGCGCTCGCGGCCACCTCGTCGAGACGCCCGAGGCGTTCCCCGACGTCTACGAGGAAGCGCTCGACAGCGAGGGCACCGACGTCATCGACGTGCTCGTCCACGACTGACCACCCTCCACACTCGTCCGACGGTTTATATACGGGGACGGGACCAGACAGCCTGTGCGCTGAGTACCGCTGGCGGGTCGCCGAGGCGGGAGCGCGACCTGAGGCCCGTCAGTAGCGGGGGTCGTCTGTTCGTCGCGCCGGAACGCCAAGCGTTTCACCCCCGGCGGGGTAACCGGAGCACGTGTCCCGGCTGTTCGCTACTGCCTTGTTCGTGACGCTGGCAACGATGTGGGGGCTGTCGTTCCCGGCCATCTCGGTCGGCCTTGAGCACTTGCCGCCGCTTCTGTTCGCCGCGTTCCGCTACGACACCGCGGCGATCCTGTTGCTCGGGTACGCCGTCGCCACCACCGATAGCTGGCGGCCCATCGGCCGCAACAATCTCGAGGCGGTGCTGTGGGGCGGCCTCTTCCTCGTCGCTGGCAACGGTCTGCTGTTCATCGGTCAGCAGACTGTGCCGAGCGGCGTCGCTGCCATCCAGCAGGCGCTCGTCCCGATCGTGACCGCCCTGTGGGCGCTGTTGCTCCTCGGCGAGCGAATCTCGCCGGTCGGTGCCGTCGGCATCGGGGTCGGCTTCCTCGGGGTCGGGCTCATCGTCCAGCCGGACCCGAACAACCTGCTCGCCGGGAATACGGCCGGTCGGCTGATCATCCTCGGCCAAGTCGTGAGTGTTTCGCTCGGTGGCGTCCTCGTCGACCGCGCGGCGCCGTCGATGGAGCGGGTCGCGATGACCGGCTGGGCGATGCTCCTCGGCGGAATCGTGCTCCACCTGTTGAGCCTCAGTGCCGGCGAGACCGCACCGGCCACGATACCCACCCCGGTCGCTCTCGGCGCCGTTGTCTACCTCGGGGTCTTCTCGACGGCACTCGCGTTCGTCATTTACTTTACGATTCTCGAGAAGCGCGGTGCTTTCGAGACGAGTCTCGTCGCCTACCTCGTCCCGGTCATTGCAACCATTGCCGGGGCCGTCCTCCTCGGCGAGTCGGTCGGGCTCCTGACGCTCACTGGGTTTCTAGTCGTCTTCGTCGGGTTCGCGCTACTGAAACGCCACGCTCTGGTCGAACTGGTCGCCGCTGGTGTTAGCTGATGACGTTCTCCTCCCGGAGCCGTTCGATCTCGGACCGCTCGATGCCAGCGGCCACAAGAACCTCGTCGGTGTGTTCCCCGTGTCCCGGCGGCTCGCCGCCGCCCTCGGGCATCTCCGAGCCGCACAGCGGCAGGCCGACCCTCGGTGCGCCCTCGTCCGACCGCTCGACGTACCCCCGGGCCGCTATCTGCGGGTGCTCGAACGCCTCCTCGGGCGTGTAGACTCCGTCGACGGCCGCATCGACGTCGGCCATCGTTTCGATCCACTCGTCGCGGGTCCTCGTCGAGAAGATGTCGGACAGCTCCTCGCGGAGCGCCTCCCGTTCTGCGGGGTCGCCCGTCATGTGCTTTCCGGCCAGGTCCGGTCGATCGACCGCCTCGCAGAACGCCGTCCAGAACTGCGGCTCGAGCGCTCCGAGCGTGACGTACCGCCCGTCCGCGGCCTCGTAGATGTCGTACCAGGGGAACTCGCCGGTGAGCGGCGTCTCGCCGGGTCGTGGGGGGTCGCCCGCGAGCGCCTCGTAAGCGACCGGCTGCGCGAAGGAGACGACCGCATCGGTCAGGGCGACGTCAAGGTACTCCCCGCCCGTATTTCCCAGCTCGCGGGACAGGAGCGCCGAGCACACTGAGAAAGCGGCCAACAGCCCACCGGCCATGTCGGCCACCTGGTATCCGGGCATCCGCGGGGCCTCCTCCTTGCTCCGCCGGGTCATGCCGAGCAGGCCGGCGAGCCCGATGTAGTTGAGATCGTGGCCGGCCCGGTCGGCGTACGGCCCCTGCTGGCCGTAGCCGGTCAGCGAACAGTAGACGAGGTCCTCGCAGTGGTCGGTCAGCGTCTCGTAGTCGACGCCGAGCCGTTCGGTGACGCCGGGGCGGAACCCCTCGATGACGACGTCGGCGGCCTCGACGAGTTCGTAGAAGGCCTCCTGGCCGGCCTCGCTCTTCAGGTCGATGGCAACGCTCCGTTTGCCCCGGTTGACCGCATCGAAGACGGCGCCAACACCGGCCTCAGTCGCCGGCGGCGTGTGCCTGGCGTAGTCGCCGGCGCCGGTATCCTCGATCTTCACCACGTCGGCGCCGGCGTCGGCCAGAAGCTGTGTCGCGTACGGTCCGGGGAGCAGTCGCGTGAGATCGAGCACGCGAACGCCGTCGAGTCGCATGGGTGCGGCTGGTCGCCGCGGTACATAAGCCTGCTGTCAGTCTGGAAACATCTACGCGTCGACAGTTTAAACGGGCCTCGCTGTCGGCGCGCAGGCTTCAATAGGCGGCCGCCGCATGAGAGAGTATGGCAACGCAGGAAGCCCCACGGGCGGGCGTTAGTTTCGAGACCGACGAGGAGACGAGCCTCATCCTCTCGAGCCTCGAGGAGTTCATCGAGCGGGAGGTCGAACCGCTCGAGGACGAGCTGGGGGACACCTGGTCGAACCCCCGCAAGCGCCACGAGGACGACGGCCGGCTGGTGCCGGAGGTCCAGGAGGCGATCCAGGCGGTCCGCGAGAAGAGCGCCGATGCCGGTTTCTACGCGATGAACCTCCCCGAGGAGGTCGGCGGCGAGGGCGTCTCCAACGTCACCTGGTACCGGGCGATCAAGTCAGTCGCCTCGACCGGGCCGGGACTCTCCGAGTACGTTCTGGCGGGACCCGAGGGGCCCAAGCCGCTGTTGGCACAGGCGGAGGGCGAACAGGTCGAGGAGTACCTCGAGCCGTGCGTCCGCGGCGAGAAATCGACGGCCTTCGCTCAGACGGAGCCCGGCGTCGGCTCGGACTCGCCGAATATGAAGACGACCGCCGAGCGGGACGGCGACGAGTGGGTGCTGGACGGCCACAAGCAGTGGATCACCAACGCGCCGTACGCCGACTTCGTGCAGGTGTTCGCTCGGACCTCGTCCGTCGAGGAGATGGGCCGCTACGGCGGCATCACCTGCTTCATCGTCGAGGCCGACGAGTACGAGGTGGCCTGTTTGAACAACGCCGTCGGGATGACGGGCATGCAGGGCGAAATCGCGTTGGACGGCGTACGGGTGCCCGACGACCGCGTGCTCGGCACCGAGGACGGCGCCTTCTACGACGCCATGGAGTTCCTCTCGCTGGGCCGGCTGGAGATCGGTGCTCGGGCGCTGGGCCACACCGAGTACCTGATCGACCGCGGCGTCGAGTACGCCAACGAGCGGGAGGCGTTCGGTCGCCCCATTGGGAAGTTCCAGGGCGTCTCCCACAAGCTCGCCCGCGCCCGGGCCAACGCCTTCGCGGCCGACGCCGCCGCGCTCCGGCTGGCATGGATGATGGACAACGGCGAGCAGGCCATCGAGGAGTCCTCCATCGTTAAGTACCTCGCCTCCAACGTCATGTTCGACGTCGCCGACGACGTCGTCCAGGTCCACGGCGGCAACGGCCTCTCGGAGGACAACCCGTTCATGGACGAACGGACTACGATGTCAGGTTCTAAACCAGAAGGTGCATTTATGTTATGATGCCTGTCGATGACGATGACCAATCATGGTGTAAGGGCGCAGTCGAGGATGCTCGAGTTGCTACTGTTCTAGGCACTGCATTCGGAGCTCCAGGACATGCTCGGACTTCGTTCACCACGGACTGTGGAAGAATAAGAGAGGGATTTGACCGATTGCATGAATTCGGTAACATGTAATCTTGACCCTTGTTCATATAATTTTAATGAGTTATAATTATCTGAGTATTATCAGAGAGCGATTCATTGTAACTAATCCTCGGCAGGTAGGGCTGGTTAGTGGTGCTCACGGTATGAATGAGTTCTTCAGTCTTGCTATTCCACCGCTTTTACCGCTCATTATTAATGATCTCGGCATACAGTACACTCAGGCTGGATTACTCGTTTCAATTTACTTTGTAATGTATGCGATTTTTCAACTACCTGCTGGGATCGTCGCAGACAAAACTGATCAGTACGTTCTCATCATCGGTGGGACCCTCCTGATGGCTGGCGGTATGCTTGCTGCGAGTCTTGCACCTACGTACGGTACCGTTCTGCTTGCAGTTGCAGTTTCCGGTTTGGGGGGAAGCACATATCACCCTGCAGGAATGTCCGTTATTAGTGATATAGAGGCCGATACCACTGTCGGAAAGGCTATGGGTATACACGAATTTGTAGGCTTGGGAGGAAACCTCCTTGCACCAGTAACGCTCGGGGGGCTGGCCGCCGTATTTGATTGGCGAAGTGCCTTGGGAGCCAGTAGCATTGTCGGTATCCTGTTTGCTATTATTCTGGCCCTATCCGGGGTAGGCACCCCGGGAGCAGCACGGAAATCGTCACTAAGTATTGGAAGTACGATATCAACTCGGCGTCATCAAATTAGGAAAAATGGATTTGCCACATTTACCGGTCAATATCTGGTTTCAATCAAGGCACACTTCGCCTGGTGGGTAGTTAGTCTCTTTCTGTTGAAGTTTCTGTTTACGCTTCAATCGTACGGAGTACGAACGTATCTCACTGCCTATGTAGTATCGAGAACGTCTCTGACGATCTCGGTGGCAAACACCCCTTTTGTAGCATTTCTAGTTGGAAGTGCAGTAGCAACGCTGATTTTTGGGACTCTCTCAGATCGAATCAATCCTCACCTACTCCTTGCAACGACGTTTCTAATTGCCGCTATCGGTATAGCTGCGACAACTGTGGTACCAGTGAGTTTAGTTATTTTAATCGTATGGTTCTTCGTGGTTGGTACTTTGGTGTATGCGGCGCTCCCGGTTGTCAATACGCTTACGTCACACTACTCAGACGAAGAAAACAGCGGAAGCCTATTCGGAATAATCCAAACGGCCTCAGCCTTAGGCGGAGTCATAAGTCCACTCGTCTTCGGGGCAATCGCAACACAGTACGGTATCAGTCTCGCATTTCCCGCAGTTGCTGCGGTAGGGATGATTGCCAGTACCGGCATCGTGGTCCAATATATGATATAAAATGGCCTCGTTCGGGCGTGTTTAGAGGCTTGACATCATGGACTTCAGAGCTCGATACTGCTTTCAATACTTTTGACGGTAGCTTCGAGCATGAGTCCTCAGAATTGGCAGAATCAAGTTCCCGCTCGAATTGTACGGTCGAAGCAGCGACGTAACGACGCAAGCACTGATTCGACGCCCTATCGACGGTAGTAGGTGTCGTCGTCGATCCGGGCATTGTGCGCCGCGGCGGTGTACGTCGGTCCTACGCCGTCCCGCCGCAGCTGGATATTGCCGTCACCATCTCGGTCGTCGCGGTCAGCGTCGTTGGCCTCCGGGCCGGCCACAGCACGCGTACCGGCGTGACCGGCCGGCTCCGGTCGCTGGTGCAGTCCGTCCGCGGCATCGAGCGCGACCGGGCGAAGACGGCGCTCGTCGGCGGGCTGGTCGTCGGCGTCCCGACCGCCGTCGCGGACGCGTTCTACTGGCCGACCACGGCCGACGGGCCGGCGGCGGCGTTCGTCATCGGCTCACAGCTCCTCGATGGCCGCCTCGATATCCTCGCGCGGGACCGGGTGAATCCACTCGTCGGTGTCCCAGGCGTGCCGGACGACGCCATCGTCGTCGAGGACGAACGCCGCCCGGCGGGGCGTCCGCGTGCCGGCCATCCCCTCCCGCTCGACCAGCAGGTCGTAGGCGTCGGCCACGTCGCCGTTGAGGTCCGAGTAAATCGAGAACGGACTGTCGAGTTGCCGGAGGAACTCGTTGATCGAGTAGGGGCCGTCCCGGACGACGCCGGAGACAGTGACCCCGTCGAACTCGTTCCACTCGGCGCGGTCGTACCGTATCCACCAGTTCCGGGCGATGGCCGAGAAGACGAACCCATCGAACACGAGCACCGCGCCGCGGTCGCCGAGGCGGGAGCCGAGCGGCGTCGGCCGGAACGTCTCGCCGTCGCACAACAGTGCCTCGAACTCGGGGGCGGCCTCGCCGACTGACGGTGGCATACGTTCACGTCCCGGCGTCGTGACTTAAGTTCGGGGTCGGCTCGCCGCCGGTTTTTTGCGCTTCCGTCCGTAGGGGCAGGTATGACGATAACGCTCTACCGGCTGGAGGGCTGTCCGTTCTGCGAGTTCGTCGTCGACAAGCTCGAGGAGCTGGACCTCGAGTACGACAGCGTCTGGGTGGAGGGCCCCCATTCGGAGCGCAACGAGGTCAAGGCCATCACCGGCCAAAGGCAGGTGCCGGCGCTCGTCGACGACGAGTACGGCGTCTCGATGAGCCAGTCGTCGCGCATCTTCGAGTTCCTCGAAACCACGTACGGCAACGCCGACTCGCCGGAGGAAGTCGAGGCGGCATACTGATTACTCCAGCTCGTGGGGGTCCAGCCCGGGGTCCTCGACGGCCGGTGCGCCGACCGACAGCACGACCCCCCGGTCGTCGCCGACGTAGCGGTGACCGTGTCCGATTTCCGGGCCGGCCGCCCACAGCGCACCCTCCGAAACCTCGACGTACTCCTCCTCGCCGGACCGGCCGAGCTTCAGCGAGAACTCCCCCTCGACGACGTAGTACAGTTCCTCCTGCTCGCTGTGGGCGTGGTACTGTATCTCCTCGCCGGGCTCGAAGTACCACACCGTCGCGCGCATCTGCTCGAGGCCCAGCAGGTCGCCGACCGGCCTGATGTCGAGGTCCGGCGGCAGCGCCTCGATCTTCGAGAGGTCCGTTACCGGTGCGTCCTCGAGGTCGACCAGTTCGTACTCCATGTCAGGTGACGGGTCGCCGGCCACCCGCAAAAAGGTACGTCTCTACTCCAGGACCGCGTCGGCGAGTCGGGGCAGTGCCTCGGTCACGTCCGCGCGGAAATCGTACTCGGCGCGGTCGGAGATGTCCGTCGCCTCGAGGTTGACGACCACGAGCGTCGCCCCCCGCTCGGCGGCGGTCCGGGGCAGCGAGGCCGCCGGCTCCACCGTCAGCGAGGACCCGATCACGAGGTAGGTGTCGGCCGACTCCGACAGGGAGTGGGCCTCAAACAGTGCGTGGTCGGGCAACTGCTCGCCGAACAGCACCACGTCGGGTTTCAGCACGTCCCCGCACCGCTCGCAGGTCGGCGGCACCTCGCCGTCCCGGGCCCGCTCGAAGACCGGATCGGCGTCGGACCGGCGGCTACACCCGGTACAGGCGACCCGTCGGCCGTTGCCGTGAATCTCGACGGGGTCCTCGCTGCCGGCGTCCTGGTGGAGGCCGTCGACGTTCTGGGTGATGAGGCCGTCGAGCTGGTCGCCCGCCTCGAGACGCGCGAGGGCATCGTGGGCCGCGTTCGGTTCAATGTCGTCGCCGAACATCTCCTCGACGAGGTCGACCCGGTCCCGCCAGAACCCCTCGGGGTCCGACCGGAACCGCGAGACGTGGAACTCCTGGGAGTCGTACTCGGACCAGATACCGTCCGCCGAGCGGAAGTCGGGGACGCCGGAGGCCGTCGAGACGCCGGCGCCCGTCAGGGCGACGACGGAGTCGGCGTCCCGTATCGCTCCGGCGGCGAACGCCAGTTCCCGCTGGTTCATGAACCCAGGTTGACCACCGACCGAAAAAACGGTTCGGCCTCACCGCCGGGCCGCGAGCGCGACGGCCGCGGCCGCCGCGAGGAGGGCGACGAGCGGCGTGAACCCGCCACCATCGGCGTCGGTCGGCGTCCGGAGCACCCGGTCGTCCCAGTCGCCGGTCGGAGTCCCTCGGGGCTGTTCCGTCGGGGCCGCCGTCGCGGTCGATGCCGGGGTCTGCGGGCCGACCGGGGTCGGCGTCCCCGCGGCCGCCGTCGCCGTCACCGACTCCTGGCCGGTGTCGGCTTCCTCGTCGCCCCCGGCCGTGGCCGTCGCCGTCCGCTCGCCGCCCGGGATCTCGCTTTCGCCACTACCTTCGCTCGTCTCCTCTCTCTCCTCGGACGGCGGCGGCCCAAGCGTCTCGACGGCCGCCTCGCGGTTCGCACACTCACAGACGTAGAACCAGTGGCTGAACGTGGGGACGTCCTGGCTGACCTTTGTGCCGTTCTCGAACTCGCCTTCGTTGATGGAGGCAAAGCGGTACCACCCGGCGTCGGGGTTCTCCAGGCACTCCCGCTGGGCGGAGACGAACCGGTCGCCGTAGTATATCTCCAGCGGCGCGCCGAAGTCGTCCGGCGCGTACCACTGGACCTCGAGGCGCTCGACGTAGGCCCAGTCCGTGGTCGCAAGCGAGCCGTACTGGCCGTAGCGGCTCTCGTACTTGCCGCGGACGTCTTCCTCCTTTGCGAAGGATTTGACGCTCTCCGTGGCGCTGTCGTCGGTGCGGCGCTCGCCCTCGTAGGTGGCGTCGCGGTCGATGCCGAACTCCTCGGTGTCCTCGGCCGCACAGTCCGACGGTATCGGCCGGTAGGTGACCGTCTCCGTCAGGTACACCTTCTCGCCCTCGGGGATGCCGTAGGTGACGGATTCGCTCCAGTAACTCCGGTCGGTCGCCCCCGGTGCCCGCCCCTCGGCCGGCGGGCCGCCGTAGGTGTCGATCCGGAAGTCGCTGGCGCCCCGATTGTAGTCGTCCTCGTCGTAGTGGGATGCCACCGCGACCGCCGAACTGCCCGCAACGAGGAGCGACACCGCGAGCGTCCACGTAAGGATACATCGCCACCGACCGGAGGCCGCTGTCACGCTGTTCCGTAGGTACTCGCGTTGCTTAACTCCTTTCGGATGGGCCGCTCGATGTCCGCTGTCCCGTCGGACCGCCAGCGGGCACCCCTTCTGCGGCGAGAAGCAACGTTTTCGGGTCGACGAATTCGACGGCGATGGTCGCCGGGAGTCGCCGGCTTGCGAGAGCCGACTCGGACGGGAGAGCCCGTCGCTACTGCGCTTCGACCTGCCCTGCGAGCTCGCTGTCGGGGTCGTGTTCGGTGTGGATGTTGACGACGCCGCCGCTCTCGCCGAGTTCCGGGCTCTCGAGCTCGGCGACCAGCTCCGCGACCACCTCGATATCGCCGTCGTAGTCGCCGGACGGGTTGACGTGGTCGTCGGTGATTGTGCCGCTGACCGAGCCGCTCTCCGCGGCCTTGAGGTCCCCGGTCACCACGGCGCCGTCGGCGTGCTCGGAGTCCGACGGTTCGAACAGCCGGACGAGG
>PXSE01000055.1:0-4396 GCA_003022905.1 Halobacteriales archaeon QS_9_68_42
CGTCGCCGACGCCCTCGGTCACGCCGGCCGAGCGGATCTCCCCGTCGTCGAGGCGGCCGTTGACCCGGTACGCATCCGTCGTGCCGGTCCAGTCGCCCTCGACGGTGGTCCCGCTGCCCGCCTCAAGTTCGTACGTGCCCATGTGCAGGAGCCCCTCTTTGCCCTCGACGGCGAGCTGGACCTGGTGGCCCGCGTCGTGGTTGTTCTGCAGCGAAAGCCGCTCGAGACGGACGGCGCCGTCGCCGCTTCCGCCGACGGACTGTTCGCCGTCGCCGGAGGCGTCCCCGTCGTCGTTTCCGAGAGCGCTCATACAGCCGGAACTCGCGGCGGCGAGGCCGGCGGCCGCGAGCAGGCGACGGCGAGTTGGCATGTACTGTTCGGGGGACTCGACCGGCTTAAACGCCCGTCAGACGCCCGTCCGGCGCCCGTCGGACGGCAGGGTGGGTCGGCCGGCGAGGAGTCCGGCGGTCGCAACGGCATGCCAGCCCCGAAACCGAGCGGCGCGGAGCCAAATCTTCATACGCTTGCGCCGCGTATGGGTGTCCATGAGCACGGAATCCGCCGACGCCGACGAGGAACTCCGCGAACGCATCAGCAACTTCCTCCGGCGCAACTTCCCGCAGATCCAGATGCACGGCGGCAGCGCCGCGATCCAAAACCTCGACCGCGAGGCCGGCGAGGTCACCATCATGCTGGGGGGCGCCTGCTCCGGGTGCGGCATCTCCCCGATGACCATCCAGGCCATCAAGAGCCGCATGACCCAGGAGATACCCGAAATCGATACCGTCCACGCCGACACCGGCATGGACGGCGGCACCGAGGGCATGGCCGGCGGTCAAATGTCCCCGTCGTTCCCCGGCCACGAGGGCGGCGAGAGCGGCGACGACGAGGGCCCCGAAGCGCCGTTCTGACGCCGCGTTTCTCCGGGTCGCTCGCCGCGTAGCCGCCGTCGCACCGCCCGCATTGGCATCTATTAACACAGAGTTGAAGTCGCTGGCAAGCGGGACGGCTGTATGGAGGAACTCGCCCGCGAGGTTGCCGCCGCACGCGAGATCGACCCCGACGTCTTCGCCGAGCGAGTCGCCGCCGAGACCGAGGAACTGAAGGGCGAACTCGAGGTCGGCACCTTCGACAATCCGCAGGCCATCCTGGGGCTGGAACACGAGTTCTACGCCGTCGACGGCCGCACCGACGTGCTTCGCCGGGTGTCGGTCCCGCTGCTCGAACTCATCGGCTTCGAAAAGGAACTCGGCCTGCACAACGCCGAACTGGCGGGCCGGCCACAGCCGTTCGGCCCCCACGGACTGGCGGCGCTGGGCCACGAGGCCCGGGCGGCGGTCCGGGCAGCACACGAGGTCTCGACCCGGAACGAGGGCATCCGCCTCGTCGCCGACGGCTTCTGGACCGTTCCCCCAGTCGGCGAGACGGCCGCCGAGTACCTTGCGGCCAGCGTCGAGATAGACGGCGTCGTCCTCTCGCCGAACATGCCGCCGTCGGTCCGCTATCAGGTGATGTCCAACACGTCGCTGTACGAACCGGCGTGCCACCTGGAGACGGCCAACGTCACCCTCGAGACGCCGACCATCTGCCCGGGCGCGCTGACGAGCAGCATCCAGCCCCACTACCAGGTGCCGGCCGCCGCCAACCTGCCGGACTACTTCGGGTACGCGCTGCGCGTCGCCGGCCCGCTGCTCGCGCTCGCGGTCAACTCCCCGCTGTTCCCGCCGTCGCTGTACGACGCCGACGCGACCGTCGAGTCCGTCCTCGCGGAGGACCACCTTGAGAACCGCGTCCGACTGTACGAGGCCGTGATGAACGACGCCGAGCGCCCGGAGAAGGTCCGGTTCCCCCGGGACATCGACGCCGCGGCCGACGCCGTCGACCGCATCGCCGCCGACCCGCCCATTGCGCCGGAACTGTTCGACGGCGGCGACCGGTTCGACGACCGGTTCGCCCACCTCGGCCACAAGCACGGCTCCTACTGGCGGTGGGTCCGGCCGGTATTCGGCGGCGCCTCGGAGTCGGCCGCCAATGCACGCATTGAGTTCCGCCCGCTGCCTGGCCAGCCGACCGTCCGGGACGCTGTCTCGCTTGTGGCGGCCTTCGCCGGCGCACTGCACGGCCTCGTCGCGACCGACCACCCCGTCAGAGACCTCCCATGGGAGACGGCCCAGGTGAATTTCTACGCGGCCGCCCGCGACGGCCTGGACGCCGACCTCGCCTGGATAACCGCCGACGGGGACGAGGCGACCGACATCGACGACCTGTACGGGGACCTCTTTGCGGTCGCCGCCGAGGGTCTCTCGCGGGCGGGGTTCGACCCCGAGGCCATCGCCGCCCGCCTCCGGCCGCTTCGCCGGCGGGTCGAGAGCCGCACCACCCCCGCCGACTGGAAGCGCGACAGGCTCCGGGCCCACGCCGACGGGGGCGCGTCGCTCTCGACGGCGGTGGTGGCCGCGAAATCCGACTACGTCGCCGAGCAGGCTGGAACGCTCGTGGAGGGCACTTTCGTCGACTGGTCCGGGGTCCGGTAGCTCGACACCACACCGTTTAAGCCCGAAACCCACGGAAGGCCAGCTACGGATGGAGCGCGCCGGTCGGAACGTACTGTTGGTGGTCATGGACACGGTCCGGAAGGACCACCTGACGCCGTACGGGTACGACCAGCCGACGACGCCGACGCTGGAGGCCTTCGCCGAGGAGGCGCTCGTCTACGAGGAGGCCGTCGCGCAGGCGCCGTGGACCCTGCCCGTCCACGCCTCGGTGTTCACGGGGCTGTACCCCGCCGAGCACACCGCCACCCAGGAGGCGCCCTATCTGCCCGAGGACGTCGGCACGCTGGCGGAAACGCTCTCTTCGGCCGGCTACGCGACGGCGTGTTACTCCTCGAACGCCTGGATAACGCCGTACACGCGGCTAACGGCCGGCTTCGACCGGCAGGACAACTTCTTCGAGATACTGCCCGGGGAGGCGCTGTCGGGGGTGGCCGCCGGCCTCTGGCAGTGCGTTCTCGACAGCCGGTTCCGATGGGTCGCCGACCGCCTCGTCGAGTTGGGCAACGACGTCCACGAACACCTCGCCGACGGCGAGGGCGCCGACTCGCGGACCCCGCAGATAATCGACTGCGTCCAGGGGTTCGTCGACGACAACGCCGACGATGAGTGGTTCGCGTTCGTCAATCTGATGGACGCCCACCTGCCGTACTACCCGCCCGAGGAGTACCGCCAGGCGTTCGCCCCCGACGTCGACCCCCGCGATGTCTGCCAGAACTCCAAGGAGTACAACTCCGGCGCCCGGGCGATCGACGACGCGGAGTTCGACGACATCCGCGGACTGTACGACGCCGAGATACGCCACATCGACGCCGAACTCGGGCGATTGTTCGAGCACCTGAAAGCGACCGGCCAGTGGGAGGACACCGTCGTGGTCGTCTGCTCGGACCACGGCGAACTCCACGGCGAACACGGCCTCTACGGCCACGAGTTCGCCGTGTACGACCCGCAGGTCAACGTGCCGCTACTGGTCAAACACCCCGATCTTGAGGCCGGCCGGACGGACGAGCAGGTCGAGTTGCTCGACCTCTACGACACGGTGCTTGAGTCGACGGCCGCCGCCGACGCGACCGGCGCCGTCGGTGCCCGGCGGTTCGAGCCCGGCCGCTCGCTGCTGTCGGCCGGCCGGGACATCGAGGACGGCGAGTACGCCTTCGTCGACTACCACCGGCCGGTCGTGGAGCTGAACCAGCTGGAGACGAAGGCCGCCGAGGCCGGCATCGACCTCGAGGAAGAGTCGCGGTTCTACTCGCGGATGCGGGCGGCCCGCCGTCCCGACAGCAAGTACATCCGCAACGAGCGCATCCCGGACGAGGCCTACCGCCTCGACGACGACCCCGGCGAGACCGACCCGGTCGGGACCGCCGACCCAGTCGTCGGGGAGACGCTGGCCGCCCTCAAGCGGTTCGAGGGCCGGACGGTCGACGAATGGGACGCGACCGACGCCGACACCGAGGAGACCCTCGAGCACATGGATGACACGGCCAAAGAGCGCCTCCAGGACCTCGGCTACATGGAGTGATACTGCCAGCTGTATCGCGCGAAGATGGATTTGTAGTAAAAACTTTCCGCAGCGGCTGGTTTCCATCCACGCTCACCGAGTTGATCACGTTCCGCCACCCGTTAGCGGAGCCCTCGGCCGGCCTCCCAAGCCCGCAGGAGCCGCGTCATCGTCTCGTTGACCGGAACCTCGAGGCCGTGCTCGCGGGCCCGTTCGAGGACGTAGCCGCCGATGGCGTCGACCTCGGTCCGGCGGCCGGCCAGCACGTCCTGCCGCATCGAGGAGGTGTTGTCGGCGGTGGCCCCGGCGACCGACTCGACGGCCGCCGTCGCCGCGCTCTCCG